>NZ_JAMPQO010000031.1:0-92897 GCF_028482485.1 Providencia sp. PROV116 | reverse complement strand
TATCCTACAAAAAATTTGTGGCGTTACCTAACCAATTAGGTAAGGCTATTGATGATAATAACAAAAGAAAACCAAATAATAAGTATTGAAAAATATAAAGCATACGGATAAATAGCTCTTTTAATATCATAGAGTATACCCTTTATTGCTAATGTAGATTGATCGCCCAAAATAAGTACTAACACTTAAAATATAGCAGCTCATTTTCATTTGTCAGGTATCACTAACTACGGCAATTCCACATAAAAATGAGGGTTTAACCCCAATCTTACTACTGTATACAGCTAGAAATAGTCATCGAATTGTTCTGCTATAATTAAAAATGATCTTTTGAAACTTATAACTTCAAACTTTAAAGGAAGACAATATGTTAAAAAAAATCAGTTTCCTCATCTGCTCATTAGTTGTTGCTTTCACATTAACTGCCTGTAATACCACTAAAGGTGTTGGTGAAGATATAGAAGCAGGAGGAGAAGCAATACAAAGAGCAGCCCAGTAAACATTAATGCTCTTATTTCAAATGCTAGAGGGTATATTTATTTTGAATCCTCTAGTATTTCCTTATTCATTTAACGAGACTCCAATTTGTATTTTCTTTTCCGTATTTGCTTACACTTTATTCATGTAAAACATTTATAAATATGTCTATGCTGATAGTGTGTTCTAAACTATTGTATCAGTTTATTTTGCCTCGATATTTGGGGCTTTTCTTTGCTTTTCAATTTTTTTATAAATAAAGGCCATCAGCTATTAACTGAAGGCCTAAGAAACTACAAAAAATCAGATTTTAATAATGCCACTTTCAAAATATAACTATATTAATTTTAAAATACACTTTCTAACATAATGGTTTTTCCAAAAAATCATTATCATCAAGTATCCATAATGGCTCCATATTACTATCTTTTTTGATAACTAATGATGGGTCTGAACGTAAACATGCTCCACCATAGTGACCTCCGACAGTAAATGTGCAGACTTGAATAAAACGCCCTGCAACGTTTGGCAAGCACCATAATTGTTGGTAAATATTTTCCTGTTTATCGAATTGGCCAGAAGTCTCATCTAAAATCGTGTCGCACTCACCTATCAAACCGATATTGTCACCACAGCGGCCTGCTATTGGCTTTATTGCATAACCACTCGAGCGTAACTCGTCACTGATATCAAAACTTGTATTCAAAAGATAGGGATGATAGGGAAATAACGACCAAAGAATAGGTAATATCGCTTTATTACTTGGAATGACTGTCCATAAAGGCTCAAAGACACGAATCTCAGGCTTTAATAATACATCAACTAGTCTGACGTCATTATATTCTGAGTGTCCGGTACGAATTTGTAGCGCTGAATGCTCATAGTCTTTCTCACATTCCTGCCGAATTTGCTCAAGAGCAGTTTCCCACGCCCATGTTTTCCAAACACACTCTAATATACGGCCATCACTATCAACGACTTGACCTGTTTCATTCCAAAATAATTCGTCTAAACCATGAATAATTTTATAATCGAATCCCGCTTCAGTAATTGCATGCGCCATGTATTGCGAATGATAATCTTCTTCACTATCTACATCCTGCATAATATGAATAAACGGTTTAGCTGAAGAATGTTCCCATGTACTAGAAAGTAATTCAGTTAAGTAACCACTTGGGTTTTTGCCATCTTTCAGCTGCCCTACTTTTGCCCACTTATCAATAATTACCCCTGCCTCTGTATGACAAGAAGCTGAATCCGCATTATATTCATAGACTTTTAACCCTCGCTCATCCAAACAAAAGTCTAATCTTCCTGTGATCATATCATGACGTCGATTCTTCCAGGATAAACGTATGCGAGGCCAAAGTATTTCTGGAATATTAAAAAGTTTCAATAACTTATCACTCTTTAATACTTTTTCTGTCGCATGCAGATACATAAGATGAACTTCATTGGTTGCTTGTATCAGTTTATTTTCAGCGGTACTAGATATTGTAAAATATTCATGAAGAGCGCTATTTAGCGCGCGACCTTGTCTAGCTTGAATATATTTATTTTCTATGGGATTTGAGCTATTCAACCATTCGTTATTATAGTCAATCTTATTATCTATTTTAGCAGCATGAATCTTTAGCAACTCAGGATTAGTATACGGGCCTGAATAAGCATGCTCATCACTATCTGTTTGTATCATCCATCCCAAAATTTTAGTGTTTGGGAAAGTATCTGATAGTGTATATCTTCCTTTATCTCTTTTCAGAGACAATTCTCTTGTCCACTGCTGGCCTATGGGCAATTTATGGTGAATGACATTTTGCTCAGCGATACGTACTTTATCATCATAAACCTTGGTGATAATTGCTATATGGCCTGTTTTATTAAACTCACCCCCCTCATCCCAAATTAACAATGACCCCGCGGCAGGCTTAACAGGACTCCCATTAACAAAAGCTTTTAACGGTAAAATGTCATCATCAACTACGTGTCGTAGAAAGCGCAGAGAAAATACTTCATAGGCCATACCAACATCACTAAAAACAGTACCGTAATTGAGGTATAAAAAACGACGAGCAAACTCAACGCATTGCCATTTATAGCCCATATATTCATTGCCAATATAACTTCGAAAAGAAATATCTTTTTTATTTTCCACATTAGGCAATGAATCATAATCTGATGAGTATATTGCTACGCCTCCTGGAGCATATCCGAGTAAAGTTCCAAAAGGTTCGTATTCACTACTTAATAACCCCATGTTATAGCTCCATCTTAATAATAAATACATGCTAGCCATAACTATCAGTGTACGCCTATAAAATATGAAAAATCCATTTTTTTGATATAAGAAACTTATCAATACTTAGTTAAATAAAAGCAACCTGTTAGCACAAAAAAGCTCCCAAGAGAGATCGCCATTTATAGCAACAGTTCCGATGCTCCCTTCTGTGGGTTCTTAGTGTTTTAAATATGTCTGCTATATACCGAGTGAAAAGTGGTTTGATTACTATCTTTACAAAACAATGAGTTCTTTTATTTTCACTTTCAAAAAATGACCTATTTAGCGGTATAACTATTTACAAGAGTTACCCTCAGTTAAATAGACCATCCCTTTTAAGCCCCAACCTAGGGGCTATTTTTTGCCTTTAAAAAGCCTCTGTTTTCTTAAAAGCTCGCTGTTGCTGTCTTACACAGCCATCAATTTAAAATATTTGGAAATACTTTTGCGTATTTTGAAATACCAACTATATTTAAGGCGATATTTAATTGTATAAAGCAACATATTTAGCCCAACGCTGTGTGGGCTTTTTTTATCCATACAATTTCTGGTACTATAACTTTTAAGGCTCTCACCATTACAGAATCAAGATAAAATCACGTTTTCAAAAATATGAACCTTATACACAACCTCCCGATCACAACCATACTTATCGTTACCTCCCTATTTCTTTGCGTTGTATTTATTCTTATTAGTGATAACTATCAAGCAGACGTGACAACTCTATTCTTTAAAGCTTTTATATATCTACTTGCAGCTATCTCCTTCTTAAACTTACTTTTTTTAATTAGAACTTTCATTGGCTGGAACTAATGTAAGCACTCCGTTCTAATGTAATCTTGCAAATACAAAGTTTGTTTTTCGTTCTCAACTATCATTTTTCTGAGACGCCAATAATCTTGTTCAGCTGCTTCACTAAGTCGTGCGGAGCTTTCATTGCCTCCGCTTTCGAAGGTATTCGCTTCGGGTTTTGGACATTTGGCGTTGACGTACACGCGCTTAGTACCATTACTAACATCATTGCGCAGCTTATCAATTTCAGCTTTTGCATTTGAGAGATCCATTGTGTGAGTTTTGTCGAGTTCGTGAAGTGAGTTAATACGTTTTTGGTAATCCTCATTAATTTTGACCTACTCTGTCAACTCAACGAGTAGTCCGGCATTTTTGGTATTTAACTCACCTATCCTCTCGTGTTGTTTCCACATTCCCCATATGGCCACCCACGCAGCGATATATAACAATGCACTGACTGTATTCATGGTATCCACTATATAGATAATTAAAAGTTAACTTGCCGACTTTTGTAGTGTTCTATAACTTTCTGGCGCGTTTTTCTAAACTGGCTTTATCAATACCGCATGTATTGTCAGTGAGTCTGTTGGCGCCAAATACAATCATTGATATCGCGAGTAACATAAAGCAAATTACTACCACTATAAGTTTCCATGACATATAGCCGCCTCCGCTTCTCTGCGATTACCTCATCGTTATAGAAGATAAAGAAGCCGTACTGACCAGCTTTATTGATTACTTTGCACTTCACGCTTAACCTTTGATAGCATCAAGAATAGCCCTTTAAAAACAGGATAGACAGTATGCATAAAAACAAAGCTATATTAGTATGTTTTGTTATCGCTTTAGTAACAGCTTGTTCATCAAACACTAAACCCCTAACTAAGTCAGATACTTGCGAGATAAAAATGGATACTCCCGAAGGTAACTTGCCTGGGAAAATAGAGCAGTCCAGTGGAAATAGTCCCGAATGTAAAGCGATTGAAAGAGCTATAGATAAAGCTATCTAACATATGAATTAGACAGAAGCTAGTAAGCGAGTTTTCATTGCAGAAAAGCCCCAATCATGGGGCTCATTAAAAATTTACAGCTATTTATTGATAATGGTTACTCGCTTTACATCAACTTCTAATGAAGCCCACTCTTTATCAATTTCACCATCTAAACGAACTTTTGTTTCAGGTGTCACAACCTGTCCACGCCAGCGCCTATCATCAATATCTACAGCAATTGAGCCAGTACTATCTTTAAATTCGTAAAGCTCTTTACCAATCTGTTTAACAATATGACCTTCAAGTGAAACCCATGCATCATCAGGAAGCTCTTTCGCTTGAACGACAGTTGTTACTGCTTGAGCTGTTGCAACAAACCCACCTTTTGGACCAACAGAACCCTCATTCGAAACAAATCCACCAGCATGGTTATTAGCTAATACGCCAAATGAAGCTGCTGATAATACGAGCGCAATAACTGTCTTATTCATAATAATTCCTTTTGTCTGTTAATTTTTTATAGTTTATCAATTAAACCTTAACAGAATCTTAAGGCAAATAATTAACACTTTAGATCGGTTATTGCACATAGCAGCACATGTCACTCTGACCAATCGTGACAGAAAATCTTATGTTTATTTTAACTATAAAAAAGACCGCCTAAGCGATCTTTTATGAATAACTGATATAGCTCAGATGAAAAGTTTAACCTGACCATAAGTTTATTAAAGATTAAGAGTGAACATCACTCTCTACTCAGCGTCTTTTTCTTTAGTTAAACAATAACGCAAGTTTTGCCTAATAGCTTCAATAGACCAAATCCAAAAAGCAGTTCCAACAAACTCAGATATTAGTGCTTGATAACCAGCAGTCCAAAGCCAGCCAGACAATCCTAATAATGGTACAACTAAGCCATGAGCAAAAACAGAAACACCGATACCAAAACATATACCGTGTAATAATTTCACCTTAGGTAAGTATTCAGCGATAACACAATATATAACTGCAATAACTATCGAAAATAATATATGAACACCATTCCCGCCCCAATTAATACTATATCCCATCCAATGATAAGTCATAGTATCTATATTTAGCCCAAGCTTTTCTAACAAGACAATGGGAGGTGGGGTTGTTTCTAGCGTTCTCGGTGGAATCAAACCTTCAAAGCCAGATTTAACTAAAGCGGATAATATACCCGCAATAATACCAACATATATTGCTATACAAATATGCCTAGAGCTTTTCTTTGTCAATTTAAATAGATCAATCATTATACATACACGCCTTATGAATAGATATTATGAATATAGTAGAGAAAAGGACAATTGTTTATTATTAGTATAATTATTATTTTTAATGTGTTGGGATGCTTGAAGCATAGTAACAAAAGATGGCTCATTAAATATAAATAAAAAATCAACGACAATAAAAAATTCAATCGATACCCCTGCTCAGATCCCTGAGTAATTGTCATAGGGTTTAGCCAGTCAGCCTTGACATGCACCAGAATGAAAAAGTAACTCCCAACTTTGCGTGTGGATTTCAAGAACGGCAGACCTACCACTTGAAATTACTTTATCGTTATAGAGAAAAATTGAAGATATATTTTTATTATTTCAATAATCCGACACATAATAGCCATCAAAAAACAACATTCAAATAATGATTATTTTGCTTTTTAAAATAATAAGTTATATTAAAATAAGCATTAGGCAAGTCTCACTAAAAACAATGAGGATATTTTATGAAAAAAATATTATTTGCTAGCATCATTGCAACATCGTTAATGACCACTTCAGCTTTCGCCGCAACAGATGCAAAACCTGTATCTCAATGGACATGCGAAGATTTCTTAGCAATCGATGATGCATTTTATCCAACAGCAATTGGTGCTGCTGAGATTATTACCCAGAAAGGTAAGGTAGAAGACCCTACTTTAGATATTAGTGGTATTGAAACATCCACTCCGTTAATTGTTGAAGCTTGCGAAAAAGCTCCCAAAGAATCATTTATTCAAAAAGTCGAAGCTCATTTGAAAAAAATGTAATCTAAAGACCCCACCCCTCTGGTGGGGTTTTCTTTTATTGTGCATAACTACACATGTAACTATGAACAATCGTAACAGCAAGTCTTATGTTTGTTTTAGGTATAAAACCTGACATTACTGACGAGTCTATAACACGTGTAATATGATATATTTATACTTCGGGATGCTATTCTTTTCAAGACTCACCGATCTGCATTAGTTCAATTTGTATCCATACTCTTCACATTGTTCAATAACACTGCGATACTCACCACCTGCGGCTGCAATCAATGCATCAACAGTTCCTTCACCACCATCAGCAATCGGTAAACAAAGGTATTGGGCATCAGGGAATACACTTTTAAATCCTTTAGTTATGGCATTTGCGGTACATTCTGCACTCATGCTTTCCTTGAAATAATCAGGGGATATGATAATTTTCATATATGGCTACCTATAGAACGGTTAAGTAATCAGTTAAATAATATTGTTAATTTCGAAAAATATTATCGGTTATCAAAATACACATGCATTTTTACAAAGGTGCGCATATTACTGATAAATAGATTAGCTTATTAAATTGAGAGAATTATATTCAGCACCACTTTCTAAAAAACGTTTTAGCACTGAGTATAGCCATTAACTTCTATTTAGGCACTTTTGAAAAGTTGAATTGAACATTAGCACTATAAAATCATTTAGTTAAGCGACGAATTCAGACTCCGCCAGCCGATTTTTTAACTACACCTGCTTTTAATCAGGTCATACGATTTCATTATTTGTTTATCTAAAATTGAATTAATGATCGTCGCCTCAAGCAAGACATCATTGCATGAATAATCAACTATCTCTTTTCCTAGCACTGAATTATAATTAACATCATTATGATTACGTAGTAATATCACAATGAGTATTGGTGAGAAAGATAATTGAACGTGCATTGATATACCTTTTGAGGTAGAGGTATGTTTAACTGAAAAAAATGGTACAAATACCGTCCCTTTCCTACCAAAATCTTGGTCTGGCGCAAACCATATCGCTTTCCCACCTTTCAACTTTTACACCATAAATCTTAAAATTTTTCGGTCTATCATCCCTTTCCCTGATCTACATCGTCCTTTTTGTTTGAATGTATTCCATTACTTTGTTGTTATGTAGCCTATACATCGCATTAAACAGGAAAAAATTCCCATTATCCTACCGCCAACTCTAAAGACATAAATTGAACGCCAACTATAATTACCCCCCTTTATTTTTGGTAATTACTTCTTGATAGTTAGACATCCCTTTGACTTTAAATAGTTTTTTATTTTATTATCAATCCAAAACCATACAATACCTGTTTCAAATAATGCAATACCTAACGACTTTAAGCTTTTAGTAACTAGGACATCTATCTCTCTGGTTCTTTTATTTGGGAAACATAGCTCTAAATTTCTTTTTATAGTTGAAGCTATTCTTTTAATAAAATACTTCGAATTATCTCCCCAAAATATACCAAGTTTAACTTGCCATTTATAAGGAAATTGAACCAATAAAAACAAAAATACAATTGCTAACCATGTCATAGTATATTTAGGATGGAATAATTTTATAGAAAACAAATTCTTGGCATACATCATATTTCTCAATACTTAGTCTTTGCGATATGCAATGCATTTAAGACTGTTACTTTCAATTTAAATTCAGAAAATCTGATTAGATGTATATCAATATCACTGTTTAATCGAAAAATTCTCGATGAGACCATGAAAAATGTGGATATCTAAACCGATATGAATACATCCTATCACTAAACAAATATACTGAAATACGTTATCATTCCATATTAGAACTCACTAGCGATGATATTAGTTATAACTACTATCTGATTACCTGTTTTTTAAATAAGTTACTTCAGTGTACTTACTCATGGTTAACGTTATTGATGAGTTTTTTCCACCAGCTATCGAGATAAAAAATAATACATCAAGGTATTATTGCCTAGAGGTCAACATAACGTATTTTGATACGAGTATATTGTTCTCAAAGTGAAACCCATATAGAAGAAACTCTCGACGAAAACGGGTAGTGTTAAACCTTTACAAATATAAACTGGCTATCATTTAAATAAAGGTATAGATTCAAACAGCTCATTAAAGAAGCTAACACTAAAAGCGAGCATGCACGAAAAGACTATTTGGCAACATATAATAAGACATAAGTAAATCTAGAATGTTTAGCCCCTCATTAGTCATGTGAATCTATTTTCAATTTATTATTTATCTTCATAAAATAATAAATTTGTTGTGATTTAATAAAGTTAGCTTCCTAAACAGTCATGATATACTCACCCCAGAAAACACTAAAGTCCCAATGAAAAAAGAAATTTTAAGATAGCGATTTAAACATGAAGCAACTCAGTTGGTTATCATTCAAAATTACACCGCTCCTGGGTTGGATAATTACAGAACAAACAATAGAATAAAACATCATAAACATCCCCAATAACCCTTAAAAAATATAGGAATATGCTAAACAATTTTCCCTACATGTAAATGCCTTATATTTCTATATATTACATCAAATATATTAGCCAATATCTAATATAAACAATTAATTAGGCCTATTCATCGAGGGCTAAAAAATTATTCAGCCAGTCAAACTAATCTCGTTAGCCTAGCATTATATTTATGATATTTGTTAAAAGCTAGCTATCTAGTTTAGACATTATTTTAGAAAGAAAATTAACAAACCAATTTTGAGCTAATGTATTCAACGCTAAGCAACTTGCTCTATTACTATACTTTTTGTGCGAAACAAGAAAACCAAAAGATTAAAATTTGAACAGCATCAACCTATGACATACTAAATGAGTTTACTATTTTATTAACATAGTAAACATTTTTAAGGATATTCGCCAACACCACAATATTCATAACATAAAAGGAATAATAATATGCCTAAACTCCCAGACATAACTTTAATCGACCGTTTTAAGTTGGGGAAGCATGTTGATCCATTTGCAACCTTAGGCATGCATAAAACAGCGTCAGCACTTGAGATCCGAGTGTTATTCCCTGGCGCCACTCAAATTCAATTAATTGATATGCATAATAACGAAAAAATAGTAACGTTAACCCAAGTCGATTCTGGAGGTTTTTTTGTTGGCATCATTCCTTGTCGTTCCGAGCCATTTCCTTATAAACTCCTTGTACAATGGGATGATTGTGACTATTTAATTGACGACCCCTACCAATTTCCTTCATTGCTATCCCCTTTTGACCATTGGTTACTTAAAAAAGGAAAGCATTTACGTCCTTATGAAATTCTTGGGGCACACCCTGCACATATTGGAAACATCGCTGGAATCCGCTTTTGTGTGTGGGCCCCAAATGCCCAGTGTGTTTCTGTCATCGGTGATTTCAATGCTTGGAATGAACAACGTCACCCAATGA
This sequence comes from Providencia sp. PROV116, assembly GCF_028482485.1. Classification (NCBI taxonomy): domain Bacteria; kingdom Pseudomonadati; phylum Pseudomonadota; class Gammaproteobacteria; order Enterobacterales; family Morganellaceae; genus Providencia; species Providencia sp. PROV116. The sequence continues at coordinate 82,892 of NZ_JAMPQO010000031.1, read as the reverse complement.
GATTTCATTTAGAAAGTGGTATTTGGGAATTATTCATTCCAGAAGCGACGCAAAAACAATTATATAAGTATCAATTAATCACTAAACAAGGTAATACAATACAAAAAGCAGATCCCTATGCTTTTCAATCTCAATTACGCCCCGAAACTGCATCCGTCATATGTGAGTTACCTACTAAAATAGTAATGACTGAAATCCAAAGTAGAGCAAACTTCCCTACCGAGCCGATGCTAATTTATGAAGTACATTTAGGATCTTGGTGCCGACATACAAAAAATAATACTTGGCTAAATTACCAAGAGCTAGCCGAGAAGCTTATTTACTATGTAAAAGATATGGGATTTACTCATATTGAAATACTGCCAATTCACGAACATCCATTTGATGGTTCTTGGGGCTATCAACCTATTGGCTTATATGCGCCAACAAGTCGATTTGGTTCTCCAGCGGACTTTCGCCAATTTGTAGAAATAGCACACACAGAAGGAGTTAATGTATTATTGGATTGGGTTCCTGGTCATTTTCCTAAAGATCCCCATGGATTAGCTCTATTTGATGGTACTCCCTTATATGAATATGCCGACCCTAAAGAGGGAGTTCAACAGGATTGGCATACCCTAATTTATAATTACGCTCGCCCTGAAGTGTGTAATTTCCTCTCAGGAAATATACTGTATTGGCAAGAGTGTTTTGGGGTTGACGGTTTTCGCGTTGATGCAGTTAGCTCTATCTTGTATCGCGATTATAGCCGCTTAGAAGGAGAATGGCTGCCGAACAAATATGGTGGAAATCATAATCTTGAGGCTATTGAATTTCTACGTGAAACTAACCGAATCCTCTCAGTAATATGTCCAGGTGTTGCAACCTTTGCCGAAGAGTCAACAGATTTCCCACAAGTCACGATAGCGCATGGTAGTTCTGGATTAGGTTTTCAATACAAATGGAATTTGGGGTGGATGAATGACACCTTATTTTATATGCAACAACCTCCTGAATTACGCAAACATCATCATCAAAAAATGTCTTTTGGCATGCTGTATGCTTTCAGCGAATACTTCATTTTACCCATTTCTCATGATGAAGTCGTACATGGTAAACAGGCATTGCTGAATCGAATGCCTGGAACATTATGGCAAAAATTTGCCAATCTAAGAGCCTATTTTGGTTTCATGTGGGGATATCCAGGTAAGAAATTAATTTTTATGGGATGTGAATTCGCACAAGAAAAAGAATGGAATCATGATTGTGCCCTTGATTGGGATCTATTAAAAAAACCGCATGGGCTTCATTCTGGTATACAGAATCTTATTCGCGATTTAAATCATTGTTATCTAGAGAACCCGCCTTTTTATGCCTGTGATTACCAAATTGAAGGCTTTGAATGGCTAGTTGTCGATGATGATAAAAACTCAGTATTTGCATTCGCCCGATATGATGATCAACATCGTGAAATCATTGTGGTGAGTAACTTTGCAGAACAGACTTATCACAATTATCGAATTGGTGTTAATGATTGGGGATATTACCGAGAACGAATAAATACAGATTCTTTTTTTTATGGGGGGAACAACAGAGGTAATCTAGGTGGTGTACAAAGTGAAGCATATGACAGTCATGGAAAATCGTATTCACTACGTCTTACTCTGCCACCACTCACCACTATTTATTTAATTCAAGATGTTAGGTAATTATTTGCAAAATTTCCTATTACAATCAGTAGCTCACATCAAATAATTTCATCATTTATTGAATGTAATACTCGCAGATATCCAGCACCGTAATAAATTAACATCGTCTTCGTTTAATTCAAAAATAGGATCTGTTCTTCGGTCAGGAGAAATTATGGCTCAATTAAAAAATAATAACCAATTAATGCTAGCTCGGCATTTGCCGAAAAAAGCTGTCGCACTCATTCTAGCTGGTGGTCGCGGAAGTCGCTTAAAGGATCTAACAGCTAGGCGTGCAAAACCTGCCGTTCATTTCGGTGGTAAATTTCGTATTATAGATTTTGCTTTATCAAATTGTTTGAACTCTGGGATCCGTAAAATTGGTGTAATTACTCAGTACCATTCCCACACATTGGTGCAACATATTCAACGCGGTTGGTCATTCTTAAATGAAGAAATGAATGAATTTGTCGACCTTTTACCTGCTCAGCAACGAGAAACAACTGATGAATGGTATAAAGGAACTGCTGATGCAATATATCAAAATTTAGATATTATCTACCGCTATAATTCTGAATTTGTTGTCATTTTAGCGGGTGATCACATTTACAAAATGGATTACTCTCAATTGTTATTAGACCACGTTGAACACGATGCTAAATGCACGGTGGCGTGTATTACTGTGCCACGCCAAGAAGCATATGCATTCGGTATAATGGAAATAGATGAGTATCGCCATATTCTTCAATTTTTGGAAAAACCAGAAAATCCGCCCGGATTACCTCATAATCCAACCCACTCACTCGCAAGTATGGGAATTTATGTCTTTAACCGTGATTACTTATTCGAATTATTAGAGGAAGACCATCGTGATCCTAATTCAAGCCATGATTTTGGAAACGATATTATCCCAAAGATAACTAAACAAGGTCAGGCATTTGCTCATCCATTTGAATTATCTTGCGTAGTAAGTACACCAGATGCTCCCCCCTATTGGAGAGATGTGGGGACACTAGAAGCCTATTTGTCAGCGAATTTGGATTTAGCATCTGTAACGCCACAACTTGATATGTATGACCGAAATTGGCCAATCCATACCTATATGGAACCGTTACCTCCTACAAAATTTGTTCAAGACCTTCAGGGGAGTCATGGCATAACGATAAATTCATTGATTTCTGGTGGATGCATTATCTCGGGGTCTGTTCTGCTCAATTCTGTTCTTTTTCCTCGTATCCGAATTAATTCATTCTGTTCATTAGATTCTGTCATATTACTGCCCGATGTCACTCTGGGACGATCTTGCCGTTTACGGCGCTGCATTATTGATCGTGCTTGTATCCTGCCAGAAGGCACAATTATTGGTGAAAATGCCAAAGATGATAGTGAACGTTTTTATCGTTCTGAAGAGGGTACGGTCTTAGTAACACGAGAAATGCTAGCCCGCTTAACAAATTAAAGGGAATAAATATGAAAATTTTACATATTTGTGCAGAGTTTTTCCCTTTATTAAAAACTGGAGGACTTGCAGATGTTATGGGAGCTTTACCTGCAGCTCAAATAAAAGCGGGAGCAGATGTCCGTTTATTGATCCCTGCTTATCCAGCTTTACAAGAAGAGTTTTCTTATACTACACATGTCGTAAACCTAAATACTTTTGCAGGTTTTGTAACTTTGCGTTACGGTACTTATAACAATGTAGGCATTTATTTGATTGATGCACCTCATTTGTACCAACGAACTGGAGGTCCTTATCAAGATGCTCATAAACAAGACCATGAAGATAATTATCTCCGTTTTGCTATATTAGGATGGATAGCAAGTGAGATTTCATGTGGTATTGATGATAATTGGCAACCCGATATTTTACATGCTCATGATTGGCATGCTGGATTAGCATGTGCATACTTGATCGCTCGTGGTCGACCGATTCCCTCAGTCTTCACAATCCATAATTTAGCATACAGAGGGTCGTTTCCGAGTGCTCTCTTCCATAAAATCGGATTAGCAAATTCATTTTTTAGTATTAATGGATTAGAGTTTTACGGTGAAATGTCTTATTTAAAAGCAGGAGTTTATTACGCAGATCAAGTAACAACTGTAAGCCCTACTTACGCAAAAGAAATTACCTATTCAGAATACGGGTATGGCCTTGAAGGGCTATTAAAAACTCGCTATGAGCAAGGGTGTTTGCATGGGATTTTAAATGGTATTGATACCACTGTATGGAACCCCAAAAATGATAAAATACTATCATATCCATATGATACCAAAAATATTCAAACCAAATTACGCAATAAAGCCAAACTTCAGGCTAATCTATCATTAACTGTCGATAACAAGAAACTCATATTCGGCATTATCAGCCGTTTAACCGAGCAAAAAGGTTTGGACTTAGTATTAGCTATTTTACCTGCACTTATTCATCGTGGCGGGCAGTTTGTTCTGTTGGGAAATGGCGATCCACAGCTCGAAAATTGCTTTAAAGAAATATCTAAACTTTATCCTCATAGCATCAGTGTTAATATTTGCTATAACGAATCCTTATCTCATCAAATTATTGCAGGCGCAGACATCATAATGGTACCTAGCCGTTTTGAGCCCTGTGGATTAACTCAATTATATGGACTGGCTTATGGAACCTTACCACTTGTTCGTCATACAGGTGGTTTAGCAGATACGGTAATAGATTGTACATCAAAAAACTTAACCAAACGTATCGCAACAGGCTTTACATTTGATATGGCAACTTCAGATGCTTTATATAGTACGGTTCAGCGAGCATTTACACTTTGGGAAAAAGCAAATATTTGGGAGCAGGTTCAGCATAATGCGATGACACAGGATTTTGGCTGGCATATCTCTGCTAACGCTTATTTATCGATTTATCAACAATTACTTTCATCAGATTAAGGATTTTTGTGTTATGACATTATTTTCTCAGTCCAATTACATATCCCCAATGGTTTCCGTTGATGAACTAAAAAAAGCAATCACTTATAAACTTGTTTTTTCAATAGGGAAAGACCCACTGATCGCTAACGACCACGATTGGTTAAATGCTACTCTATTTGTAATTCGAGATAGAATGGTTGAACGGTGGCTACGTTCAAATCGCGCACAATATTCACAAGATGTTCGTCAAGTTTATTATTTATCTATGGAGTTTCTTCTTGGACAAACACTCTCAAATGCAATGATGTCACTAGATATATACGATGAAGTCAAACAAGCATTAGATGAAATAGGATTGGACCTCGAAACTTTAATCGAACAAGAGATGGATCCTGGACTAGGCAATGGTGGCTTAGGTCGACTCGCCGCTTGTTTTTTTGACTCGATAGCAACCTTACACTTGCCAGGGTGTGGGTATGGTATTCGCTATGACTATGGCATGTTTAAACAAAGTTTGATTGATGGAAAACAAGCAGAATCCCCTGATAATTGGTTAGAATTCGGCTATCCATGGGAGTTTTCTCGGTATCATATTCGTTACTCTATCCGATTCGGAGGGAGAATTCAGCAAGAAGGTAATATGCCTCATTGGGTCGGTACTGAAGAAATCTTAGCCTGTGCATATGATCAAATTGTGCCTGGCTTTAAAACAGATACAACAAGTACAATTCGATTATGGAGTGCCCAAGCCAGTAATCAAATTAATTTAGATAAATTCAATCAAGGTGATTATTTTGCAGCTGTAGAAGATAAAAACATTTCAGAAAACGTCTCACGAGTATTATACCCTGATGACTCCTCGTATTCAGGTCGCGAATTACGTCTACGGCAGGAATACTTTTTAGTTTCCGCATCCTTACAAAATATTCTTAATAATCACTGGGTTATACATAACACTTATAACAATTTATCCGATAAAGTTGCCATTCATCTGAACGATACTCACCCCGTTTTAGCCATCCCCGAATTACTCCGATTATTAATTGATGAACATCATTTCGATTGGGAAACTGCATGGGAACAAACCACATTAATTTTTTCTTATACAAATCATACGTTGATGAGAGAAGCGCTAGAAACATGGCCTGTAGATATGATAGGAAAAATTTTACCTCGTCATTTACAACTTATTTTTCAAATAAATGATCAGTTTTTGAGGCAAGTAAAAGAGCAATTTTCTGCTGATACTGAATTTCTTCGCCAAGTTTCCATTATAGATGAAACAAATGAACGTTTAGTAAGAATGGCTTGGTTGGCTGTTATCGCATGTCGTAAAGTGAATGGGGTCTCCATACTACACAGTGACTTAATGGTTAAATCTCTATTTTCTAATTTCTCGAAAATCTTTCCTCATAAATTTTGTAATAAAACTAACGGTATTACACCACGACGCTGGTTAAGCTTGGCAAATAAACCGTTATCTCAAATATTGGACTCTTATATTGGCCCTCATTGGCGTATCGATCTCAATTTAATTTCTAAGATCAAACCGTATCTTAATGATTCAATATTGATCCATAAACTACAGAATGCGAAATTTATCAATAAACAACGGTTAGCGCATCATATAAAACAAACATTAAATATCGATGTTAATCCTCATGCTTTATTTGATGTACAAGTTAAACGAATTCATGAATATAAACGTCAATTACTCAATGTATTACATGTTATCACTCGTTACAACCGTATTTTGGAAAACCCAAATATGAATTGGGTTCCTCGAGTTGTCATTTTTGCAGGCAAGGCAGCCTCGTCTTATGCCGTTGCTAAGCAAATCATTCACCTGATAAATGACATTGCAAAGACAATTAATCATGATGAGCGGATAAATGATGCATTAAAAGTCATTTTTATTCCAAACTACGGTGTGAGTTTAGCTCAAAAAATTATACCAGCAGCAGATTTATCTCAGCAAATTTCTCTTGCAGGAACAGAAGCTTCAGGCACAAGTAATATGAAATTAGCCTTGAATGGAGCCCTCACTATCGGCACCATGGATGGTGCCACCGTTGAAATCTGCGAGCATATTGGTGAAGAAAATATGTTTATTTTTGGACATACTGCCGAAGAGGTTAAACAATTACACCAAAATAAATATAAACCCCGGGATATTTATGAGCAGGATGAAGAGCTAAAAAGAACTCTCCTCCAAATTAAGATGGGAGTATTTAATAATGAAGAACCAACACGTTACGATAACTTATTTGATACCTTGATTAATTTTGGAGATAGTTACCAATTACTTGCCGACTATCGTAGTTATATTGAGGCACAAGAGCAGGTTGATAAACTCTATCAATTACCTGATAAGTGGACCCAAAAAACCTTGTTGACCATTGGTGGTATGGGCTATTTTTCTTCTGATCGCACAATAAGTGATTATGCAGAAAATATCTGGGATATAAAACCATTATCTTTATAATTAGACTTCATTAAGCTCTAGTGTTAAAAACAAGTTAACTAAACAAAATTCTTTAAGTTAAGAGAAAAGTGAAAGATTCATCTAAAATAAAATTAATCCTAAAAAAACCAATCAAAAAGTTATAATATAATCCATTGATATTATAATAAAAATAATTAACAAAGTTTGGATTTGTCTGCTTTTATAACCATATCCAACATTCCTAATGATAACGATTAATCAGCTCTCTAATATAATTAAATAGCTTTGTAGAATGTAACAACTAGCAAAACAAACTTTAGGCTCAAATAAAAAGTTGAATTGAACATCATCAATATAAAATCAATTATTTAATCGGCTAATCCAGATTCCGCCAAATTATGGCTCAGTAATAAGACAACAGATTTAAAAATAGGAAGTTAGCAAAATCAGTTGGACTAGAAAGTACTCGTGGAATGCACGCGCATTTGAGAGTTACTAAAAGCCCACTTCGGTGGGTTTTTTTATTGCCTATCGAATATTACAGTCATTTATAATTTAAATCCACCCCATTTGACGTAGCAGTACATAGCCTAATAGTTCATAATCAACTGATATTTATTGTTATTATTAATAATTTATTGTTTTTAGTATGCTAAAAACATATTTTCTAATCCATTGATAACATAAAAAATTAATTTTGATAACCACTATTTATTCAAATATAAAACATTATTATATACTATTTAATGATTAAAACCTAACTCCAACGCCTAGACTCCATTAAATCAATTGCTATACCATATATGACAATCATGTATTTTTCTTGCTCACTTTCTCTCTGCTCTTTTAAAATTGCAGATATACGCTCTCCTGTGATGTTATGTTTTGATTCATTTAGCAACATAACAGCCCTACCAACTACTTGGCATATCCGCATATAAATTACATCTTTGTCTGTATCCATAATCACCTCTGCCTATTCACTCGACAGTAGCACTTTATTGATATAATGCCCAGATAAGATTTGTATAGTTTTCAATCTAACCAACATTTCTATGCAAAAACTCAATGGACTCATTCAATAATTTTTTATATTCATCATCTCCTGATGCTACCATCCTTTCGGTTAACTCGTTCACTAGTGTCGACTTAAATACCATCATATTTCCAAACAACAACTTGACGGTTGCATATCCGATTTCAATCATTATTTCACTTGTTCTGCTATCAGCCATAACTCACCCCTCTTTATTGTATGAAGCTTAGACAATTATTATTTAATTTCGTTTGTTTTAAATGCATTATCACTATGAAGTTAGCCTTTGATAACAAATACCACCTAAAGAATAATAAAAATTCCTTATAGAACATAATTTATAAAAAATTATATATTTCCACACCGAAAAAATTATTCTTGCTACAGCATTATATTTATAAAAGAAATTTAATTTTTACGCTGTTAACTAAAATAGTGCTAAATAAAATATAACCAGTTAAATATTTTTCAAGATAAAAGTAGCCACCTTATGACAATTTTTATTCTTTGGGTTTAAGTCTATCAGCATTAGCAATGTACAGGGCAATAATAAGTATTAGTATTGAAACAGAGTAAATAATAAAAATCTGAGGTTCATTATGTTCAACTATAATAAGCCGAATTACTGCTGTAATTGCAATATAAATAAAATATTGTAATGGAAAATGGTAATTTGACTGAAAGTACTTGATAATCAAAGCAACAAATTCAAAATATAGAAAATATATAATAAGCTCATCGACCAGCAAATAAATCGAAATGGAATCACTAGCGGAAAATAGTAGCTTCGATAAAATAATAGTTTCTTTTATTAAAAAAGAAATTAATATAATAGCAAGTAAAATCAGCGCAGCACTGCTAATCCACTGCAACACTCTACATATTAATTTTGATTGACTTAGTCCTGACATGGTAACTCCTCAGGAGTTTAACCTTTCTCATTAAGAATATAGCATCATTAAATATTTAAATGGACCACCATCGAGGCCTCGAACCTCGACGTTTAGTTTTGTCAGGACTAAATACTCTTCCAATTGAGTTAATGGTGGAATAAATTTATTTAGCTAAATTTATAATATATGCAATAATTAGAATGAATATGATAATCAGTACAAGAACAACAAGCATGTTTTGTGAAAAATTCAAAATACGTTGATAAAGATTTGACCATTTCATAAATAATACCTTAGAAATCTCACTTACCTTTCAGATAATATTTTGTAAATGCAAGAGTTATGGTAATGAGATACTTTAAATTGCTAACACTCAGAGAATTGTAATTTTTCAATTAATTACTATAAGAACTGAATTAAGAATACTACTCGCTTTAAAACATGACATAGAGCATACACTGGTTAATAGGATCTTTATTCACAACAACATAATACTTTAGAAAAGCTATTACATTTGATTAGTGTTAGTTTTTAGGGAAAATGTATCCACCACCGAGCTGGCTCCATGATGAACTATCGAACAAATAAATTACACCAAGAACGACGATAATTAGTACAGCCACAATGAGAATTTTTTTATAGATACTTAGAACTCGACTATAAAATGTTTGCTTATTCATTCGTGTTTCCTTAGGAAAGTGATTCCCTTGGATACCACATCTATTTTTTAGATAAAAGCTTGCAGAGGCAAGATTTGCTGTTCATAGCAATGGGGTATAATTATCAAACAAGCATACCACGTCAGCTTAAATAAATACGATTAATGCGATAAAACCTCATTAAAAAGAGATTTAAATATGAATCAAATTATTTATCAGCTAACTTGAGCTTTCATGACACTTTTACAAAAGATACATTTTGCACCATGTGGATTATTGATCGAAACATCAAACTGTGAAGTTCTATACTGGGATCCACTACAGCAAGGACATTTAAAATACAAATAGATTTTTATAGTGCCACCACGTTTCCAGCTGCAGGGCCTTTCATTCCATTCTCGATGGTGAATGAGACTTGTTGGCCTTCAATTAACGATTTAAAGTCATCGCTCTGAATAGCAGAAAAATGGACAAATACATCTTTACTACCATCTGCTGGAGTAATAAAACCGAAGCCTTTATCATCGTTAAACCATTTTACTGAACCAGTTAATATATTAGACATAGAAATTCCTTTAATTATTTAATATTTGCCATAAAGCATAATAGCGTTTGTTTTCAATTTTTACTTATGGGAATTAATTAGAAGGAATTCGCGATGAAGTGATATCAGGGATAACGCTAAATGGTGAACAACTTGAAACTGACTAACATAAATAGGTTTGTACGTCCAAAACAGTAAGGGCATTAAGCCACACCCCCCCGATTATAGCAAGTTTTATTTTTCACTCCACTTATAAGATAAATTATTATTTAACGAATTCCTTTTCAATACAAATCTTAAAAAAGAAATTACTTTGAAAATGACGACTTTTTCTCTGAGTTAGCACCTGTCTTACTGGAATAAATGTAAAAAATCTACAGTTTTTTTAATTTTATTGCTTATAATTTAGTGTTTCATTCTATTTTTTATACAATCAGAGCATATCTTAACAATCTTATAGCGTGATTTTTTAGCAGCTTCAATCGCTTGCATAGCATTAAAAAAGTTACCAAGGTAAAATCTATTTGCAGCCATAGGCATATTCTTGCATCCAACCTTATGTATTTTATAACCACCCAGTGGTTCAACTATAGTCTGAATATAATAATTCATTTATCTCTCCTTTATTTTTCAAAGGTGCTATACCAATATTTTTCCACCATAAATTAGTCCTCGAATATCAGCGTTGTTAAAACTCATTACTCATTTAGTTTTAGCTAACTGTCAAATAATTTTACATCCAGTATACAAGTGCAAAAGTAGCCAGAAGTAATACCGTTATAATTAACACATTTTCTGTAAATGATAAAAAACGATGATATAATGCAGATAAATTCATAGGTAATTCCTTAGGAAACGATTCCTTTAGATACCACATCTATTTTTTAGATAAAAGCTTACGAATGCAAGGTTTGCTTTTTATAGCAATGGGGTATAATTATTTAAATCACTATAACACATTAGCCATACTTTTACTTGGTTAATAACCTCTGAATGTCATTATCCATCGCAGAGTAATTTAATTGAAATAACTATCTAATTGATTTAGCTAATTATATAACTTTAATCAATAGATTAAATTTCGTAAGTTAACTGCTTTACTCTTACTAATTTTTTATTCACCGTAACTAATCTATAATATAGCTAAAAAAACCAATGTTAATTACACTAATTATGAGTAATTAAAGGGTAGATGTAAACCTAGATATTTCAAATTATTAATGATTGGTCATATCAACTTAAAGGCTGCTGAGAGGGCTATTCAATATCTGGCTACTAAAAAGCCACCAAATGGAGGCTCATTGTACACTTAATCGACTATCAATTTAAAATACTTAGAAATAATTTGCATACTTTAAAACACCTATTATGTTTAAAATGATATTCAATTGTATGAAGTAACATCTCTTAGCCTACTCCTGTGTAAGCTTTTTTTCATTAAAAATGACCCAGTAAATGCAAGAGTACTCGTTCTTTATTACTCTTTATTACAATATCTCATCATTTTCATATGTATCATTCGTCATTGTTAACTTAAGTATGTTATTAAGAATTATTTATCCTTTAGCCTACTCACAAAGTAGGCTTTTTTTTAATCTTTATCGAGTCAATTCCTCTTGTTTTTTCTTTGTTTCACATGACTTTATTCATAAATAAAAGCTACCAACGATTAGCTTATGGCTATGAATATTTACAAATATAAGATAGCTATTGTTTGAATAAACACGTATTGTCATTGGCCTCATGCAGTACACCCAGTGTCATTGGGAATAACAATAAGATTTATGCTAACTCATTGTTTACTATCCCGTGACAAGGATATAGTGAAATTACTGCATTATTTGCTCATCCATGATGGGCTATTTTTTTATCTTTAGTCCTCCAGTTGCAGAGCGCCATGTTCTTCCGAGCCTAAATAAGCAATCAAACCTTCATAATAGATTTCAGTACCAGCAAAAATGATCGCCACTCCAATACTATAAGATGATTACCCTCCTTCTTGTTCAAACCCATGAAAAGAGTTAATTTATTCTAGTGTTAATACAATTCTGTATTTGATCCTATATTTCCAGACACTTTTTATCAATTACCTTAAATGAAAAAACCACCAGTGATCAGCTGATAACTATAAACCTTTACAAATATAAGTTGGCTATTATTTGATCAGTAATGTACTGTTGACTAACTCATGTAGTACACCTACTCATTAGGCATAATAATAAGACATACTGTAGCCCATAATTCAGACCCTCATTAGACACGTGGGTCTATTTTTTCTCTCCACTCCAACATCTTAAATCGCCTCTAATTATAACAACAGAGGACAAAACTAACTTGTAATTATAAATAATTATAAACACATGCTAACCATAGAGATCTATGATGCAACGAATTCTACTATTGTTTTTAATATCAATACCCCAATTATCATGGGCTTCATATGTCAACTCATGCAATCTGGATATTAATATTCTAGAAAATACTTCCGCACAAACGTCTTGTCTTGATATGGATGAAAATATTTGTAGCCACAAGGAAATATCTATTCTAGTTAGTGGGAAAATAATTAATACAAGGCCCTCTGGCCGCGCGGATAAGGGATGTCATCAATATATAGACAAAAAATATCGACAATCTTTATCAGTGGGAGATCCAAAGCTAAGCCTTAAACGAGGCGACATCGTAATACTGCATGAAACATTTGAGGAGGACAGTCGAAATCCAATGAGCCGCTATACGCTATTTATTCGTATTAAGAAGTAGTTAAATGGAAATTTAACCTAATTTTGTATGAAAAAGACAGTCTTTAGCTTCAAGTAACTTGCGAAGCCCTACTGACTTTTCAGTATCATCAGGTAACTGTGCACCCATCTGCTTAGATAGATCGCCAATCGGCTTACTAACTTCTTGTAAGTGAGCGAGTAAATGTTGGTATTCAAAATATTTCATAATTGGGTTAGACATTTAGTACTCCTATTGATATTAAAAAGCACCCTAATTGGAGGCTCGTTGTTGTTCTATTTCCCATATTGCTTTCTTGTCTAAAACATCCACTTGCAGCAGAGATAAATCAGACCTTCAATGACTCCCCATCCGCGCACCGCACATACAATACCGAGGATAAGGAAAGCTGACACATATGAATCATTAAACATGATGCTTTCCTTCTTTTAGTTATTGCTTCTAGTCGCTTCAATCTCTCGAATACCTTTTAATTGCTCATTAGCTTTATCTAAAGCTGATAACAAAGAGTTATCCATAGTACCGCTTGGCAATAAGTTAATGTGCTGGCAGTAGTGGTACTGGTTCGGTTAGTGTTTTGGAGATCGGCGCACATTGACCTAGGAATAATGCTCCTGCCGCTGTAGTAATTACTCCGAGAGCATAGGAAAAAGGGCTTGAGTTTTTTTCATGCATACGCATATCCCCACCCTGCGGAGTGTTCCGGTTTATTGAATTAATAAGTAGCCATCCGCAAGATCATTGCAGTAATTAAACTATATGTGGATGATTTACTGTGACTATTTACAAAGAAAGGCCACACTAGGTAACCTTTGTAATTGATTGCTAATTAAACTAACTTGCCACTCAGAGCTATCTGATAGATGATTTTATATTGTTATTTATTGTTCCAATATATAAATACAGTCATCGAACAAAACTCCGCCAATAGCGTAATTATCTTTAATGATTTCTGTAAGGGTAAATCCATTTTTTCCCAGAACTCGAGCTGATGCATTGTTTCCGCCAGTAACCACAGCTTGATACCGTGAAATGGCGGATAATTCAGGTAATGCCAATAAGGCTGCTAATGAGTCCGTTGCTAAAGACATACCTGAAAACTCACTCGCTATCATATAACCAACCTCAGCCACTGGCTTGCCACTTTCTCGAACCATCTTTAAGCCAATTAGCCCCATTGGAATCCCGTCAACTTCTCTTCTGATCACTAAACATAACCAATGAGAAGACTCCAAGTCCCACTCTGGTAGACGGCCTTCAAAGGCATCTTTAATTTGCTCATCACTTAGTGGGTCAGAAATAAACCTCATTATTCCAGCGTCGCTATATAACTTCCTAAAAAAATCCCAATCTGCTTTCGTTATTTTTGTTAGGCTAAACATCATTTATTCTCCAGCAATATTTTTATGATATTAGTCTCTTTCTCCCTATTAAATCATTAATATCATAAACATCAGCAGCAAAAATCAACAAACCAAGAATAAATATTTTCCCTACAGAGTGTTCAGATGCTTAGTTAACAGAAATCCACTGTAATTGCCCCTATATTTCCAGACACTTTTTATCACTTATTTCATTATGAGTTCGACGCCGCAGGTACTCTCGCGGAAAACGATAACCCAGTTCACGGTGAGGATGCCATTCATTGTAATGCTCGAAGGCTGCCGCAAGATTCTTTACTGCCGTTAATCCATTAGGTTTTGGCATTAAACTTATGTAGTCTCGCTTCATGATTTTTACAAAGCTTTCAGCAATACCGTTACTTTGTGGACTACGTACCGTCGTATGTCTAGGGGATAAACCAACTTGTTTAGCGAACCAGCGCGTTTCATGGGCTCGATATGCTGAACCATTATCGGTCAACCACTCTACTGATTTTGTCGGTAACCCATTACCGAAGCGATACTCCACTGCACCCATCATGACATCTTGCACGGTTTCACTGTCAAAGCCTCCCGTGCTAGCTGCCCAATGAAGGGCTTCTCGATCACAACAGTCTAAAGCGAACGTGAAGCGCAGTTCTTGTAATAATTTATGGAATATTTTGTTGTTAGAAATGGTGTTGTAGAGGCACATACTGAGAGTGTATTTATTTAGGTTCCCATTGCATGTAACCACTTCAGACTGAGTGGTTATTTCATTCCCTAATGCCACTAACTTGTGTATAATTTAATCACCAACGTAAACAAGGAATGAATTGTATGTCTAGCACAATCAATGAATTATCTTTAAATGAGTTGGTTTCTCAGATTGATGAGATTAAGGCTGAAAATAGTGCCATAGAAATACTGTTAACTATGGTTATTCACCAGCTAAGCAATGAGCAAAAGTCGCGAGTTAAGTTAAGAGCTTATGAGTACAATAACCTCATCGCTAAAAATGGAGATTCAGAAGCGGAAAAGGGCTCTGCTATACGCCATGAGACTCTTAGTAAAATTCTTGATGCCGTAATTTAATCCTCCAATCTATTAATGACTTCTACATAAATGTAAGCATATCTTATTTAGATATGCTTTTGACTTACAATTAATCTATAAACTTTATATCTATCCTTTTGCCGGATATTCACAAATCTTGCGCCCCTTTCGTTCATTACATCAGGCTATTACTGGTATAAAGTGGCTTTAGTATTTTCCACAATGAAAAGGAAGCATTCAACTTTATGAATTTGATAACTCTTGTGTAATTTCGCTGTCGCATGAATGTAATAGTTAATATGCCTTCCCATTTATATACAAAGGGGTACAGCTAATATGAACCGCCATCGAGGCATCTAACCCCGACTCTTAGTTTTGCTAAGACTAATTGGTCTTCCTGTTGAGCTAATGGCGGTATAAAGTTATTTAGCTAGATTGGTCAGATAGGAAACAAAAAGAATGAATAGCACAACCATTACAACAGCAATAATCATATTCTGTGAGAATATCACAACGCGCCTATAGAAGGTTGACCATTTCATGAGGAGCTCCTTGGGAGTTACTCCCTTGGATACCACATTTCTTGTTTAGATAAAAACTCGCAAGTGCAAGATTTGCTTTTTATTGCAATGAGGTATGATAACTTAGACACTATAACACATCAACTATAAATTAGCGCGATTAATAATCAGAAAGCAAAAAAACCGCCATTGCTGACGGCTCTATACCGCAATCCAGATTTACCTAGTATGGGACGCCATGATTAAGTAAATCGGAGTGGTATTTATTTTTTTCAAGGCCGCCGTACAGCATTAATTTAATTTATATCCATACCCTGCACATTGCTCAATAATACTGTTGTACTTGTATTCATTATCACCAACGAGGACAACTCGACGTAAGTCAATCTGACCTATAGGCGCAGGCATTGAAAGAATAAAAGGGATTGTCTCTTTATTTGATTCAGCGAATGACCCGCAGTATGCATCATATGGATTAGCAATCATTTTGCCGAGTTTAAACTTTGCAGATGCTGGTAATTTAAGGTGGTTTTTTATTAGGCTAACTACCTTTGCTTCTTCCTCCTTATTCAGATCTCTCTCCGCTGCTAAAGTGCTGCTTGATACAGCCATAATTGAGATGGTTAGTACTACTGAGAATAATCTACTCATTTAATTATCCCTCATTAAATATGAACATCCGATATCTATTTAATTTAGGTCGATAATATTATTAAAGATGAAATGATGAGGCAATAAAGAACCCCGCATTCCGATATTTCATTCTATGATTTTGGTTGCAACGCATTCACTCTTATCACAATAGCATCAAATTTGCGTAGTTCACTAATACCTTTTTACTATCTATCACTTTTACTTTATTAACTACCTCGTTATCCATTTCTAGAGTCACATCCAGCATAGCTAAACAACCATCAACAAATCCCTCAGCGACTTTGATCATTTGACGAATTCGTCCTTCACTCAGTTTCTATTTTTTGCAATACTACATTTAGATACTCCGTAAAGGTAATGCAACACTATCAAGCCTAATTCTTCTTCTTTTCAAACGTAGGTGGATTTGTTGTAGGAGCCAAAGCAGGTGCAATCATCGGTTCATTCATCCTCCCTAGTGTTGGCATAATTATCGGTGGTGGAATTGGAGGTACCACAGGTAAAGTATTCGGTAAACAAATTAATAATCTTGCGGGCCAAGGGTTTATAAAACCGAAAGATAATACTCGAAAACAAATAAATGTAACCTTAAGACTTACTTATGGCTACATAAAGAAAAAATCACTATTGGGATTATTTATGAACTTTAAAAGCATAGCATAAACCACGGTATCGTTTGTAACAGTTAGTATCAATTGTCAAAGTGCCATCACTTCAAATCAATATTCTAATTCAAAGAACTACGACATTACCTTTCCATCACAGTGAAACTTAAAGTATGAAGGCGTTGATTTCGATCTTGGCATTTATAGTTGTAAAGATTTAGCACAACTACAGTCAAATGCTCAACGTAAGCAGTTTGGAAAAACAAGTTGAAAATTTTGGCCTAGCAAACCGGTTAGCTTCCGTGAGAACTGTTTCAATGACAGGCGCAGAAATCGTTAACAATCCAGATAAAGCTTATGAAATGATAGTGAAACTCAGCGATACCTGTGCACAAAAAGATGGGGCATCCTGTGTCATTTTGGGGGGAGCTGCACTCGCAGGTTTCCCCGCAATCCTTCATGAGCGAGTAAGTGTTCCACTGATTGATAATCTCGCAGTAACCATTTCAACGGCACTCACTCTAGCAAAGTACGTTCCCCAGCCAAATCGTAACCAGCAAACGCCATCACCTAAAATGGGCAGCCAAAATTTATCACCAGAACTTTCTGATTTTCTTTAAAAAAAACAACAGATTAGTTAAAATTACACCAATGAATCTATCGAAGGTACTATTAATATCTATATGAATACGTCTCAATTAATGAAGATAGATATTAAAACTTATGTTAACCGAAAAATATTATGGCCCGCATTAGGCATGTGGGCCTTTTTTAGTTTAATTTCTAATTGACTAATTATAATTTACCTTCAGTAAAACCCACATTTCACAATAATTATCAATAAGTTAAAGTTTCTGGTTAATTTAAATTATGGCCAATAATATTCAATACCGTAAGAACTAAGGATGTTATTCTAGGTTTTAAACAACATTATTCATATCCTGAACAACATCCATTATGTTTTATACAAGAGCCAATAATGAATAAACCTTAAAGGTTATTAGAAAATTAATAGTATTACAGCCACTATGAATATTTCCAATATGAAAAATTATACCTTATTTAAAGCTAACCGAAAAAAATATAGTTTTTTACGTGAATTTAAGTAATCATAGACTCAAGAAATAAACTAATTCATTTTTAGGCACCTTATTAGGCACTTTTGAAAAGTTGAATTGAACATTAGCACTATAAAATCATTTAGTTAAGCGACGAATTCAGACTCCGCCAGCGAGTTACTAAAAGCCCACTTCATTCAGGTCATTCTGAAGTGACCTCATAAAGTTGGACACTTTTAGTTAAGCGGCTTGCAAGGCCTGATTTCGATATTCAACCGGAGTCAGGCCTTTTAATTTGACTTTGATCCGCTTGGTATTGTAGCACTCTATGTATTCGTCAATTTTATCAATGAGTTCATCTGCATTTTGAAAATGATGACCATGACACATTTCTGATTTTAATAACCCGAAAAAATTTTCAGCAACGGCACTATCGAAATAATTACCCTTATTTGACATACTTTGTTTAATCCCATTATCAGCGAGCTGTTTCTGATAGCTAGGGTTTCGGTATTGCCAACCTTGATCACTGTGTAATAACGGTTTTTGTGTTTTGGTTAATCGAGATAATCCACTTTTTAGCATCTCTATAACCAACGTTAAGTGTGTGTTTTTAGCCACTTTATATGCAATAACCTCTTGATTATATAAGTCAATTATAGGTGAAAGATACACTTTTTGTTCATTCACTTTAGACTCTGTCACATCGGTTACCCATTTTTCATTCGGTTTTGATGCCGTAAAATCTCTTTTAAGATGATTAGGTGCTGTTTTTCCTACGTCACCACGATATGAACGGTATTTTTTGGCTCTTACTGTCGATTTTAAGTTAAGCCGTTTCATTAACCGCTGTACCGTCTTATGGTTGAGCAAAATACCTTCATTTCTCAGTGTTAAATGGATGCGGCGGTAACCATAACGCCCTTTGTGTTCATGGTAAATACTCTCAATACGCACAAGTTCTTGCGTATACTGTTTAGGTCTTTTCTGCGCGCTAACATGATAATAAAAGACACTTTTTGCAAGCCTTATGGCATGAAGTAAGTGATTCAATGGGTATTTATCTTTCAGAGCTAAAACAACTAACGTTTTTTCTTTGTTTGTCGTCGTTTCATTTGTTTCAGCTCTTCCAACTTTTTTAGGACAGCATTTTCCGCACGCAGATACGCAAGTTCCTCTTTAAGTTCCTCAAGTGTTTTTCATCGTCAGAACAAACAGCTGCTGTGCGGGGGAGTTTCATTGGTGGTCTTCCTCTAGGTCCACATTCAAGCCCTTTGAATCCATTTTCATTATATCTATCAAGCCAGATAGAGAGGATGCCAGACGTAGTTAAGTTCAGAATGGCGCTAGACCAATCATTTGTCCACATAAGTTTCAGTGCCTATAACCTTGTTTTTGCACAACGTAAATGGGGAGTGGGGAGGAACACTTTATCACCATGGATGGCAACGACTTGTGCCCAATATCGAATTTGGCGAGAGGATATGGAATATATTTTAGAAAGCTTTCGAGATGCTTCTCCTGCTAAGCATTGGTTAGCGATGATAATTTTTAAATCGCGGCTGTATTTTGACATTAAAAGACCCCCAATAATTGGTAGTCCAACTATTGGGGGTCACTTCAAAGTGCGGGTTTTCTTTTTTGTAAAAAAGTGAAATTAGATATCTCATTTCACCTGAATATCAACTTGTATTTTGAAATAGGTGATAAGCCACACCATAACGGTAGCTTTTTGCTGTTAGATAGCGTTACTATTTGATAGTATAAATCCTCTATTTTTTCTCGATGGTGTAAATAGCTTACTACTTTTTACATACTGATAGAAAAGCTAAAAAATTAGGCATGTAACTTGAGAGTAATTGTCATTATCGGTTCAGTGATTGCCATTTGTGTAAGTGCCATATTCTCGGCGCTATAATACATCATTAAATCAACCCTACTTAGGTATTCAAGTGATTGTTTTTATTATCAACCTAAAAGAAAGTTCTGAGCGTCGAATGAAAATGCAAGCTCAACTCGATAAAACTAAACTAAAATATGAATTCATCAATGCGGTAAACGGAAAAAATCTATCAGACACTGAACTTAAAAAGGCTACTCATGACTACCCAAATTGCATGCTAACAAAAGGTGAAATTGGGTGCGCACTAAGCCATTTATCTATTTATAAAAAAATGGCAAATGAGAATATCGAACAGGCATTAGTGCTAGAAGACGATGCTATATTACCTCATAACATCGAAGATATAATTTCACAAATAAAATTTTTTGATAAAATCAGAAAGCCTAACATATTTTTATTATCTAAAATAGATAGTTACATAAAAAATCAAAACCTAAATGATAATATTTTTAAAGTCTATCAAGCTATTGGCTCCCATGCATATGTTATAAACGTAAAAGCAGCAAAAAACATCATTAAAATTCAAAGCCCCATCAAATATGAGTCTGATATGTGGAGGTATTTTAGATATTTTAATTGCGCGAATATTTATGGGCATATCCCTACTCTGGTTATCTCTGATGATGAATCAAAACTAAATTCATCCTTGGAGGAAGGTAGAGCTCCTTTATTAAAAGCTAGAGAGCGTTATAGAAGCAATCTAAAAAAAATGTTCAAAAATTATCAATACTATCGAATACGAGATATGCTATTAAAGAAATTCTACTTTACCATTAAAGAGAATATTGAATGATAGGAA
The DNA here is from genome assembly GCF_028482485.1 of Providencia sp. PROV116. Taxonomy (NCBI): domain Bacteria; kingdom Pseudomonadati; phylum Pseudomonadota; class Gammaproteobacteria; order Enterobacterales; family Morganellaceae; genus Providencia; species Providencia sp. PROV116. The sequence continues at coordinate 62,053 of NZ_JAMPQO010000031.1, read as the reverse complement.
TGCGTTAAGTTAACTTTGCGCTTTTCATCTTAATTAAGACCCAATCATTCCTTATACTGGCCTAAACTAGAATTTTTCATCTGTTAACTATACCACTACATACTAGAGTTTTTCCAATGTAGTACTATATCCATTAATTAAATGTCATTTAAAAACATGAAAAACCTTGACAACCTATGCTAAATCAGCATTTAAACACATAATAAGGGCTATGACACATCTCATTTCAGAGCTATAATTCATGATAAACTAAACATAAATTGGATACATAAATGATTTTTTTTGAAAATGCAGTACAGGGAAAAACGTCATTCACCAACAAAGATGTAAATAAAGATTTATCAAAGAAAAAATTTAATGTTGCATATGGTGCCGATAAAAATTTCTTGTTCGGCACAGGAGTATCCATTGTCTCTGTTCTGCTAAATAATAAAGATATAAATTTCCACTTTCATGTTTTTACTGACTTTTTAAGCGATAAAGATATTCAACTATTTAGTCAAATTAGTAAGCAGTACAAAACTAGCGTCACACTCCATACGTTAAATATGGATATATTAAAAAAACTACCAACAAACCAGGTATGGTCCCATGCTATTTATTTCAGGCTTATTATTGCCGACTATTTTTATAAGAAATGTGACAAAGTTTTGTATTTGGATTCTGATGTGGTTTGCACCGGAAGTATTCAAATTCTTAAATCACTAAATTTATCCTCTATGCCTATCGCTGCTGTTATGGATATCAGTGAGCCTCATTCGGTAGAAATGGCTAACTTATTTAACGTTGAAGGGATTAAAAAAGGATATTTTAACTCGGGCGTTATGCTGATAAACCCTGATGAGTGGAATTATAGGCAGCTAACTGAAAAATCAATGTCAGTATTTACTGATAAAAAATTACAACCAGTTATCAAATATTATGACCAAGATGCTATTAACATCGCTGTTCATGGTGATTGGTTAAAATTAGATAATATTTTTATATCATAGAATAAACTTAAATGATAGATATAAGCATAAGAAAAACAACGATATTTCTAATGCTGTTTTTGTACACTTCATTGGTTCGACTAAACCTTGGCATAATTGGTCTAAGTATTATCATGAAGTTCGTTGCTTCCTAAACGCCAAAGAAAAATCTCCATGGAAAGATATAGATTTAATGACACCTCAAAATATCACACACCACAAGTATGCGTCTAAGCACTTTAGATACAAAGAAAAATATTTATCATCATTTTATCATTATGTTCTATACACGATTTTAAAAATAAAAGGGAAAAGAGGTAATAATATTTGGCTTTCACAATTAAAAAATAGAAAGCCAAACAATAATGTATCTCTGTAGTTATTAGTTTTAACTAACTCGATACCGCCCCATCAGCATGATATAGGCGTTTGTTACTACCAAAGCTGTTCCTAAACCTAAGTTTCCGTATTCCCTGAATAGGTATAAGTGTGCACATCATTGCTCGAAGTTGAACCAGTCCAAGTTTTAGATACATCAAAAACATATTTATGTGAGCTTCTTATTAGAGAAAAAATAGATTTCTACTTTTCAGATATAATGAGAGATAAACGTTTATTTATGCATAAGAATAGTAAAAATAATGAAATTGATTATAGAGAAATAGCTATTCAGCTAAAAAAAGAATTTATGAATATTTTCTCTATAAATCAAGCCGTATAAACTGAATGTAAAATACCTCCAAAGTACTTACACAATGACCTCCATGTGCACGCCAAGTGCACATGATTGAAGCTTAGTAAAGATACCCTTTAATAATCAACCAATTAAAAAATTACGGACACGGGTTCAACCCCGCCAGCAAAAAAGAACGGCAAGTTTTATATCTTTTAAGGATAAAAAAATCTTAGCAATATGAAGCATTAATTAGAAGATGAAATGCTCATTTCATGAAGAATGCGGTAATCCAAGTAACATCTATATCATTTTGTTGAAATAAATTGAACATATCAATCAAATAACTCCCCTTTACTAATAACCACTACCTGCAATAATCCCATCTCAATATAATACACAAAGGAAACTATAACATGACTAAATTACACTTATTATTAGTAATTGCTGTATTTGGAAGTGCAGCTGGAAATGCCTTAGCCTCTACGAATGATGAGGGCTATTATGGTGCTGCAAGGCTCTCGAAGGTATGGCAAAAAGCAGATAATATGGATACCAGTAGTAGACCTGGTATTGGTCAATTTGTCTCGGGTGATGATAAAGATGATTTTTATAATGGCTCTTTAGCTGCTGGCTATCAATTTGGTAATGGTTGGCGTACAGAAGCAGAATATACTTTCAATAAAAAGGCAGAATATACAAGTGGATCAACCACTTTTCCGACCAGCTTGAATCACCATAAAACAGAGTCCCAACGATTAATGCTAAATGCTTACCGTGATTATGAAATTTATCAGGGAGTTTCTATTTATGGAACCGTTGGTGTTGGTATCGCAAAAGTAAAATCGTCTGGATGGCAAGGAAATGTTTCACGTCAATACGCAAGTAACACTGATACAAACTTGGTATATTCTCTCGGTGGCGGCGTCAGCTATGAACCTATTAATAAACTCAATTTTGACTTAAGCTACCGTTATGTGGATCTAGGTAAAATCGAAAGTGGCATGAACCGATTTGCTAATGCTCGAGGCTTACAAGACGAGCAAATGAAAGCACACCTTAAATCTCAAGAAGTTGTATTTGGTGTCAGATACTTATTTTAGTATTTTTATAGTGTTATCTCATTGGTATTGTCTCAAAAATAGCTAACTCTTGTTAGCTATTTTTAATTGTGGTGGACACGCTCAATTTTTGCCATTATTGCTCGGCTACTGCTTTATATAACGTGGGTATCTTTCACGAATAGCTGTCTATGAAAACAACAAGCCGTGTTTTTCTTTTTAAGAAATTCAGATTAGGTGCGCTATTGGCTTTTTCTAGACGCGTAATGTTCATTGAAGTACCTACAGCGCCGAACTCAGAATAAAATAAAAAGTGTCTAAAAATACAGGAAAAAATATAATAATAGCTATACCTCAAGATATCATTTTGATATTTTTTGAAAAGAGAAATGATGTAGACCTTTTCGCATTAAGATAAGGCCAAACATAACTTTATGATGCATAACCTGAAATAAACTATGAAAACATCTTTACTATCAAATAAGACTACGTTAATCGTAATAATAGGATGGCTATTACTTTATTACGTAACAGGTGAAATCTCCGAAATACTGACACCAGAGAACTCAGATATTTCTGTTGTTTGGTTTCCTGCGGGGGTCGCAACAACCGCTTTTTTATGTATGCACAAACGCCAATGGCTACCATTACTGATTGGCTTCATTGTATTAAACTTAATTCTGAATGGCTTTGATAGTGAGCAAATCACCCTTTCACTTATATACGCCGCTCTGGCAGTACTTTCTTGTATTGCTATTGCTTGGATTGTCCGTAGGTATGCTCAACGAGGAGATGATCTGCAACTAATATTGTTATGGCTATCGGCAACAATAATTGTCAGTTTTGCAGATGCAGTTCTATTTTCTATCAGTTTGTATTGGCTTGATAATACATCACTTAATGATATTTTTTGGGATGGTTTTATTGCTGATATTACTGGCAACATCTTTGCCACAACAGTGATTATGGGGCTAATTAATACCCATTTCAAAAGGGTGGTGCCTTCTTTCAAAATTAATATAGTTTGGGGAAGTATTGTTTTTATTCTTCTTATTATTAGCACTATATTAATATTCAATGATACTGCGATACAGATATACCATTCCTATTTTTATCATCATCGTAATACTGCTAAATTATCGCTACTCTGTATCCCTATTTTGCTTGCTGTTACCCTGTCTATGCTGTGGGGAAACAGAGGGGGATCAATAGCACTATTAATACTTGCCACTATTACAATCTATTACACTCGTAATCAGCACGGGCCTTTTTATCTTCATGGCCTATTTCGCCATGAGTCACTGTGGTTAATACAGGGGTATTTGACCGTAATATCATTATTAATGGTTTTTTTACGAGTTGTCGCTCGAAGTACTCATAGTATTGATGACACACAAGGAGCTTATAAACCGCAGCACCTAGTATATCAACTTAATCTAGATAATGGTGCTATAGAATGGGGAAATACAGATTGTTCATATCCGAAGGCTGATTTAACAACCCTTTCCGATCTAAGGCAAATTATGGAATCTATTCATCCTGACGACCGAGAAAAACTCGCTCGACATTGGGAACAAGAGCAAGCTCAAACCACTCTTCCAATAATAACCTTTTGTCTGAAAGATAAAGAAGGTCGTTGGTGGAATATAGAAGATCGTGGAAGTGTTATTTTTAGTCATAACAAGCCAGTAATGATTGTTGGGAATTGGTTTATTTTAGGTGAAGTATCCTAAAATTGATGTAATAACAAAGGATAAGTGATGCTACAAATTGCATTATTACTTTTCGGTGCCGAATTTATCAGAGGAAAAGCACATTACCTCTGGGGGATTGGGCTCCTTTGGTGTTTTATTGGTATATTTATTTTCATCGATGGTGTTGATGGTATTCTTTTTTTTCCAATACATTTGTTTGGTATTCTATTGTTACTTGAAAGTCTGATCACATTAAGTGTCGCTTCAAGCGGAATTGGAACACAAAAAACGATACTTTTCTTTAAAGGTGGTCTATTTTTGTTCTGTGCATTGGTTATCTTGATTAATCAAACATATAGCAATGTATTATTGTCAGCAATGTTCGGTTTTGTTTTTTTTATTACCGGATTATTTGTTGTTGCATCAGCTTGGATCGTACGTTTTCCTGGATGGCAATTAATCCTATTATGGGGCGTAATTGAAATGCTGTTTGCCTTTTTTCTGTTTACCCATCACCAAGCAACAATTTCTTTTTTTATCGGTTTTTTGATGATAGGAAGTGGATTTGGATGCCTGAAGTTAGCATTTCGAGCCCGTCATATCCAACGAGGAACATCCATATTTGAACTGATGCGTCCTTTACCTGTGTCGTTTAAGAAAAAAGGGGCAATGCGACCCATAACAGAGACCCCACAATCTTCCACTATAAGTAGAGAAACTGAACAAGATACTATTTTGACTGTTCATATCTGGACCCCCGAAGGCTCCGCAAACCAACGCCCTGTACCACGGCCAATTATTAATCGTTATATTGCGGCTGTTGATTCTGAAGGAGTAATCTCGACGGGGCATGCATCTCTAGAACTCTACCCGCACCTCTATATCAGCTTGTACCCTGAAGAAGATATTGATCGTTCTCCATCAGAGTTTTTCAGGCTACTAAAAGCAACCGCTGATAATAATGTTCCGGGGCGTTTCTTGCCTAATTATCAAACTGAAGCATCCGAATGGTGTGAATCTGACAGACAGATTGTTTTCAATGTTTATAACTATGCTTCTTTATTGAGTTTTTGGGAAAAATATCGCCAATATCCTATTTATAACCTAACATACCAAAACTGCTCCAGCAGTGTTGCATATGGTTTGGAGGCTGCATTAGATGGTGTTTTGTCTATGCAAAAGAGAAGTGATTTTATCGGGATTTTAAATGTACTTTGCATGCCAGAGTTATGGATTGCGGCTCAAATTCGTCGGCGTGCACTGATGATGGCATGGACCCCTGGATTAATTATGGATTATGCACGTGCTTTGCGGGCTATTGTACACCCAGTTCCAGTCCCTTGGTATAAACGCTTACTTAGGCGTTGAGTTTCATAGCCATTAGACATTTTTATCTCAAACATAGTTTAAAATTGTCATTTTGGAATGTTTGCTAAATAAGTTAAAGAGGTTTTTATGCTGAAAGTGTACGCAATCTTAATGGTGTCTATCATAGCTGAAACAACCGCGACAACCATGATGAAGGCGTCTGATGGGTTTACTAAGTTAGTACCCAGTATTATTGTCGTTATTGGTTATGCCATTTCTTTTTATGGATTATCCCAAGTTGTAAAAAGTATGAATATTGGTATCGCCTATGCGATATGGGCTGGAGCGGGAATATTTCTTGTTTCAGCATTATCATTTTTTGTTTATAAACAGAAACTTGATTTTCCAGCATTAATTGGTCTAGCATGCATTGCGCTGGGAATTGTTATTATCCAGCTGTTCTCTAAATCAATTACTCATTGAGTGTCGAAATTATTCAACAAGAATGGATTAAATAACGACATTAAGTTGCACACGTAACAAGATACATACCGACATTGAAACATTTTTTGTTACACCACGCTGGTGGTGTAACATCACTAGGAGAGGTATCCTCTCCTTTTAACTGATTCTATCAAGCAGTATAGCTTTCCGGCTCACTCCCCCTCGTCGCTTTTGCTTATCCGTATTACAAAGAAAAAATCATTATTACAGCCTCTGTGCCGAAATATATTTCATAAAGGTTATAGATTATACCAACTCATTAACCTCAGACCATCCATCGCAGAGATTATGATGAGCAACGATATTGCGTAAAATCAATCCATTGACCGCAGCTATCATGGCTACGTTTTGCGGCATCAATAAATGCCATCCCCTGTAGGCCAGTTTCAATACCTGGTAATAACGGTGATGCACCGCTTCCCTCGCGTAAACGAGTTGCCGCCTCACGATAAACCTGAGCAAAACCCTCTAAATATCCTTCGGGATGCCCGGCTGGAACCCTTGACATCGCACGGTTTTCCTCCCATTGAGACATTGATCCCCGTGTCACACAATACATTGGCGAATCAAACGGTTTTAACCATAACTGGTTAGGATTTTCTTGGGAAAATGAAAGACTCCCTTGGCTGCCATATATGCGTAGTCGCAGCCCGTTTTCTTCACCACAGGCCACTTGGCTCGCCCATAGACGCCCTTTTGCTCCGTTGTGATAACGCATTTGCACACGCACATCATCATCTAGCACTCTTTCAGGGATCATTGATGTGAGTTCCGCACAAATGGCCTCTGGCAACATCCCTGTGACAAATGAAGCTAACTGCCACGCATGAGTACCGATATCGCCGATACAGCCCGCTCCCGCTTTTTGTGGATCGGTACGCCAACTCGCTTGCTTGTTTTCAGTTTCCTCTAATCGTGTTGCTAGCCATTGCTGCAAATACTCCACTTCAATATAACGAATTTCGCCTAGTTCCCCTGCTAATATCCGGCTGCGCGCTTCGCGAATTAGCGGATAAGCACTGTAATTATGCGTGAGAATCAGTTGCCTACCCGTTTCTCTCACAACATCGGCAAGCTGCAAAGCTTCTGAGTATGATGTACACAATGGCTTATCACAGATCACGTCGATACCTGAGCGCAAAAATTCAACGGCAATAGGGGCATGCAAGTGATTAGGCGTGACAATCGCAACCACATCAATGCCATTACCACGTGCCGCCTCGCTTTGCGCCATTTGCTGATAGCTAGCGTAGCATCGTTCAGGCGCAAGGTGCAGCCGTTGCCCTGTACGTTGACAATTTTGCTCGTTCGAAGAAAATGCGCCTGCGACTAACTCAAACTCATCATCCATACGAGCCGCTAATCGATGCACTGCACCAATAAATGCACCTTCCCCACCTCCAACCATTCCCAGCTTTAGTCTCATCGCCTTATCCTTTATTTATCACTCACGATCCCAAGTAACGCTCTGATTTGTTGAAGATTAGTATCTACCGCTGCAAAATCATCAAAGGCATGATCAACCGCTGGAATAATATGATTGGCGATAAAATCAGCTCCCTCTTTCGCCCCGACATCTGGAGATTTAAGGCAACACTCCCATTCCATTGTGGCGATACCGGAAAAACCGTACTGGGTTAATTTGCTGAAAATAGAGACAAAATCAATCTGGCCATCCCCTAACGAACGAAAACGCCCTGCGCGCTCAACCCATGATTGATAGCCACCATAGACACCGCTACGGCCATTTGGTGAATATTCCGCATCTTTGACATGAAATGCGCGAATGCGTTGGTGATAGCAATCAATAAACGCGAGATAATCCATTTGCTGGAGCAATAAATGGCTTGGGTCGTAGAGAATATGGCAACGCGGGTGGTTATCGACAAGGCCGAGAAAACGCTCAAATGTCACGCCATCGTGTAAGTCTTCCCCTGGATGCAACTCGTAACACACATCAACGCCACACTCGTCAAACACATTCAGAATAGGCAACCAACGCAGCGCAAGTTCAGCAAATGCTTCATCAAACAGTTGTGCATTGTGAGGGGGCCAAGGGTAAAAATAAGGCCACGCCAGCGCGCCTGAGAAAGTCACGTGCGTAGTTAGCTTTAGGTGCTGCGAGGCTTTTGCCGCTTTGATGAGTTGCTCTACCGCCCACTGCTGGCGCTTTTGAGGATTACCTCTAACACTCGCTGGTGCAAAACCATCAAAAACCGTGTCATACGCTGGATGTACCGCAATTAATTGGCCTTGTATATGGGTCGATAACTCACTGATCTGAATACCATATTGCTGTAACATGGCAACCAGCTCATCGCAATAAGTTTGGCTTGTGGCGGCCAAATCTAAATCAAAGATATGTGGGTCGATCGTTGGCACTTGGATATGGGTAAAACCTAGGCTTGATGCCCATTCAGCGAGGCCTTCTAATGAGTTAAAAGGGGCTTTTTCGCCAATAAATTGTGCCAAAAAGATTCCGGGGCCTTGGATTGTTTTCATGACTCACTCCCTAAAATCACGGTGCGCTGTGTACGCACAGCTTCATCCGCAGCAAGAACAATTCGCAAGCTATTGAGTGCGTCTTGTAAATGCTGTTCTAATGAAAATTGTTCCGTAATCGCTTGAACAAAATAACGTTGTTCACTTAGGCATAGCGCCAAATGGCCTGGCTCGTCTTGGCAGTCAACCCAACGGTCGGGATGCTTAAAGGCATTGTTTTTATCAAGCTCTGCATAGTGAATACGTAAAGAGTCAGTGCGCGTGTGCCCATCGACATTATCACTATTTCCCTCTCCATGGCGAGCCATTATCGAAACCGCACCTCGAGGGCCTATGACATCTTTGATAAAATACGCCGTTTCGCTGATCATTGGCCCCCAAGCCGCCTCATACCAACCCACTGAGCCATCATCAAAACGAACCTGTAATTGACCATAGTTATACATGTTGTCTGGTAATTCATCGGTCAATCTTGCGCCAATAGCGCTGACACTCACTGGTTGAGCTTGTGTCATTTGGCACATCACATCTAAATAATGAACGCCGCAGTCAACTATCGGTGATAGTGATTGCATCAAGTTACGGTGTACATTCCACATCTGACCATGGCTTTGTTGATTCAAATTCATTCTCATCACTAATGGCTTACCCAGCTCATGAGCTAGATGAATGAATTGTTGCCACGATGGGTGATGACGCAAAATATAACCTACCACCACTTGTCGATGGGCTTGTTTAGCCGCAGCAATGACACGCTTAGCCCCTTCAACCGTAGTGGCTAATGGCTTTTCAATAAACACATGACAGCCTGCCTTGAGTGCTAGCAATGCATAAGCTTCATGAGTATCAGGGTATGTCGTTAAGCAAACCGCATCTGGTTGCGTTGCTTTTAATGCCTGTTCGTAATTATCAAACGTGGCATATTCACCACCTAAATGTTCATTGAGAATGTCTTTTGAATGACCACGAGCCACCAGCCCGCAGATATCAACCCCTTCCATTCGGTGGTAAGCCTCTGCATGAGAGGCTCCCATATTGCCGCAACCAACGACTAAGACGCGTAAATTAGCCATCTTATTTCCCCTCCACTGGCTTTTCTTTATAGTTGAACGCGAAGAAGAACAATGCGGCAATCAGTAACGCACCTATCGCTGGGTACCACCAGAAACTTTGCCATTGTGGCAGAGCCGCTGCGCCTTCCGTTGTAACAATGCTATTGAACAGCATGCCACTGATTTGTGAACCAATTAACATCCCCACGCCATAGGTAAACAAAACCAACAAGCTCTGCGCCTGCCCTTTTACTTTCTCGCCAGCAACTTTGTCTGTATAGATAAAACCAATAACAAAGAAGAAGTCATAGCACATACCATGTAAGAAAATGCCGATATAAATCATCCAGCGCAGTTCTTCAGCGATCCCTAAGGCAAACATGACATAACGTAAGCACCAAGACAGCATCCCAATGAGTAACATCACTTTAATGCCAAGACGTGCAAAGAAGAAGGGTATCAATAACATAAAGAACAGTTCTGACATCTGCCCTAAAGACATCACGCCACCAACGTTAGTAAACCCTGTCGCTGCAACAAATGGCGCCGCATAGGCATAGTAAGCCGCCAATGGGATGGAGATCAGCATTGCACAAATGATGAAAACTAAGAAATGACGTTGCTTAAGCATGGCAAACGCATCCGCACATAACAAGTCGCGCATCGCAACAGGTTTACCACGCTCTGGTGCTGGCGTGTGTGGTAATGTAAAGCTGTAAATCGCTAGTACCAACGAAGCCGCTGCCGCCAAGGTGAAAATTTCTGTACTATCTGATAACCCTGTTGAACCGACAATCAGCCCCGCAACAATCCAACCAAATGTACCGAATGCACGCACAACTGGGAACGCTTTCTCACTGTTCGGTAAACTATAAAAGGCAACGTTGTTACTAAGAGCAATAGTTGGCATATAGCAAAGCATATAACCAAAGATTATCCATAACAGACCGCTATGGTCCCCCGTAAAGTAACTTGGGATCATCCATAACAAACCGGCACCAATGAGATGCAGCACGCCAAGCACTTTTTGTGATGCAAAAAAACGGTCAACTACCATCCCTAGTACAAAAGGAGATAAAATAGAGGCGATGGGCCCTGTCGAATAGGCATCACCAATAATTGCTGATAAACCATATTTCCCCATGACAACCCCTAGCGTGACATACCATGCCCCCCACACAAAAAATTGAAGGAACATCATTAACGCCAATCGCGGTACTACCCATACATGGGCAGTATTTTTACCACCTTGAGTAAGACTATTTGTACCCATAAGACCCCCAATAATTTCTATTCTTTATTAGCCACTTTCAGGTAAAAAGGACGGCATAACCACGCCGCTTGGTTTCTGCGCATAACCTTTGGCTTGCGCAAGATGCAGTTCACAAATTAGACCGCCCCATCGCAATAGCGCTTGGCACAGTGCATTTCGCTCTACGGGAACTAAAACGACTGGCATCGCACCACGATGATGTTTGTCTAACATCCAACCGAGTAAATCCAGTGCTACCTCATCACGATAGCTGCAACCGGGTCCTAACATCCTCGATGCGGGATGTGCGATAGAGGCAAGATAACCTTCGATGCACTGGTTATGCTCCCAGACTGCAATTCGCCATAACCCGCTAGTGTCATTCAAAAAATATTCAATATCCCGCTGACGGCTAATACCCAATAAATCCGCTTCCAATTGTAAAATAGCTGGTAAGTCCTCGGTTCGAGCATCTCGCACAATTCCTTCGGTCAAACGAGGGAAATTTACACCTTGCTCGGGTACTGAAATCACCATGTCTTGGTATATTGCGTAAGGTGTAAAACCGCCACGGCGATAAAGAGAATAAGAGTCTAAATTCAGGGCACTTGAAATTAAGCGAATGGGTAAATTTCCTGCTAATTCATCCGCTTTGGACAATAATTTCTTTGCAATACCCTGTCCGAATGCATCGGGATGGACATTCATAATCCCAAGGCCCAAATGGGTTTCACGTGGGTGAAAAAAACACGAGCCAAGAATATTAAGTTGTGGATCACGGGCTACCCAGTGGTAGTCAGGATCAAGTTGTTGGTATACATCAACAAATAAGTGGCACTCTTCAGGCGCAGACTGAAATATTGCGCCTAAACCATGTTGCTGATACCAGACATTCGTTGAGTGATAAATCAAATGCGCGACTTCACTCCGATCAGTGTATTTCGCAAGCTGTAGTTGTATATCCATTCATTACCTCTCATGTTTTATTGTTTATAAAATGAGGCTTTTCACTAAATGGCAGCTAAACTCCAAAATGAAATCGATTACATTTTTACTGAAATCGATTTCATTTATAAAATATAGCCAAATTGTTTCTTTCAGCAACTAGCTGAATGGTTCAATAATGACCTAAAAGGTAAATTTGCAATCTGCATCACAAGTTGCTTGTATCAATCGTACTTTTCATCACGATGTTGCATACTGTGCATGGCAATAGACAAAAGGAAAAGTGAACAATGTCGATAGAAAAAGTGGCGAAAATCGCAGGAGTCTCTGCCGCAACGGTTTCACGGGTATTGAATGATCAACATATTGTCAAACCCGCAACTCGCGATAAAGTTCTCGCCGCCATCGCTCAGTGTAATTATCAGCCTAATTTATTAGCGCGCCAACTACGTACCTCGCGTAGTCGTATGCTATTGGTGTTGGTGTCTAATATCACTAACCCCTTTTGTTCACTCGTTGTACGAGGTATTGAAGAAGAAGCGGAACGCCACGGCTATCATATTTTGTTATGTAATTCTGAATCCAATCCAACACGTGAATCCGCTTATCTGAGTTTACTCAGAGGTAAGGTTGTTGATGGCGTCATCACTATGGATGCAGTGAGTTGTTTGCCTGGACTTACTGATATGATTGGGGATTTTCCGTGGGTACAGTGTGGTGAGGGAGATCCAGAATTTCGTGCTTCTTCGGTTACTATTGATAATTCACAAGCCGCTAGCGCTGGCGTTTATCATTTAGCAACGAAAAATCGCCAACGCATTGCATTAATTAACAGTGATATGCGTTACCTCTATTCGCAACAACGGGAACAAGGGTATCGAAAGGCGCTCGCTGAACTTGGCTTTGAGTATTGTAAAATCGAATATGTAGAAGAATTAGATTACACCGCGGGGGCGAAGGCCATGGAAAAGTTACTGCAAAATGCGCCCAAACCCGATGCCGTATTCGCGATTTCTGATGTCATCGCAGGCGGTGCAATGAGTGTTTTACATCAGCAGGGGTTGCATATTCCCAATGATATTGCCGTGTTAGGGTTTGATGGTGTGCCCTTCGGTCAAGTAACCACGCCGCCATTAAGTACTATTGTACAGCCGATGCATCAATTTGGCATCCGTAGCGTTCAACTGCTACTCAATAAAATTAAGCACCCGCAACTCGATGACAGCCATGAAATCCTCGAATGGCAATTAATTGAGCGTGGCTCAACTTAACTCACCTTTTTACTGCCATTCTGGGGCTGTGGTATTGAAATAATACGGATAAGATAAATACTACTATTTTCTTTTCGTATTTATCTTTTTTTATGGCTATCGCGATATGACCTGACTTATCAATATTAGTTAGGTCTTTTTGAGTAGCGATTTGGTTAGCCATATTTACACCATAAATTATGACTTGATTTTATTCATCGCCATCAGCAATAAAAAATACCCGCCACCTAAAATGGCGACAAATATTCCAGCAGCTATCTGTGTTGGATAAATAATAATTTGTCCTAACCAATCTGCCCAAACCATTAATATACTGCCGATCAACCCACTAATAATAAGTTGTTGTTTCGCCTTTTTAGCGCCAACTAAAAAAGCCATATGGGGTGCAACTAAACCAAGAAATGCAATAGGGCCAACAGTAGAAGTGACAAAAGCACACAATAATGCAACTAAGATTAATAGCAATATAGTCGCTAATTGTGAATTTAGTCCTCTTCCCTGTGCAAATGACCGACTAATTGATAATAAAACTAGCCAACGATTTAACGTGATCGCTAATATAGCTAACACAACAATACTGATTGAAAAAATAATGGCCTGTTGCCCTTCCACACGATAAGTTGACCCTGAAAGCCATAATAATATCCGATAGCTACTCAATGTACCTTGAGCTAAAAAGAACTGAACAAAAGCTTCTAACGTTGCCGTTAGGCAGATCCCTGTCAAAATTAAGCTTGCTGGTGCGTATTGGTGTCGCTTACCTAGGTACAACAATATCCCTAATACAATCAGGCTCCCGATTAAAGCAATACCCCAAAATGAGGTTTGAATAGCAGTGCCTAATAGTAAACTAAATAGAACAAGTGCCGCTGTAGCACCTGAAGAAACCCCTAAAATATCTGGGCTGGCCAACGGGTTATAAATAATTCTTTGTAATAAAACGCCTGCAATACTCAATGCTAAGCCAGAGAATATAGCCGCTAATAAACGAGGCCATTTAATATCCCATTGAAAACTTGATGGCAGTTGCCAATAATATTGTTCACCATTCGTTTGTAAGCAAAGTGAAAATACAACTCCACTTGCTAACAATAAAATAAGAATACATACCGTGGTTTTGGAAAGTATTATTTTTGTTGGTAATAGACCTATCGATAATTGATCTTGGGCTGTCATTGCTCGGCGGCTAAACCAGATCAATAAAGGAGCACCAATAGCAGCAGTCATTACCCCCGTAGGAACCACAATATTAAGGTAGTTTGTTAGTGCGATAGCCCCGCTGTCTGCAAGAAGCAATAAAATAGCGCCTACAACTGCACTGTTTAATAACTCTTGCCTTGCACTCATATTACCCATTCGCCGTACTATATTTGGGGCTAATAAACCAATAAAACTAATAACCCCTACAGTTGAAATAGTCGCCGCCACTAACCAAGATGCTAAAACAATAAAAAACAAGAAAGTAGGTAAAACGGATAAGCCACGAGCTTTAGCCCCCTCATGACCTAATTTCAATAATGTCAAAATACGAGGTGCAAAACAGATAATAATAATGATAGGGAACAATAAAGGTAATAAACCAACCACTTTTTGCCAGCCATCTTGCGCTAGATTTCCAGCTCCCCACATAAAAATGTTTTGTGCAAATTGAGAATTTAATGTAATTAATGCAGTTGCTATAGCACCAAACAAAATATTGATGACCATTCCCGAAACAACTAACGGAATGCCTGTCATATTGCGAATACCTGCAATTAATATTACCAACCCAAATGCAAGTAATGCTCCCACCATCGCAGCTAGCGTTTGATATAACCCAATCTCATTACTAAACCAAATATTGACTACCACTAATGCTAACCAAGCACCGGATGATGAACCTAATGTCAGTGGTGAAGTAAGATTATTTTGTGTTAATTGCTGCATCAAACTGCCCAATAAACCAAAAGTCGCGCCCACTAATAATGCCATAGCAAGGCGTGGTAATTGGCCATATAAATAAAAATAATCAGCAAATGTATCGGCTGAAGCAGGATGAATAATTAAAAATAATTGCTGACTGAGTATAACCCCAGGTTCGAGCTGAAGATTAATCAGCGCAAACACCATTAATACAAAAAAAGGTATTGAGTACTGTTTAGTTGTCATTATGAGGAGCAACCTGTAATAAGCTTTCTGTTAATGCTTCCGCCATTAATTGCAAGGAAAATACACCACCATAATTCCAAACGGGACGAACACTATTTATCCGCCCTTGTTTAACAAAGGGCATCGACTGCCATAAAATAGAATCATTTAGTTTTTTTTCTTCTACAAATGGTTTGATATATAACACGTACCCATCATTAATAAACTGTAATGAATTTATTCGTCTCTGTTCTATTCCCCAAGCACGTGCGGGAACTAAAATAGCGGGCTTTAATGCAAGCTGTTCAAGAACATAATTTAGCGTTGAGTTCTCAGTATAAAGAAAAATAGTGCTTAAACTTGAAAACCGGATAACAGCAACATTTGGTTTCGTGGAAAAAGCTCGTTCAAGCTGTGATCTTAATTCAGCAAAACGTTTATCCATTTTCATTAGATATTCATCAGCAAAAGAGGTCTTGTCAAATAAGCGAGCCAACGTTTTAAAATGCGCAATGGCTACAAGCCCTGAGTCATCTTGGCGTGCAAAATTTGATAAATAAACGACTGGCGCTATTTTTTCCAATAAAGGCAGTAAATCTTCTTGCGCGCTACTTGCAATAATAACATCAGGTTTCAATGCGGCAATTTGCTCTAAATTAGGCTCAGCCCGGGTTCCTACCTCTTTGACTGAAGAAGGAACAACAGGGTCAACAACCCATTGCTGGTAACTCTCTAATTCCGTGGCGCCAATAGGGGTAACTTCAAGGGTTAATAGCTGCTCCAGTAAATCCCAATCTAAAACCACAACGCGCTGAGGCGGCGAATTGAACTCGATAATACCACGACTGTCCGTAACAGAATAAGCCCGTGTATAAAATGAGCATAATAATGTACTTGTTAATAAAATAAGGCCAAGCAAATTGATTCTTAAGCGCATACGATAGCAACCCTATGATGTTCTGACTCTGGAAAATTAGGGTGTGGTATTAACTTAATCGGGGTATCGTAGAGTGACGATAGCCTTGCTTCATCATGAAGAAGAACACTTTTTCCCTCAAATTCTATTTTCCCTTTTTTTAATGCCACTATGTGTGTTGCGTAGCGTAGAGAAAGGTTGAGGTCATGAAGGATCACAATCACACCAATCCCATGAACTTTATTAAGCTCACTCAATAAATTCATTAACTGGTATTGATGGTGAATATCTAATGCAGAAGTCGGTTCATCCAGTATTAAAACCGGTGATTGTTGGGCAAGTAACATGGCAACCCATGCGCGCTGGCGCTCTCCACCAGACAAATTGTCTGCTAAGCTCGAAGAAAACCCCTCAACTCCCGCTTTTTCCATTGCTTGCTGGATAATAATTTCATCGTCAGCTTGCCAGCGACCAAGTGCACCTCGGCACGGAAAACGACCTAACCGTACAAGTTCTTTCACAGACAGCCCCGCTGAGGCTGGCAGTTTTTGTGGTAAATACGCGATTTTCTGCGCTAATTCTTTCGTTTTATATCGAGAAAGACTCATGCCATTTAAATCGATTTGTCCGCTATCCGGTGCCATCTGCCCTGAAAGAAGATTAACCAGTGTAGATTTTCCAGAGCCATTATGACCAAGAACCACTGTGAGTTCTGTTGTCGGTATATTTAACGAATCTATAGATAAAATAGCACGATGATCGCGAACGATATTAATATTTGTTAATCGAAACATAGAAAGGACTCAAGACATGCCAAGGTTATTAGCATGCCTTTTTTAAAATTACCAAGTGTACTTTGTTTGTAACACAAATGAACGCGATTGGCCGTAGTAGCACCAGGTATCACAAGATGAAACATACTCTTTATTGAGAATGTTATTCATATTGAACTGGAACTGCCAATTATTCGATAATTGATATATCGCGGCCATATCCCAGAGCATCGCACTAGGAACAGAACGGTTGCTGCTCGCTGGGTTGTCTTTTGATTGACCATAATAGCGAATACCAGTTCCGAGTTTTAACGACTGGTTACTCACGATTGGAATTTCGTAGTCAGTCCAGACAGTCGCCATATGTTTGGGGATCATACCAGCCTGTTTACGTCCCTTACCACCTGTTTGATCTGTTTTCGCATTGGTATAAGTGTATGTCGCTTTAATATCCCAATTATCAGTAACACTTGCAAATAGTTCTGTTTCTATACCTTGTGAAGTGACTTCACCTGTTTGTGTTGCAACAGGGTGTTCAGGAGTTGTGACTAACGCATTTTTTTGTTCGATATCGAACCAAGCAATATTCCAATAACCATCCATAAAATAAGGTGTATATTTGATACCTGCTTCAAATTGCTCACCTTTAAGTGGTTTATATAGTTTTTGGGTGGTTGGGTCGATTGTCGATTGAACTTCAAAAGATTGAGAGTAATTTAAATAAGGTGAAATGCCATTGTCAGCAATATACATTAAACCCGCATTTAAACTCATCTGCCCATCATTTCTAGACTCATCTTCTGCTTTTTTATGTGCTTTATTTTCAGTTTTTACCCAATCATAACGTGCACCAACGACCCCAATCCATTTGCTATCAAGCTTTGTTTGGTATTGTGAATAAATACTAGCTTGTGTTTTATCAATAGTGCGATGAATGTTATTTGATGGGTCAAGTGGGGTATAGTGCCCATAAACTGGCTTCCACGGGTTAATTTTACCAAAAGCATAATTATCCTGTTCATCGCCTTTGGTTTGATGATATTGGAATTCAATACCCGAAAGTAAGGTATTTTCAAACCGCTCACTATCCCATTCACCGACGATATTGTTATCAAAACTAAAACTTTGGTTTTTACCATCGCGAAAAACAATACCTTGCCCCAATTCCTGCACGGTAGGGTCTGCATTAAAGAAAGCATAAACACTTCTGAGTGTTAGGTCGTTGTAACCATAATTCACACGCTGAGCAAAACGCCACTCATCATTAAATTGATGTTCTAATAAATAACCCACTGAGAACTGAGTTCGCTTATATTTATCGTAATCAGGCTCACCTAAATTGGTTGATGGTTTAATTTTGCCATAATTAGAGTGAATTAATGTTCCCGCTGCTGGGAAAAAAGGATTCGTGGGCGTACCATCATCGTGCAGATACGTTCCCATTAACGTAAGTATAGTCTGATCAGACAAGTCAAATGCCGCACTTGGCGCCAGATAAATACGTTTATTATCTGTGTCTTTGAGTTCCCCATCTGATTTTTTCATCGTTCCCACTAAACGGTAGCGGGCACCTGCATCGACTGACGCCGTAGAAAGATCAAAACCTAGCGCTTGGTGATCGTTATTACCCGCTTCTAAAAATATTTCATTTTTTGCATTAATAGATGGTTTTTTCGTTACTAAATTAACAGCGCCTCCAGGAGTGGATTCGCCAAAGAGAACGGCTGATGACCCCTTCACGACTTCAATACTTTCCAACCCATAAGGCTCAAGCAACCAAGTATAGTAGCCATCTCTATATAACCGGCTATTATCTAAATAGGTTGCGGCATCAAAACCGCGAACTTTGAACCAATCAGTATCATTATCAGCCCCGTAAGGTTGTGCAACAACCCCCGAGGTATAACGAAGTGCTTCATCAATTTTTTGTGGAGCATGTATAGTCAAATCTTGTTCCGTAATAATCGAAACAGATTTTGGCGTTTCTTGCAGCGCAGTATTCACTTTGAGTGCTTGCGCACTGACAACGAAAGAGTCTTGTTTGTCGCTATTTTGTTCATTTGCCATGGATTGGTTTTGAACAGCCAGCGCTAACAAGGTGAAAATGGCAACCTGATGTAAACGAAATAAACCTAAATTTTTCACAAAATAGTTCCAATGATAATAATAATAAGTCTCAGTATTATTCCTAAAAATAAGTCAAATTAAAATCAATTTGGCATATTTACTTATAACAAATAGTTATTAAAAAAATCAATTTAGACACAATTAACCATACATAAGGAAGGGAGATTATTAAGCGAGAATAACGAAAATGATTTCGATACTAAATGTTAGGTCATTATTTAAGTTAATAAATGCAAAAAATAAGGCGGGAGTGTTCCTTCCCGCCTAGTGCTATCATTTACTTATCAGGTTGTTAGAAATATTGCGCTACCAAAACAACGCATATAACACGCACAAGATAACCATAATTGCGTAGGATGCGATATTGAAACCTGTCGACGTTTTAAAGGTCTCGGACGTTAAAATAATCGCCCCCTCACAGTCATCTTCTTTTGCCGTTGTCAGGCTAATTAAACCAATCACAACCGCAGTAAAGAAGAAGGTGTACATCATTTGGTCAAGGAATGGCATGCCTAATGGCATCAGTTTTAAGAATAGTGCAAACGGAATTGAGAGCAGCACACCGATAATCGCGCCTTTTGCATTGGTTTTCTTCCAAAATAAGCCTAGTAAGAATACCGCTAAAATACCCGGACTAACTAACCCCGTATACTCTTGAATATATTGGAAAGCTTGTCCAATGTTGCCTAATAATGGTGCGATAAAACATGCCACAATTAACGCAACAACTGCACTAATCCGCCCGACATTCACTAGCTTATGATCCGCGGTTGATGGAGCAATGTATTCTTTGTAGATATCCATGGTGAAAATAGTTGCCACTGAGTTCAACATGGAAGCTAAAGAAGAAACGATAGCCGCAGCTAATGCCGCGAATACGACCCCTTTAGCGCCGACAGGTAAGAATTGAGTTAACCATGGATAGGCTTTGTCCGCTTGGGCCAGTGTTGGTATATGCTCTTGTGCCATTGTTCCTAATCCCGCCAGTAATGCAGGGTCAGAAACAATCACAAATGCAGCAATACCCGGTACAACAACAAGGATTGGGACAATCAGTTTGAGAAATGCCGCAAAAACCAAGCCTTTTTGAGCTTCATTAATAGATTTGGCCGCTAATGCACGTTGAATAATATATTGGTTGAAGCCCCAGTAATATAAATTGGCAACCCATAGTCCGCCAATTAATACGGCAATACCGGGTAAATTGCTAAATTGCGGGTTGTCTTGGCTTAAAATCATTTCAAAATGTGCAGGCGCTTCACTTGCCATACGGCTCATACCCGCGAATAAACCCGCATCACCACCAATATAGCTCACCGCCATTATTGTGGTTAAAAAACCGCCTAAAATTAAAAAGAAAACTTGTACGACATCCGTCCACGCAACCGCAGATAGCCCGCCATAAAGAGAGTAAATCACTGCAAATAATGCTAAGCCAAAAATAGCATAATGCATTGGAATACCTAGGATTGTCTGTAATGCTAACGACCCTAAATAGAGAACTGAAGTTAAATTAACAAAGATAAATAGTGCCAACCAGAATACGGCTAAGATCGTTTTTAACGTTTTATTAAAGCGTTTTTCAACAAATTCTGGAATGGTAAAAATGCCTTTATCAATAAATACGGGCATAAAGTATTTTGCGACAATAATCAGAGTTAGTGCTGCCATCCATTCATAGGATGCGATGGCCAAACCAATTGAAAATCCAGAGCCGGACATACCAATAAACTGCTCTGCAGAGATATTTGCCGCAATCAGTGAAGAACCTATCGCCCACCAAGGTAATGTTTTTCCTGCCAGAAAATAGTCTTTTGTACCTTTTTTTTGCCCTTTTTTATCTCGAGAAACCCAAAGACCCACACTAATAATGATAAGCACATACAGAATGAATATTCCGTAATCTAATGTGCTTAACCCAACCCCTTCAGTTTGCATAATCAAATTCCTTCGCTAAATGATAACGAAGTAAGTGTAAACGTTACCACAAAATATCACCGTTAAATGAATCACATATTTTCACAATATCCTCAACAACGTTAACTTAGTGGGTTAAATAACAGATTTTAATGCAAATTTTCAGAAAATAACGAAGGCGAATTACTGGAAAGTAATCTACTTTTTGATGGTTCCGTGAAGCTCATCAAATATTAATGATAACGTTTACATAAATAACCGTAATCCTGTACCTATAAAATCACTAGGCGTGCAAAGGCCTAACTGAATTACGTTGAACCAGTGTCGGTGAGTAAATCAAACTTTCAACTGTCGTTTTTTCCCCTCTTGCTAAGGAAAGTGCTAACTGAGTGGCTTTTTCTGCCATCATTTGAATGGGATAACGAATCGTTGTTAAGCGTGGATGGATATAGCGGGCAATCAATACATCATCAAAACCAATAACCGAAACTTGTTCTGGCGAGTGAATTTCATTTTCATCTAATACCGCGATGGCCCCCGCAGCCATAAAATCGTTGTAGCCCACGACCGCAGTGATCTCGAGTGATTTTATCAGCAAGTTAGTCATCGCTTGCTCGCCACCTTCCCCATAAGGAGCACCATATTCAACATAGCTATCAGACAGTTGAATACCATTATTTTTTAATGCGTCTCGATAGCCCTGTAAACGTTGTATCGCATCCTCAATTTGGTGATTTGAAGAGATGTACGCAATTTTAGTGTGCCCATGTCGAATAAGGTGTTCCGTCGCTAAATAGGCACCTTTGTAGTTATTTAATGAAATACAGCGGGTTGCAATCTCATCAATATGGCGGTTGATCAGTACCATACTCGGGACTTCGTTCGCATATTGGAGTAGTTCAGCATCATCAAGGGCTTTAGAGTGAATGACCAAAGCATCACAGCGGTTGTTAATCAACAGCTCAATAGATTGGCGTTCTTCTTTTGCATTATGATAACCGTTACAAATCAAGATATGTTTACCATTTTTATGGGCTACCGCATCAACAGCTTTAACCATAACACCGAAAAATGGGTCTGACACATCGTTAACGAGCACCCCAATTGTATTTGAGCTTTGGTTCACTAACGCGCGAGCCGCCGCATTTGGGCGGTACCCTAGCTTATTCATTGCATTTTTTACTGATGCAATAGAAGCTTGGCTTGCCTTAGGTGATTGATTAATCACCCGTGAAACAGTTGCAACAGAAACACCTGCTTCTTTTGCCACATCTTTGATTGTCGCCATCGTGCACCTCTACAATTAGGATGGCTTATTAAACAATGAGCTAGAATTAAAAACAATGGCATAGCGCATATTAAAATTATTTAGCTAAAACTCATCAATGCATAATATAGAAAAACAAAACACCGCATTTCAGCGGTGTTAATCAACAATATACTTAGAAAATAAATTGATAACACGTTTCACTACAATATATTTGATTAGGCTGTGAAATCGGGCTGTATCGCTCCCCCCATTCAGGGTGGTTAATCGCATCAGGTGGAAATTGCGTTTCAAATGCAACACCAGAAAAAGGCGTATACGATTTTGTTTTACCCGCAACTGAAATCAAATAATTCCCTGTATAAAGCTGCATGCTGGGCATCGTTGTAGAAATATTCATGTTTACGTCCCCTTCAGGAGCACACAGCGATGCCACCGTTTGCCGTCCATCAATACGAGCTGTATCGAGAATAAATGTGTGATCATATCCCCCGGCAGAAACTTGGTCGTTATCTTGGAGAAAGTCACGGCCAATGAGTTTGCTTTGGCGAAAATCAAAATTGCCACCAGTCACATTACGCCACTCTCCACTGGGGATCCCTGTTTTATCTGTCGGTAAATAACAATCACTGTAAATCGTAAGAGCGTGATCTAGAGCTGTTTTTTCACTACATTCACCTGCCAAATTAAAATAAGCATGATTGGTTAGGTTCACAGGGCAGCTCTTTGTAGTTTGGTGTTTATAGCGGATAATCACTTGGTTTTCATCCGTTAATTCATAACTCACCTCAACGTTCAATTCCCCAGGAAAACCTTGGTCACCATCTGGCGAAATAAGTGAAAAAATAACCTGTTGAGCACTAGGCTGTGAAACTGCCCAAACTCGATAGCTAAAATTATCTTTCCCACCATGTAAGCAATTCACCCCTTGGTTGGCTGATACTAAATAATTTTCACCATGAATAGAAAAGCGTGCATTCGCGATACGGTTAGCCACGCGCCCCACTGTCGCCCCCAAATACACGTCTTGTTCCTTCTGTTTATCCATATTTGGCGAACCTAGGACAACGTCTCGTTTCCCACTCGCTAGCGGTAAAATACAACTTAGCCAACTTGCCCCTAAACTTGTCAGGGTAATTTCCATATCATTTTTATTGGTTAACACGACGACTTTGGGTGAACCTAATGCCTGATTTTTTTCTTGAGTAAACATCATGTTATTTCAACTTCTCAATGTGTTGATTTGCTTTTAACGCACCACACTCGCACCTGAGCTAGGTTGGCATACATAAATATCGGCTTGTAAGCCTGTCACTTTCTGGTATTGCGCTTCTACCGCATCAATCACTGGTTGAACACATTGCTGCAGCATCACCGCAACCACACAGCCACCAAAGCCCCCTCCGGTCATACGTACCCCGCCTTGAACACCTAAAACGGACTTAACGATATCCACTAAAGTATCAATTTCTTTAACTGTGATTTCGAAATCATCACGCATGGAAATATGTGACTGCGCCATTAATTCGCTTAGTTGCAACAAATCATTTTGCGTTAATGCTTTTGCTGCCGCCAAAGTACGCTCGTTCTCACTGATCACATGTTTGGCTCGCTTAGCAACGACAGGAGATAATTGGTGTTGCTGCTGCAAAAAATCATCAAATGTGACATCGCGCAACGCTTTCACTCCAAACAAATTGGCGGCTTCTTCACATTGTTGGCGGCGTGTATTGTATTCACTCCCAACTAAGCCTCGTTGCTTATTTGAATTGATTATCATCACAACCAAATCATCAGGTATGGAAATAGGAAATAGCGCCAAGCTACGGCAATCAATAAGTAAAGCATGGCCTGCATCACCACAAGCTGAAATCAGTTGGTCCATAATACCGCAGTTACAACCAACAAATTGGTTTTCAGCTTGTTGGCCATTCAGCGCGATATCTTGTTGACTAATATCTAATTGATACAAGGCTTTAAGTGTTTGTCCAATCACAACTTCTAGTGAAGCTGAAGAGCTTAAGCCCGCTCCTTGCGGTACGTTTCCACTGACTGCAATATCGCAACCATTAAACGAAAACCCTCTTTGTAAAAGAAACTTCACTACACCGCGTATATAGTTCGCCCACATTTTTTCAGGCAAAAATGTAATATCGCTATCCAAGCTGAATTCATCACACTCATTATGATAGTCAGCCGCAACGACTCGAATGATACGATCATCACGTTTTGCCGCTGCAGTCATCGTTTGGTAGTTAATCGCACAAGGCAAAACAAAACCATCATTGTAGTCTGTATGTTCGCCGATAAGATTCACTCGCCCTGGCGCTTGAACATATATTTCAGGTTGATAACCAAAGGTTTGTTCAAACGATGTGGCAACTGTTTGCTTTAACGTTTCCATTTTTAATTATCCTTAATACGTCATTTGGTAACCCAGCCAACAGCCAAGTTAATTACAATTTGATAAATTATTTAGCGGTTTGACTTTGTTTATAATGGCAGTCACTTACCTCACGTAAACGTTGCGCGGCTTGTTCTGGCGTGAGGTCTCTCTGGGTTTCCGCTAACATTTCATACCCCACCATGAACTTTTTCACTGTCGCTGAACGCAGTAATGGTGGATAAAATAAAGCATGCAATTGCCAATGTTCGACACTTTGGCTTTCATTCATAAAAGGCGCAAAGTGCCATCCCATTGAATAAGGGAAAGAGCAATGAAATAGGTTATCGTAGCGACTTGTGAGTTTTTTTAGCGCTATAGCAAGGTCTGCGCGAATGGTTTCATTCATTTCATCCATGCGGCGAATATGTCGTTTTGGTAGTAACAGCGTCTCAAATGGCCAAGCCGCCCAATAAGGGACAAGTGCAATCCACTCTTGAGTTTCAACAACAATTCGTGAGCCATCTTGTTGTTCTGCTTTAATATAATCAATTAATAAGTTACAGCCATGACGTTGATAATATTGAGCGAGAAAGTGGTCCTTACGTGCAATTTCATTAGGTAAGAAATCACTCGCCCAAATTTGCCCATGAGGATGAGGTTGAGAACACCCCATTATTTCCCCTTTATTTTCAAAAACTTGAACCCAAGTATAGTGTTCACTTAATTCAGCGATTTGTTGCTGCCATGTTTCGATAACGTCTTCAAGTTCAGGCACAGACAGCTCTGGCAGTGTTTTACTGTGATCAGGAGAGAAACAGATCACTCGGCTAACACCACTCACCGATTGTGATTGAAACAACTCAGATTGATTATCAGGTTGGGCACAAGGTTGTGCTAATAACGCACCATGGTCATTTTGGAATACATAAGTCCCTTGGTAGTTAGGATTGCTCTCCCCTGAAACCCTTGTATTACCCGGGCAAAGAAAGCAATGTGCATCATACTGAGGTAAATCTTCTATTGATGGCTTTTCATCTTTACCGCTCCATGGACGTTTTGCTCGGTGAGGAGACACTAACACCCATTGGCCCGTTAATGGGTTATAGCGACGATGGGGGCAATCCGAAGGGTTAAATGGCATTGTATTCATCTTATCTGTCTCCTCAACTTCATCACCATTGGGGATATTTGATTGCTATCCGCAGCCACCCACAGCCCTATCATCAATCGTTGATCCTGTTGCATCTCTCATCTCCCAATACTGCTTAAATTGCACTCTGTCTTCCAACTTGTCATTACTACGCAGTATAACAACGAGTTTAGATAAGAATCTGTGATCAATCTCGATTTAGTGTAAACGTTTACACAAAAATATAAAATAACCTATTTCTCACATAGATGAACCGCATCAGGAAAAGATCATTCAAGGAAAACAAATTCTCCTGTTCTCACCAATAACTCATTTGTCCATTTGCATCCTTTTTATTGTTTCGCTAGTAGGAACAGCTAAAAACTAAAAAAAACATATTAACTTCAAATGATTATAAAAAAAGCAAGAAAAAATAGATAAATGATAAGAACTGTTTTAGTGACCCACTTAACACGGACGCAACAAATCATTTACTTTGCATATTGTTTCATCTAAATATGTTTGTATTACCAAACGGCACACTGTTCCCGTATAAGGAACAAAAATATAACAATAGTGCTAATTCAATTGATTACAACAGGGGAAACTATGAATAACCGACTACAATCCGCTGGATTCGTATTAACCTTGTTAGATTGCTTTTCAATCAACAAGCCCATATGGGGAGTGCGTGAGTTAGCTCGTCATCTTGATAAGAGCCCTTCCGTCGTACAGCGGGGTTTTAATATTCTAGAAGAGCAAGGTTTCTTACAAAAAAATAAGAATAAAGAATACTTATTAGGCTTGCGGTGTATTGAAATCGGTCATTTAGCCAATAACACACGCCAGTTTTCACAATTAGCGAGTGACTACTTACGCCCTCTCGCTGATAAAACCCATGAAACCATATTTATTTATCGCCGTTACAATGATATCGCTATTTGTAATTTCATTTTAGAAAGTGACCATCTTATCCGCTTTACATCTAAAGAAGGAGAAGCGTTGAGCTTGCATGAAGCCCCATTTACACAAATCATTTTAAGCTCAATGGATATTTCATATATTGATGAATATCTTTCTAAACATAATTTGCAAAATAACACCTTATTAAAAAAGCAATTAAGTCTCTATGCTGAAGAAGGATATGCCTATTCAAAAGAAGCTTATTTAGCAGGAACACAAGGGTTATCCGTTCCTATATTTTCTTTTGAAAAAGGGGTATTAGGCTCGTTATGCATTGCAGCATCAAGCCAAAGTAAAAATTTAACCGAGTTTTATCCATTATTAAAATCCACAGCCAGTAAATTATCTGCCGTATTTTAAATCTATGGTGAAATTAATAAGATAGAAAGCAGTTATTAATTATTAAAATAAAATAGGTAACTCTATGAATATATCTCATGATAAAAATGATACTGAGGTACGTGTATCTATTTTTTCTCCAGCACTACTCATCGCAATAATTATATTATCTTTTGTTGGTGCTATTATTGGTATTCAGATTATTGTCACACTAGGTATCTCCGCAAACACATCAATTATCGGTGCTGTTCTTGCTATTTTATTATCACGTGTCCCACTTTCTATTTTCGCATCATTTAAATTTATCGATGCGCAAAATTTAATTCAAACGAGTATCTCTGCCGCAACCTTTGCTGCAGCAAATGGTTTAATAGTAGCCATTGGTGTGCCTTGGGTATTGGGTATGCCTGAATTAATTTATCCAATGATGGCGGGCGCTTTCATTGCGATTATCATTGATGGCACTATTTTATATGGCTTGTTTAATACCCGCGCCTATCCTGCCAGTGCTTCTTGGCCTGCCGGTGTTGCCACCGCAGAAACTTTGTGGGCAGGAAATAAAGGTGGAAAGCGGCTTGGCGCATTGCTGACAGGCTTTGCTGCTGGAGCCATCGGTGCAGGTTTTGGTATTCCAACGGCATCCGCAGGGATAGCGCTGATTGGCAGTATTTTCGCGTTATTCATGTTTGCTGTTGGACTACTTATTCGTGGTTTTTCTGAGTCAGGGCTAATTACTTATAATTTATATGAAAACTATGTCCCACATGGTGTGATGATTGGTGCAGGTATCGTCGCATTAATCCAAATCGGAGCCATTGTTTTTCGTAACAAGAAAGATAACCAGCAACAAAGCGAAGAAAGTGATGAGCTACGCCAAAGTAGCAAACGTATCAAATCAACCTTAATCAAAGGGGCAACTTTCTACTTTTTAACCGCGTTAGCACTCACATTTATTAGCCAAATATTTGTCACTATGACATTACCACAACTTATTGGATTCCTCATTTTTGCGACCTTAGCCGCTTTAATCCAAGAGATGATTGTGGGGATGGCGGCTATGCACTCTGGCTGGTTTCCTGCAACTGCAGCAGCTCTTATCTCACTGATGATTGGTATTTTACTGGGGTTTCCCCCTGAAGCATTAGCCGTTTTAGTCGGGTTTTGTGCCGCAACAGGCCCTGCTTTTGCCGATATGGGTTTTGACCTAAAAACGGGATTTATGATCCGCGGTTATGGTAAGAACCAATCTGCAGAACATTATGGGAGAAAACAACAATATTTTGCCGCTATTATCGGTTTTTGCTGCGCCTTGGTAGTGGTTGCACTTACCTACGATTTTTATTTCGAACAAGATAAAATCGTTCCTGCATCAAGGCTTTATGCTGCTACGATCCAAGCAGGAAGCTCCTCAAATGTGGCGATGATGTTGTTATTGTGGGCCATACCGGGTGCCATCATTCAGTTAATTGGCGGTGCTAAAAACCAGATTGGCGTACTCTTCTCAACTGGCTTGATGATCAACTACCCTATTGCAGGTTGGACGGTTCTTACTGCACTCGCGGTTCGAATTATCATTGAGCGTTTCTTCAATATCAGTTCCGATAAAATTTCAACTTTCGCTGGTGGGCTTATTGCCGGCGATGCTCTTTACTCCACGGCGAAAGCATTCCTGCCAACCCTCAAAGCGAAACTGCTTTCCTTCTGGGCTAAATAACTTTATAGGGAATAATAATGACGAATATCTGGTCGCAAGTGCAAAAAGACACTCTAGTTTCACAACATTACGCTTATTTTGATACGGGAGCCGCGGCGCCACCGCCAAAGCCGGTAATAGATGCAGTAAAGCGCTATCTTGATAAAACCGCGGAGCAAGGGATTTATTTACCGAGCTTCCGCAAGCAAACTTATGAGCAAGTTGAAATTTGTCGACAAAAATTGGCTGTATTTATCGGTGCAAAACCCAGTGAAATTGCATTTACCAAAAATGGCACAGAATCTATCAGCTTGATTGCTAGAGGTATTTCTTGGCAAGCTGGCGATGAAGTGATAATTCCTGATACTGAGATGCTCAGCAATATTGCAATTTGGCAACTGTTAGCGCATGAAATAGGAATAAAAATTATTAAGGTGAATGCGGATAGCTATGGTGTCCTTTCACCTGAATCTATCGAGCAAGCGATAACCTCTAAGACAAAGCTCATCAGTTTCGTTGCACTATCTAACATAACTGGGGTAATTCAACCTGTGCAGGCTATTTGTGAGATAGCCAGAAAGCATAGTGTGCTTAGCCATATTAGTGCTTCACAAGCCATTGGAATGTATAACGTTAATGTTCAAAAATGGCAATGTGACTTTATGTCATCATGTGGCCGAAAAGGGTTAAGAGCGATAGAAGGCAGCGGCATTCTGTTTGTTCGTGAAGCATTGATATCATCATTAACCCCCACACTGGTCGGTTGGTGGAATAGCTCAATTAACCCACAAACAGGGGACATTATTCTGCCTCAAACAGCAAAACGTTTTGAAGCAGGCTGCCCAAATGTTCCGGCCATTATTAGTTTAGATTCAGCTTTAGACTATGCTGTAAATATCGGTATTGAACAAATTGAAAATCGCAACCAAGCACTCACTCAATATGCGATGAAGCAATTATCTCAACTTTCTGGTGTCGAAATTTATGGCCCTAATAATAGCCACCAGCGAATAGGAATAATTCCATTTAATATTAACGGAATTCCCTCTGATGTATTAATGCAAAAATTAGAAGCTAAAAACATCATTATTGAATCAGGTCACTTTATGGCAACCGCTATTTTAAAGTTCTATCAAATAGAAAAAATGGCCCGCTTATCACTTCATTATTTTAATAGTGAAAAAGAAATCGATTTATTAATTAATTCAATGAAAGAAATAAAAAAGGAATATGAAAATGGCTAATGCGTTATTAATGAGTAGTTCACGTATGGGGAATATGAATTACTTACAACATGCGGACGAACAAATTCATCGTTTATTACAACATAAAAAGCAAAATATTTTATTTATTCCTTATGCCGCAGTTACATTCAGTTTTGATGATTTTGAAGCAATTGTAAAACTGGTATTTAATGCTTTAGGTTATGAATTAACATCAATTCATCACTTTAGCGACCCTGTTGCGGCAGTTAAACAAGCACAAGCGATTGCTATTGGCGGCGGAAATACCTTTGCCTTATTAAAACGCCTATATGATGCCAATATAGTGGAGTTGATTTCACAACGAGTTAAATATGAAAGCATTCCCTATATGGGATGGAGTGCAGGCAGTAATGTTGCAACACCAAGTATTCGCACCACCAATGATATGCCAATTGTCCAACCTCCTACATTTAGTGCACTGAATATTTGCCCATTTCAAATTAACCCTCATTTTATTTCTGGTAAACCGATTGGTCATAATGGCGAAAGTCGTGAAGAGCGATTAAATGAGTTTTTAACGATTAACCCCATGGAAGAATTGATCGCACTGTATGAAGGAACTGCATTATTTATTGAAAACGACCATGGCACCATTTTAGGTGAGCAAAATGCCCTATGGTTACGGGGAGCTAATAAGATTGAAGAAATTGCCACCAACAAGCCATTCAAATTAAATATTATTAAAGGAGTACAATAATGTCTTTGAATTATCTAAGCCAAGTTTATGACTTATTAGACATCCCTGATGTTGATGGCGAAAAAATGGCAGCGCTACTTCATTCTGTTGGCTCAAATGATGCCATCATCACTGTGACTTCTATTCCTTATGAATCCCCAGAGGATATAAGTCAGTTATGCCATTTTATAAAAGTATTAATTCCAGGCTCTGAGGGCAAACACCGTGGAGGCACTTACCCGACTTTAGGCATTATCGGCCGTTTAGGTGCACAGCAGGCACAACCAAATCGTATTGGGATAGTTTCTGATGCGGATGGCTCAATTGTCGCTTTTGCCAGCGCGATGAAGTTGTTGGATATGGCAGCAAAGGGGCAACGCCTTAAAGGGGATGTGATTATTACCTCCCACATTGCGACACATGTTTCAATTACGCCGCATGACCCTGTTGATTTTATGGGGATGCCAGTTTCATCCAATACCATGAACCAATATGAAGTCGATGAACAGATGGATGCTATTTTATCCATTGATACATCAAAGGGAAACAGCCTCATTAAGCAACGAGGGATTGCGATTTCTCCCACGGCTATGCAAGGCTATATTTTACGCGTCGCACCTGATTTAGTACGCTTACTGGAGTATGCAACAGGAGATGTAGCAAAGACGTTTCCTATCACCACACAAGACATTTCTCCTTATGATAACGGTGTTTATCACTTTAATTCTATAATGCAACCGCATATTGCAACACAGGCACCTGTTGTTGGCCTTGCCATTACGGCTAAATCGATTGTTCCCGGCAGTGAAACAGGCGCTAGTTATGAAAGTGAGTTAATCGATGCCACACGCTTTACCGTTGAAGTTGCTAAGCAATTTTGCTGGGATAAAATTCGATTTTATCAGCAAGATGAATATGAAATACTTTATGATTTATACGGTTCATTAGCACAGATTCAGGGGTAATCTTCAAAAATGAAAAGCCCACATTTGTGGGCTCTGTCGTTAACAAACCAGTCTGAATCAACCTTCTATGTTGACTTTTTTCTTCGTCATTACCATTGCAATAATTAGCAGTAAAATTAAGAAAATGGATAAGGCTAATAGTAAGGAATAGAAACCATTCCATTGGTATTTTTCAATAACGATTGATAATGGATATCCTGCGATTGATGCCCCAATATAGGCAAATAAGCTGACAAACCCGGTTGAAGCCCCAGCGGCATTTTTATGTGAATTTTCAGCGGCAGCCATAGCAATCAAAAATTGAGGGCCAAAAATGAATATTTTTATCTATCCTCTATAACACCCTAAACAAAAATGAACGACTCAGTGTTATATCAGCTGTTTAGATGAAATAACATGAACCCCTTTAGAGGGAGCCACAGCGGCCTCAAATAATGCTTTCGCAATATTTGTTGCGGGGCTAACTTGGCAACTAGCTGGCAGTATAGGTGATAGAAAAGAAATAATACGGATCACAACGACTTCACCCAAACGCGCTGTTTGGCGGTCACCACTAATCACATTCGGCCGAACCAAAGTTAAAGAATCAAAACCCAGTGACATTAAATCTTGTTCGAGCTGCCCTTTTACTCGGCTATAAAAAAAAGGTGACTTCGCATTTGACCCCAAAGCAGAAGTCAACACAAATGTCGGGCAGTGCCATTTTTTGGCCAGCTCTGCACAAGTTAAAGGATAAGTGTAGTCTACTTGACGAAATGCCGCTTTCGACCCTGCTGCTTTGAGAGTTGAACCCAGTGCACAAATCACCGCATCGACTTCCCATAATGCAGCCTCATCAGGCAGATGATTAAAATCTACAATAGGTGCTTGTAATTTCTCATGTTCTGCTAATGCATGTCGTGTTGGTGCTATCACCTGAGTCACACGAGAGTCTGCAAGAGCCAAGGATAAAACATGACTTCCCACAAGCCCTGTCGCGCCTAACAGTAATATTTTCATTTTATTCACCCATGCAATGAATGGAGAAATTCAATTATAGCCTTGTCAGTGGGGTTCCACTAGATTAATGCTGTTTTTTCGTACGAACTCAGTTGTTTGTGGTTCTTTTGTTGTTTGATTGTGAAAATTGCTTGATATTAGCAATCATTCTAAAGATAATCATTCTCAATATCATTTCGATTATCAACAAACTGAGTATGGTAAATAATATGACAGCCCCAGTTGCAGAAAATACCGTCGAAACGGCAAAGCAAACCGTTAAAACTGACGTGATAGAAAGCCAACAGTTATTGGGCCCTGCCGGTAAGGTCTCAATTCAACATAATGGCGAACTTTATCAATTGAGACAAACGCGTACAGGTAAGTTGATCTTAACTAAGTAAAACCGAACCCAAAGTAAGTCGCACCAAAACTTAATTCGCAAGCCACCTAGGTCAATTATCCAGGCAGCCAGCTTAATCTAAACATAGGAAAAGGTTTCTTATGGAGTTTAAACTGACGTCTGTATTCCACATTTGTACCGCTAAATATCGAATTAGCAAGGATAGTCACTCGATACTTTACTATCGCACAGCGGTCGCTTTCATGTGCAAAATCCCAAATAGCCCTGCTGAACACAAACCAGTAGTCTGCTATTACCTCAGCTTTATACTTTCATTATGTGTTCACTCCTCTTGCTATGTTCAGACACTGCTTACATGCAATTTTTCCTGTGTCATACCGAATTCAGGTCCTCCAGACCAACGCATCGTCATCAATTAATGCGAATTCACTCTGCTTAATACAGATAAAAACTATATGGAGTATCACAATTATGTCCCCTGTTTTGCGAATGTCAGTCCTGACCAGTGCCATTTTAGGCGTGATAGCAAGTGCTCAAGCACAAACAACAGAGCCAACACCAAAAAAAAATCATCATGATGTGATGACCGTCTATGCCACAGGTAGCGAACGTGACAGCTTCGAAACTCCGATGATGGTTACCGTGATTAAAAACGATTCACCTGAAACAAAAACGGCCAGCACGGTCAATGATATTTTACGCAAAGTCCCTGGAATTGGCGTCACCGGTACCAGCCGAGCGAATGGGCAAGATATTTATATGCGCGGGTTTGATCGACGCGGCATTTTGACTTTAGTTGATGGTATTCGCCAAGGCACAGATACAGGCCATGTTAATGGCACGTTTATCGACCCGGCTCTGATTAAGCAAGTTGAAATCATCCGTGGCCCTTCAGCCTTGCTTTATGGCAGTGGTGCTATGGGCGGTGTGATTGCTTGGGAAACGGTTGATGCCAAAGATTTGTTGCGTGAAGGCCAAGACCACGGTTTCCGTGTCTTTACCGAAGCCGCTACAGGCGATCATAGCTTCGGTTTCGGTGGTACCGCATTTGGCCGTAGTGATGACCTTGATGGATTATTCAGCTTTGTGACAAAAGAAACTGGTAATGTCCGCATGAGTAATGGCGATGACATGAAAAACAAAGAAACCATCGGTAACCTGCTGGCGAAAGGTACATGGCAAATCGATGATGCACAAAAGCTTTCTGGCCAAGTGCGTTATTATAATAACGATGCCAATGAGCCGAAAAATCCGCAAGAAATTAATGCGGGGAGTGACAATCTAAAAGTGAACCGCACCACCCGCCAACGTGATGCGCAGATGACTTATCAAATCAAACCAGGCTCACAGGAATGGTTAAATTTTAAAGTCACGCCTTATTACTCCGATGTTAATATCACAGCAAAAGGCCAAGGAACCCCCTATGAAGGCCGTACACAAAAAACTTATGGCATAAAAGCAGATAACCGCTCTAACTTTTATAACTTGCCATTAGCGTCACATAACCTGACTTACGGCAGTGAAGCTTATAAGCAAAAACAAACCCCTTATGCAAATACCACCCAATTCCCCGATGCGGACATCACCTTTGCATCTGGATTTTTACAAGATGAAATTAGCCTAAAAGATTTGCCTGTTTCCTTTATTGTCGGTACGCGCTATGACCACTATAAAGCCACATCCGATGGCAATGAAGATGTGAAAAAAGGCAAATGGTCATCTAAAGGGGCCGTTAGCATCACACCAACAGAGTGGTCGATGCTATTTGCGTCATATTCAGAAGCCTTCCGAGCCCCTTCTATGATGGAAATGTATAACGACGAGGTCCACTTCCAAATGGGGCCAATCGTTAATCGATGGAAACCAAACCCTAATCTGAAACCTGAATCAACCCGTACGGCAGAATATGGTTTTGGTCTGCGTTTCGATGACTTATTGATGGAAAGGGATAACCTGCAATTTAAAGCCAGCTATTTTGATACCAAAGCGAAAGATTACATCAACACATATGTGAATGTTGATAGATATGTTCTGCAAAATAACTACACCACATCAATCAATACTAAACGTGCAAAAATTTGGGGATGGGATGCCTCGATGGATTATAAAACCGACTATTTCAATTGGAGTTTGGCTTATAACCATACTGAAGGAAAAGATGAATCTAATGGAAAATCAATAACATCAATTAAACCTGATTCTGTCACCAGTAATTTGGCTGTGCCTATCGCAGACAGCGGTTTTTCAGTGGGCTGGTTAGGCGAGTTTACGCGCCATACCGACTTCAATAAAGCCTCTAAAGCTGAACAACAAGCCGGCTATGCCGTGCATGACTTCTACGTCAGCTACCAAGGTGACGGGCAGCTCAAAGGGTTAGGAACCAGTGTCGTATTAGGTAATGCCTTTGATAAAGAATACTACTCATCACAAGGCATTCCTCAAGATGGACGTAATGCCAAGCTGCTTGTCAGCTTCCAATGGTAATTCACACAATATTAAGGAGATAAACGTGAATTCAGCACTTTACGAGCGTTACCAACAAGCAAAAACAGAGAACAAAGCCAAATACGCTCGCGATCTCGCCGCCTATTTAAATGTATCTGAAGCTCAGCTCCTGCATAGTCGTGTTGGTCACGACAAAGCTGTTCGTTTAAACGTCGACGCCCCCACTTTATTGACAGAATTAGCCACTGTTGGAAAAGTGAAAGCGATTACACGCAACGAATATGTGGTTCATGAGCAAGTTGGCCGTTATGACAATGCGACATTTAGCCCACATGGCGGGTTGATTTTAAACCCACGCGCCCTTGATTTACGGATGTTCTTTAGTCATTGGGACGCTATCTTTGCTTTAACAGAAGACAGCAAACACGGTGAGCGCCATAGTATCCAATTCTTTGATAAACAAGGTGATGCGCTACATAAAGTTTACACCACCGATGAAACGGATATGGCGGCATGGCAAGCACTGATTGAAAAATATGCTACCCAAGATAACCCGGAACTCATCCATGAAGCAGCAGCTCCATTTACCAGCCAGCCCGTTAGTGAAGAGCTAAAACAACAACTAGAACAAGAATGGCGCAACATGACAGACGTTCACCAATTTTTTGTTCTCCTGAAGAAAAATAACCTCAGCCGCCAGCAAGTTTTCGCCGCAGTCAGTGATGATTTGGCTTGGAAAGTGCCTAATGATTCCTTCAATCAGCTGATTAACACTGCGTTCAAAGATCAAAACGAAATTATGATTTTTGTGGGCAACCGCGGATGTGTGCAAATTTTCACTGGTGAAATCAAAAAAATCATGCCATACCAAAGTGAAGGTTCAGACTTAAAGTGGCTAAATATTTTCAATCCTGATTTCACCTTGCACATGATTGAAAATGGTATCGCCGAATGCTGGATTACACGTAAGCCAACGCAAGATGGCCATGTGACAAGCCTTGAAGTCTTCGATAACCAAGGAAATCAAATCGCACAAATGTATGGGCAGCGTACGGAAGGGACTCCAGAGCAAGAGCAATGGCGCCAACAAGTCACCGCATTACCCCGTATTTAAACCTAGGTAACTTATTATGAAACAATGGCTTCTAATCTTATCAACGCTGTTTATCTCTGTTAGTTCTTATGCAGCAGAACGTATCGTCACCTTAGGTGGTGATGTGACTGAAATTGTGTATGCACTCGGAGCACAAGAACAGCTCGTTGCCCGTGACAGCACCAGTCTTCATCCAGAGCAAGCGACCAAGCTCCCTGACGTGGGCTATATGCGTATGCTTAACGCGGAAGGCGTGCTGTCAATGCGTCCGACTTTAGTACTTGCGAGTGAGTTAGCTAAACCCTCAATGGCTCTCTCGCAAATCGAAAAAAGTGGCGTAAAAATTATTAAGGTAACAGGGAAGCCCAGCTTAGAAGCCATTCCAGAAAAAATTACCACTATCGCTAATGTGGTCGGTAAAACAGAGCAAGGAAAACAATTGGTTAATCAATTTAACCAACAACTTAGCCAAGTAAATACGGCACCTATCGATAAAAAAGTCCTATTCATTATGAGTCATGGCGGCGTTCTACCATTAGCCGCAGGAAGGCACACTGCTGCAGATAGCGTGATTAACGCAGTCGGTGCAAAAAATGCCATGAGCAGCTTCGACAGTTACCGTCCTTTATCCCAAGAGGGTTTGCTATCAAGCCAGCCTGATTTAATCATTTTTACTCAGGAAGGGGTTAAATCATTAGGTGGGATAGAAAAAGTGTGGAACTTACAAGGAATGTCAATGACCCCCGCAGGAAAAAATAAAGCGCTTTTGGTTGTTGATGATGTCGGTATGCTCACCTTCAGTTTAGGTACGCCTAAAGTCATGCAACAACTACGTGAGGCATTAGAAAAATCCCAATGAGTCGCTTTAAAAACCCATTTTTGGTGATTATCATTTTATTGTTAGCACTTGGTGGTTTAGTTCTCATCGCGTCGAATGCAGGCGCCATGAACTTTTCATTAAAAGCACTGTGGCAGGCTTCTGCCACAGACTCGGATTGGCAGATATGGCTGAATATTCGCCTTCCTCGTGTGTTAATTGCCATCTTAGTTGGTCTTGCCTTGGCGGTGTCTGGTGCCATTATGCAAGGGTTATTTCGTAATCCACTTGCCGACCCTAGCTTACTCGGTATCAGTAGTGGTGCGGCTTTATCCGTTGCCGCATTTATCGTTTTCTCTGTTTCATTACCGACTGTGATACAAGGTTATGGCCATGTTGCTGCCGCTTTTATTGGTAGCCTAACCGTTTCTTTTATTATTTTTAGCTTAAATCGTTCATCAAATGGCAACCTCGCAAAATTACTTCTCGCGGGCATCGCAATCAATGCACTGTGTATGTCATTCATCGGTGTTCTTAGTTATATCAGTAATGATCAACAGCTAAGGACATTTAGTTTATGGATGATGGGCACACTCGGTAATGTTGACTGGACGTCACTGACCATTGCCGCTTCAGTTATTCTTCCTATTTGTGTTATCTGCCTAATGCAGGGAAATAAGCTCAACATTCTGCAATTAGGGGATGAAGATGCACATTACCTTGGGCTTAATGTTGAACGCACCAAATTTATTTTATTATTCCTCAGCGCCATGTTAGTCGGTTGTGCTGTTGCAATGAGTGGTGTTATTGGTTTTGTGGGTCTCGTTGTTCCGCACCTTATTCGTATGACACTCGGCCCTGACCATCGCTGGCTCATTCCTGGTTCAGCTATCGTAGGGGCGGGGTTATTACTGATTGCAGATACGGTAGCGAGAACTGCGGTTGCGCCTGCTGAAATTCCTGTTGGCTTGCTGACAGGCTTGATTGGTGGCCCTTACTTCTTATGGCTAATTTTACGGCAGCCTGCAGGGAGGATCTAAATATGCAAACCAAACCGTTCTTGTTAGAAGCACAAAATTTATCTTATAAAATCAGTGAAAAGACACTGATAGATAATGTGAGTTTATCCATTGATCAAGGGGAATTTGTCGCGATCATTGGGCCAAATGGCGCAGGGAAATCCAGCCTATTAAAATTACTAACTGGCTATAACACCCCAACTCATGGTACGTGCTTTATTGAAGGCCGAGCGATGAGTGACTGGGATCATAACGAATTAGCGCAAAAACGTGCCGTCATGAAGCAACATAGCCACTTACAATTTGCTTTTACTGTTGAAGATGTTGTTGCTATGGGAAGAACCCCCTACGGTTCTGAATATAAAAATACCGCCATCGATGAAGCGTTAACGCAAACCAGTTGCCAATCACTACGGCAACGGGATTACCGCCAGCTTTCAGGAGGAGAGCAGCAACGCGTTCAACTAGCACGAGTATTAGCACAATTATGGCAACCAACAGCTCAACCCGCTTGTTTGTTTCTTGATGAACCCACTTCAGCACTTGATTTATATCACCAACAGCATAGCTTGCGGTTACTGCATCAACTGACGCGTCAACGACCATTAGGTGTTTGCTGTGTATTGCATGACCTTAACTTAACCGCTCTGTATGCAGATAAAGTGTTATTAATTCATGATGGAAAGCTTGTTGCTCAAGGTTCCCCTATTGAAGTTTTAACAACTGAAAATTTAACTCAATGGTATCAAGCTGATCTAGGTGTTACTCAACACCCAGAAAATAACACACCTCACGTTTATTTACGCCACTAACTAAGATCTAAAAAGTACTTTATTCAACTCACTTTAAGGGTAAAGTACTTTAATATTCTTATCTTAATAAAGAATTATTAAATCATACCGATTTTAATATGTTATCAATAACTTTTAATAGTGTTAGTTTTTACATCAATAGTATTTACTCTCTTGATGCACTTCAGTTAATAAAATAGTTATTAGCCCAAAAAAGTGTAAAATCTATATAATCCGTTAATAAACCCGTAAATTTCAAAAATAAATCTCAAGTAATTTCACTTAGAATACCTAAGCATCGCGCAGGTATTTCAAAGGGTTTACATGGAAAACAATATTATTGAAACATTAATTGAGTTAACGCATCGTGGAAATGATGATGTTAAAATTGCAGCTATTTCTGCCTTAGGAGATTATAAAGTAACCGTTGAACAACAAAATGCAATCAACCGCTTACTTGAACTCTGTAAAGACCCAAATAAAGATGTCGCAGTGTCTGCAATAAAAGCGCTAAGTAAACTCTCCGACCATTTTTAATATACAAACAATATCTTTTTATCAATACGCTTCTTGAAATTAAAACTTATTAATTAAACTTATTTAACTTTCTCGATCTCTCTAGTCACTAAATATGAATAGGTAATAATATCTACTACCTATTCATACGCTAGCTCAGCCACACTACACTCAAATTAGTTGTGTTTTTTGATATCAATAAACACCTCCTTCTAGTAGCATTTTAAACATTGAAATTAACCTATTAATAAATAAATGAGTTTTAATTCATTTATTAATACCTATTAGCAGGATAATAAAGGGATAACAAAGTCATAAATACATTACTTGATTTAACAAAAAGAAAAAATGATGATGTAAAAATAGCCGCTATATCCGCTTTAGGTGACTGTAAGATACGACTGAAACAACATATTACGATTAACCGCCTACTTGAATTATGTAATGACCCAAATAAAGATGTCGCAATCAGCGCGATTAAAGCAATCAGCAAGCTCTCCAATGAGGTGGTCGAATGGTGACTTGAGCATTATTACGATAAAATAATGGAAATAGTAAAGTGAAACCCATTAGCGGTCTCACTTTATTATGATATTTAATTATTATCGCTTAAATATCGTGCATGAAATGCAATATGTTCACCAATGAAACTACTAATAAAGTAGTAACTGTGATCATAGCCATCACGTAGATTCAAACAATATTCAAATTGTTTTTTATCACAAATATCCGCAAATAACTCCGGTTTCAGTTGCTCTTGGTAAAAAGGATCCGCAGTACCGACATCCACTAAAATAGGTGGAATAGCCTCAGCCTTTTCGAGCAATTCAACGGTGTCATATTGAGACCAACTAACCGTATCTTCCCCCAAATAAGCCATAAACGCTTTTTGCCCCCAAGGAACCTGAGTTGGAGCAACAATCGGAGAAAATGCAGATAAACTACAATATCGACCTGTATTGCGTAGGCCAATCATTAAAGCCCCGTGCCCACCCATGGAATGGCCAAAAATAGCGCGTTTTTCAGATACAGGTAAATGTGTTTCAACTAAATCAGGTAGCTCAGACACAATATAATCATACATTTTGTAATGATTACGCCACGGAGCTTGCTGCGCATTCACATAAAAACCTGCACCTTGCCCTAAATCATAGGCCTCGTCATCAGCGACTTCAGTACCGCGAGGGCTGGTATCCGGTGCAATAAGAATTACGCCATATTTTGCCGCAAATTGTTGGGCTCCCGCCTTAGTGATAAAATTTTGCTCATTACAGGTTAACCCTGATAACCAATAAATCACCGGGCAGGCGACTGTTTTCGCTTGTGGTGGTAGATAGGCTGCGAACTTCATTTCACAGCCGAGCACAGTGGATTGATGTTGATAAACATCCTGCCAGCCCCCAAAACACGCATGGCGTTCAATTCTCTCCATCAAAGACTCCTTAATCATAGTGAATAACGGTACGGATTGATTTACCTTCATGCATTAAATCGAATGCGTCATTAATACTGTCTAATGGCAATGTGTGCGTCACAAAGGGAGACAGTTCAATATCCCCCTTCATGGCATCTTCAACCATTTTTGGTAATTGGCTACGGCCTTTCACACCACCAAATGCCGTACCGCGCCATGAACGCCCTGTCACTAATTGGAATGGACGAGTTGAAATTTCTTGCCCTGCTCCTGCGACACCAATGATAATCGATTGCCCCCACCCGCGATGTGCACTTTCAAGTGCTGCACGCATGACATTCACATTACCAATACATTCAAAGGTATGGTCAACACCCCACTGGGTTTTCTCGATCAGAACTTGTTGAATTGGCTTATCAAAATCATTAGGATTCAAACATTCTGTCGCACCAAATTGACGTGCTAATTCAAACTTAGAGGGGTTAGTATCAATGGCAATAATACGGCCAGCCTTTGCTTGCCTTGCCCCTTGAATAACCGCTAGGCCAATACCACCAAGCCCAAAAACAGCAACGGAGTCGCCTTCTTGTACTTTAGCCGTATTATGTACCGCGCCAATACCGGTCGTCACACCACAACCTAGTAAACAAACTTCTTCATGGTTGGCTTGAGGGTTAATTTTCGCCAAAGAGACTTCGGCAACAACGGTATATTCACTGAATGTTGAACAGCCCATATAATGATAAACTGGCTGACCATTATAAGAAAAACGTGTTGTTCCATCTGGCATCACACCTTTACCTTGTGTTTCTCTGACAGAGACGCATAA
Organism: Providencia sp. PROV116; assembly: GCF_028482485.1. NCBI lineage: Bacteria > Pseudomonadati > Pseudomonadota > Gammaproteobacteria > Enterobacterales > Morganellaceae > Providencia > Providencia sp. PROV116. The sequence goes on along the minus strand of NZ_JAMPQO010000031.1, from coordinate 20,011 downwards.
GTTTGTTTTACCTGATTCGCAAAAAACACATTTCCCACATTCTGCCGTATAAAGTGGAATGACATGGTCACCCACACTAACACTGGTAACACCTTCACCGACTTCGACAACAACACCTGCGCCTTCATGCCCTAATACCACAGGAAACAAACCTTCTGGGTCATCTCCTGACAATGTAAAAGCGTCAGTATGACAAACACCTGTATGGCTAATTTTAACTAACACTTCCCCAGCTTTTGGTGGCATGACATCAATTTCGACAATTTTTAATGGCTCACCTGGGCCAAATGCGACTGCTGCACGTGATTTCATCGTTATTCCTTCTTTATTTACCGCAAATAGGTACGAATTAATGAGATAGCATCGTCTACTGAGTCTTTTTGCAACTGTGTTGTCGCAGACTCTTGAAGCCCTTCTCGTAAATGACTTTCTAATACCCCTGCCATCAAACCATTAACTGCACCGCGAATAGCAGCAATTTGTTGTAAAATGGCAGCACATTCAACTTCATCCTCCAAGGCCGACTCCAAGGCAAACAATTGCCCTTTCAGCTTTCTAACCCGAGTAAGGACTGCTTTTTTTTCCTTTGGGGAATGTGGCATATTTAAGCCTCTTTAATATACATAGGGGGAGTATAGTATCTATAGGATTATCTGTACAGAATTGCTTATTTTTATGCCCCCAAAATACAAAATAATATTAGGTATAAAGGTTAAACAGTAAAACGTGAATATCACGTTCTACTGTCTTCAATAAGAAATAGATTAACGCTACAACAAGTTAAAGTATTTATCTGGCTGATACTGAGGGGGAAGTGGTTGAATATCTAACATATCCAATGCATTACGTTCAATACTATTACAAATAGCATTAAGCGGTAAATCATTTGCAGCAATCCCAAAAGGATCTTCGAGTTCTTCTGCTAATGCATCCCACGCTAGGAAGGTATAAGAAATAAAAACAGAAACAAATGGCGTCATAAAATGTAGGTCTACGACTAATGCAAAAGGAAGTAACGAACAAAATAGATAGACTGTTCGCTGTAAAATTAACGTATACGCAAACGGGATCGGCGTATTCGAAATACGTTCACAGCCACCAAGTACGTCCGATAATGCATTAATATCTTTATTAATGGCTTGAAAGAGTACATCGCTGATGACTTTTTTATCACGTAATTCCCCCACCTTTAGGCCAATCTGCAACAATATTCGGCTAGTGGGAAACGGACTTCGGATAACCTCATCAAAAATATTTCGAGGTAATAACCGGTACAAGTCAATGATTGGACTGGTTTTTCTTAGTTCGTGTTTAAGGCTCCAACCAAAAGCAATCAACAGATTCGCAAACTCCTTTTGAGCTAATTGGTCATTAGGTAATAACCCTTTAATATTCCTTAAAATATTTCTTTGATTAATTAATAATGAAGCCCAAAGCGTTCGCGCCTCAATCAAACGGCTGTAACAGGCATTATTACGAAAACCGAGGAAGATTGCGATGGCAATCCCCAGTAAGCTAAAAGGAGCAATCGTTAAGTGTATACCTAATCGTTCGTACCATTGAAAACTGAGTACTGCTACGATAGATATCATTATATTTAGAGAAAGCCGAAATGTTATTTTTGACAGTACAGAACCATGCCAGTCGAATAACCGAAAAAACCAGTGCTGATGAGGACGAATAACCATAAGAAGACATATTGTATTAAGATAACGACATTAACTTATTATTTCATTGATTAATTCAATGCGCTATAGCCAAACAAAAATTAAAGTGAATATCACAATAATGATGACACGTGGCAATAGCGCTAAATTCATCCAACACGGTTTTCGTTTATAAATAATATTTGATTTTAATATTACTTAGTTAACTAATTTTTTGCGGATTTTAAACGTTCAATTTCACTTTGTAACGCTTCTATCTGCTGCTCTAAATGATCCGTTTCAGTAAAACTATATCGATGATTTAATTTAGTTGGGCCTGTGGCTCCGGAATAATGGTCGTAGCAGTTATTTTGTACATTTGAAATAGCACGCTCTAACCCCATGACTCTATTTCGATTACCGTGCATTTTGGCATATTTTAGCTGTTTTTCTAATTGATAGATTTTTTTATCACAACCATAATATTTATAACCGGCTTGAGCGGATACTGGAATAATCAGTGTTGATAAAATTATTAACAGTATTTTTTTCATGTCACATTCCTAATTCAAAAAATAATTTACCTGTGGCTATTTCATCATTTTGGCACATTATTAATATAGGTAAGCTCCTAATTTAGCTTAGGCTAAACAAATATAACGAGTAATTAAAATAAACCCACCTAAAATGATAACAATCATTTATTATTAATGATGAGTATTAAGTTAAAATGTTTTTTTTACATGATTTATTACAGACAGACACATTTTTCCCTGATACTTTAATATTAAAGGATTATTCTACAAGGATGTAGCTAGTTTCCGTACCTCAGTAGGTAAGCAATACGTATTATTACCAAATGCTTCATAAAACAACATATCAATCTAATTAATCCATATCTCGTATTTAATCTCTTATCCGCATTAATATTAATTTCTACTATTTTCATCAAAAAAACGCATTTAAATTTTCGAGATTTAATTTTTTCGATGATATCTGATTCAGAATAAGCCTAAACTCCCACCTCCTTTCATATTTGTTTACGACGGTTTACTGAGTAAAGATATACTCTTTGAATATAAAGAAGATAACCTCAAATGAGAATCACATGCATCACACCGAATTCGAACTCAAGTTCGCCAATGCTAACGAACAACAATTTCATACCGCATTAAAACAAGCAAGTCAGGAATATCTGCAAACTAAGCACGATCACGTGTATGCCAGCCTAGCTGACCTTGCTGCAATTGGCGTCTTGTTTATTGTTGCTGTTCTGAGTTATCTTCCAATTCTCATTACAACATCTACCACAGTTTACATATTGTCCTATTTTGTATTTGTCTTACTCATCATGCTATTAAATGTGATTGGCCAACATGACGCCTGCCATAATACCTTATTTAAATCCGGCTGGAAAAATCGGTTATTTGGGCGTTTAGTTACATTACCCTTAGGATTAGAACCGGAATTTTGGCGCACACGCCACGTTCATTATCACCACCATTATGCCAATATCGAACATTATGATTTAGACACTGAAGAAAATGGCATATTCCGCCAAACACCCTTTCAGCGTTGGCGACCTTTTATGAAATATCAACATATTTATTGGCCTTTCGTCGCATCATTGTCACTCACATGGATAGCTCTGGTGTTTGATTGGTCTGATCGAACGGGGAAAACACGCTTAAAAACACAGAAAGTTTTAGAAGGTAAACTAGGTTGGGGGTTATTTTTAGGTAGCAAGATAGGACACTTAATATTGATGCTTGGTATCCCAGTAATAGTGGCTCACCATCATGGGAGCAGCTTAACTGCAATATTTATCACATACTTGTTGAGCCAAATGGTTGCTTCCATTTTTGTAATTTATTTATTATTAGGAACACATTGGGCAGAGACACAGTTTTTTACTGCACCTGAGAATAAACAAATTACGCATGGCTGGTACCACCATAATTTTGTCACGGCTTGTGACTGGCTACAACCCCCCATTTTTTATGGCGCTTAACTGGGGGACTAAATTATCACCTTACACATCATCTTTTCCCTCATTGGCACCATCGCCATTACCCTGCTCTAGCACACATCTTAGCCAAATTGGCCCAACAGTACGATATGCCATACCGTTGTATTGATTACAAACAACTCGTTGCAGCTCAAATACGATTTTTAAAACAAATGGGACAACCGCCACTGCAATAACAATTTTAGTAATTTAAAAAATAACAACTTTCTAAAATGCCATTTCTAAATCCATTGGTTTAGAGGTCATTATCTAAATAAACCCTTAAGGTCTATCTTTCTTGCCTATGTTACACTTTAAATAGGCAATACCCTTATTATTAATGACGAATAATTAAAACGATTGATTTAATTATTGATATAAAAGCATACAGATACCCGGCTATTATTAACAAAATGACCTTTATTTATCTTTTGTTTACTATTTATTTATTAAGAAATTATTAAATTGACCGTTACATTTATTGATGTTTTATTTAAGTTATAAAAAATATAATCAAATAAAAATTAGATTTCATTTACACACTACAATTTTAGAATGGTTGGTGCTCGCATGAAAAAAGCAGAGTATTTTATAAAAAAATTACGTACACTCATTATGAGTGACAAAACATATCTCACTAATAAATTTACTAAAAAACTCAATTACCGCCCTGACTTTAAAGCCCCAAAAAGCTTTAATGAGAAAGTGAATTTTAGAATGTTGCGAGATAAAAACCCATTATATTCACAATTTGCAGATAAACTTACGGTAAGGGAATATATCTCACGTACAATAGGAAATGAATATTTAGTTCCTATCATTGATACTTATAAAAATGTCGATGAAATTGATATAAGCAAACTGCCAGAGCGTTTTGTTTTAAAATGTAATCACGACAGTGGCAGTAGTATTATTTGTCGAAACAAAGCACAATTTAATTGGCTAAAAGCTAAAAACAAATTGGATTTTCATTTAACTAAAAATCTTTACTATATTACTCGAGAGCGTCATTATAAAACTATTCCCGCACAAATTATGTGTGAAGAATATATTGATTTATTCGCTAATAAAAACCGGAAGTTAGTACCAGAAACATGCCGGGTTCATTGTTTTTCCGGTAAGCCTGTCTATGCAGAAATTGACTATACCGACGAATTTGGTAATGAATTTATTAATATTTATGATATCAACTGGCAGTTACAACCCGTGACTTTTGGTTATCCAAACATGCTAGAACCCGTATCTGAACCGCCATTATTCAAAGAGATGTTACGGTTAGCAGAAATACTCGTCACTCCTTTTGATTATTGCCGAGCTGATTTTTTGATGTCTGATGAAAATACGTTGTATTTCAGCGAACTCACTTTCGCTCCAAATGCAGGTAGAACAAAAATATCACCGCTGTCATGGGATTTCAAATTAGGGGAGCTTTGGGAACAACGTATTGTACGTAACACTAGGCATTCCCCCATTGAAGCACAACTGGCACCTTCAACCGTGAATAAAAAGAAATAATTAGAATACAAAAAAGCTCTGCAATAATTCACAGAGCTTTTTATTTATTGGTTTTATTTGTTGATAAAATTAATTTGCTAACACACTAGCCTTGCGACGTAAGCTGGCAATTAACATATAAATTGCAGTTACTAACAGCACAATAAAGAAAAAATTCACTAAACCATTATGTTGGCCTAAAAATGTTCCGGCGGCGATAGGCCCCATTGCTGAACCGATACTGTAACTAAACAACATCACCTGAGTTGCTGCCACAATGTAGGAGGAATCTAGGCTATCACACGCCAATGTTATCGCTACCGGGTATAAGGCAAAAGTTGACATACCGAGTAACGCTAAAGCAACGATCATCACCAAATAATCACTCGAAATATAAATAACACCCATCGCAAAAACACCTAATAATGAAACCATTGCAAGCAACAAGGTTTTACTCATTAAGATAGATAATTTACTAACAACTGGCTGTATTAACATCCCACCAAGAATAATTGAGGCCATCAACACACCGACTTGGTCAGTGGTGAATTGGTCTTTTTTCAATGATAACGGCATTAGCCCATAAATAGTTCCCATAGTAATACCAGAAACCATACAGCCAATAATTGCAGGTTTACTTAAACGAGCAATTTTTTTCAATGAGAGTTTCTGATGAGAACCACTTTCTGGCTGACCTTGGCGCACTAATAACGGTGGCATTACCGCTAATAATAATAACCCTAATACCACCATAAATGGATAGGCACCATGGGTTCCAATGACACCAATAGCAAGCTGGCCAAGTGTTGTTCCGCCATACAATGACGTCATATAAAAACTTAAACGTTTAGCACGCTCTTTCGGATTATCGCCAATCAATAACCAAGACTCGACAACCACAAAAATCCCCGCCACCGCAACCCCTGCAATTAAGCGGTTTGGCAACCAAGCTTCAATGGTTGGCGTCCATGGCAATACGATAACTGTTGCGGCAAGCATCAATAAAAAACCAATAAACGCAAGACGATGGCCTATTTTGGCAATAATAGGTTCAATTAACATTGAGCCAATTAATAAACCAATATAATACGCGCTCGCTAACCAGCCGGCATATTGCGTATCAATACCAAAGCTTCCCATCGATAATGGGATTAAGCTCATTAAATAACCCGATGCAATAGCAAAAATCGTTAACCCTGCAACAGGAACGAATGCATTGTCGCGTTTGCGCATGATAATAGTAGTGGACTGATTCACGCCCCACTCTCCAACTAACAAAATAAATAATATGCGCTGCAACTACATCGTAGAATACGACAACATTGTGTTCCCAAGAAAGAATACATTTCGGCGATTAGTGCAGTAGTAAAAAAACAAAGATAAGACTAATTTGAGCGCAATATAGAACGTTCAATCACGAAGTTAAAATGAGAAAATCTAATGGTGACTAACAAAATAATTTATGTGAGAAAAATCACGTTTTTTTTGTAGGTAAACCCTGTTCAAAAACGGCAAGAAAAAGAAACTAATTACTTAAATAACAGTTATTTATAAAAACAACATGCAAAACCACCCCTGTTACTTTTAGATACAACTTAAACTAAATATAAGGAACCTAAAAAGTGCTTAATCACAAAAAAAATTATTTATTGTTTTCTCCTGCTGCATAAGCTGATTGATAAAGCAAATTTGCCTTGCTCAATTTACTAAAACAATTTATTTCACTTTTTTGTTTGTTATTCCCTTATTTTTTCTTTTTATTTAAAAATTAATGGAGATTCATTAAAATTTAGTGAAAACACTATAAATCGAATTAAGGGAATGCATAAAAATACTAATTCTTACTCTTCCTTGGTGCAATACGAGAATTCGGTCTGGAGGAATAGGAGGAAAGTCGGCGCCATAACGTAGTCCTACTAATTCCTAAATACTCGGCCACCGCTTTACGATCCCCATTAAATCTTGCCATTACGTCTTCTAATGGTTCATGTGATTTATCTTTTATTACGACATCCTTGTGTTCGCTACCCTGCCTTTCTGGGGATAAACTTATTAGCATTTGTGTTGTGATCGCTTTTTCCGGGTAAGCACTGCAATACAGCGCGACCCGCTCCATTAAGTTTCTGAGTTCTCGAACATTGCCGGGCCATGAATACTCAAGAAAAAATTCTTTACATACAATTAGTTGCTGTACACGAAAGGAAGGTAAAGGCAATCTTAATCCTGCAAAGGCTAATTTAAGCAGCCGCTCCGCTAATACAAAAATATCATCGCCACGTTCATTGAGCGCTGGTACTCGCATTCTTAGTACCCCGAGCCGATAAAATAGATCAGCTCGAAAGCGCCCTTCTTTTACCCAACCGTCTAAATCACAGTGGGTTGCACAAATGACCCGAACATTGACTTGTAACGGTTTATACCCACCAACTCGCACTACCGAACGCTCTTCGAGCACTCGTAATAACTTTGTTTGTAATGCAATAGGCATTTCACCAATTTCATCTAAAAACAGTGTTCCCCCATTCGCCAGTTCAAATAAGCCTGCTCGGCCACCGCGGCGAGACCCCGTAAAAGCACCTTCTTCATAGCCAAATAATTCGGCTTCTAATAATGTTTCAGGTATTGCTCCGCAGTTTACGGCCACAAAAGGCATTTGTTGTTTACTTCGCTTATGTTGATTAAATAAGGTATATTCGTGATGAATGGCTTGTGCCACCATCTCTTTCCCTGTTCCACTCGCACCTTGAACCAATACCGTTGCATCAGAGCGTGCATATAACATAATGGTTTGCCTAACACGCTCCATCTGTAATGACAAACCAATCAGGTCATTAATGGTATAACGAACTTTTGCAGGATTAGGGGGGAGATATTTGTCTTGCGAATGGTTTTCACGCCTCGACATCAGGCTTAATTCGATAGCATCTGAAAATGCTTGCCGTATGGTTTGTGTGGAATAAACAAAAACCCCTGTCATCCCCATTTCATCTGCTAAGTCCATGATTAACCCTGCGCCCACCACAACGGAGATCCCCAAAGCTTTCAGTGCCTTAAGCTGAGCCCTCGCATCCTCTGCGGTAACATAGCTACGCTGTTCAATTTGCAAACCAAAACGCTGCTGAAATTCATCTAATGACGAAAGCGGTTTTTTATAATTAATAATCCCAATTTTATCGCTAATCTCCCGGGCTTTGGTTAATGCCTGCATAACATCGAACCCACTGATTTTTACGTTAATAATGGGAACTGAAACATGACTTTTTAAATAAGCACCATTTGAACCCGCACTAATAATGGCGTCACAATGCCCTTCCTGTAATCGTTGGCGAACAGCCTCTACCGCCTGTTCAAAACCAAGATTAAGTGGTGTGATTTCCGCTTGTTCACTAAATTCTGGGCTGATATCTCGAAACAGTGTAAATAACCGGGACACTGAAACCGTCCAAATAATCGGTTTATCCATCATCGCCATACCTTCTCATCGTGTTTCATTTCCGTTTCACTTAACAATATATTGTTTCAATGAAACATTCCAACTGATTATTTTAACTTTGTTTTTTCTATCACAAACCAGAAAAATCAATATCCAATTGATTTTTAATACATTTATATTTCCACGCCTCTTAATTCAAGGTTGGCACGCCAATTGCTATATGACTATTGTTACCCTAATCTCATTACAACTGATTAACATTTTATGAGGCCGCTATGTCATCATTTAGTGCAGGACACAAATTTCGCGAGGCTATCAAGCAAGAGTCGCCATTGCAGCTTGTTGGAACGATCAATGCCAACCACGCACTCCTTGCAAAACAAGCTGGCTATAAAGCTATTTATTTATCAGGGGGTGGCGTAGCCGCAGGATCATTAGGTATGCCTGACTTAGGTATTTCAACGTTAGATGATGTTTTAATTGATATTCGACGCATTACCGACGTCTGTGACTTACCACTAATGGTTGACGCCGATATTGGCTTTGGCCCTTCCGCTTTTAACGTTGCCCGTACCGTGAAATCCTTTTGTAAAGCAGGTGCAGCAGGGTTACATATTGAAGACCAAGTGGGTGCCAAACGTTGTGGCCACCGCCCTAATAAAGAAATTGTTTCGACACAAGAAATGGTCGACCGCATCAAAGCAGCTGTTGATGCACGAACCGATGACAGTTTTGTGATTATGGCTCGAACTGATGCATTAGCGGTAGAAGGCATTGATGCCGCACTGGAACGTGCACAAGCTTACTTAGACGCAGGCGCGGACATGCTTTTCCCAGAAGCTATTACAGAACTCTCTATGTATCAAAAATTTACAAATAACACCTCTGCTCCCGTACTGGCCAATTTAACTGAATTTGGCCAAACCCCACTGTTTACTCTTGATGAATTACGCAGTGTTGGCATTGCCATCGCACTATATCCACTTTCTGCATTTCGCGCCATGAACAAAGCGGCTGAACAGGTTTATACAACATTACGTAAAGAAGGCACGCAAAAAAGTGTCATTCCGCTAATGCAAACTCGAGAAGAGCTGTATCAGAGTATTCATTATTACGATTATGAGCAAAAACTGGATGCATTATTTTCACAGAAAAAATCTTAATTTTTAATTACTTATTATTACCGAAAGTTGCATTACCTCAGTCCCCTACAAGGAATAAATGATGAATGAACAACTTAACCACACTGAAACTCCTCAATTTAAACCTAAAAAATCAGTTGCACTTTCTGGTGTAGCAGCCGGAAACACGGCCCTTTGTACCGTTGGGCGTAATGGTAATGACCTGCATTATCGCGGGTTTGATATTCACGACTTGGCAACACAATGTGAATTTGAAGAAATCGCACATTTGCTCATCCATGAAAGGCTCCCTACGGCAACTGAACTCGTTGCATACAAAGAAAAACTGCAATCCCTTCGAGGGTTACCGGCAAACGTTAAACAGACGTTAGAATCAATACCCGCTAACGCACACCCGATGGATGTCATGCGCACAGGCGTATCAATGATGGGCTGTGTTTTACCAGAAAAAGAATCGCACCCTTTTTCTGGTGCTAGAGATATCGCTGATCGCTTATTAGCATCATTAGGGTCGATATTGTTGTACTGGTACCACTTTAGCCACCATGGACGGCGTATTGAAACCCAAACAGATGATGATTCGATTGGTGCGCATTTCTTACACCTATTACACGGTAAAAAACCTCCTGCTCAATGGGAAAAATTCATGCATATTACGGCAATTTTATATGCGGAACATGAATTTAACGCATCCACATTTGCAGCAAGGGTTATTGCTGGGACAGGTACGGATTTTTACTCAGCGATGACAGGGGCAATTGCCGCGCTGCGTGGTCCAAAACATGGCGGCGCAAATGAAGTTTCTTTAGAAATTCAGCAACGTTATGCCTCGATGGACGAAGCGGAACACGATATTACCGCACGCATTAAAAATAGTGAGGTTATCATTGGTTTTGGCCATCCAGTTTATACCCTCGCAGACCCTCGCCATCCCATTATCAAATCTGTTGCTTTACAGTTATCAGAACAAAGCTTAAACCGGCATCTTTATACCGTTGCGGATCGCATTGAGTCCGTGATGAAACGTGAGAAAAACATGTTTCCCAACTTAGATTGGTTTTCGGCTGTGGCTTATCACCTGATGGGCATCCCCACCGCTATGTTTACCCCGTTATTTGTTATGGCGCGTACCGCTGGCTGGTCAGCCCATATTATTGAACAACGACAAGATAACAAAATTATTCGTCCTTCAGCCAACTACATTGGGCCTGAAAATCAATTATTTACTCCTATAGAACAGCGTTAAAAGGTAACCTAATGACAACACAAACCGTGCGTTCGCAACAAATTGAATTTGATAAAGTGATCAGCGATATTGTTGATTATGTAATGGATTACCCGATTATTTCTGACCTAGCCTATGATACAGCTTATCATTGCCTGCTCGACACGCTGGGTTGCGGTATGGAATCCCTTGAATATCCCGCATGTAAAAAATTACTAGGGCCTATAGTGCCAGGGACAATTGTGCCAAATGGAGCAAAAATCCCAGGCACACAATTTCAATTAGATCCTGTGCAAGGCGCTTTTAATCTTGGTACCATGTGCCGCTGGCTCGATTTTAATGACACGTGGCTTGCTGCCGAATGGGGCCATCCATCAGATAACCTTGGCGGTATTTTGGCAACGGCTGACTGGCTTTCACGTGAAAACATTGCTAAAGGCAAAGCGCCACTAGTCATTAGAGATGTTTTGACTGCATTAATTAAAGCGCATGAAATTCAAGGTTGTATTGCGTTAGAAAACGCCTTTAACCAAGTTGGCCTTGATCATGTCATTTTAGTTAAAGTAGCCTCAACTGCGGTTGTTGCACATTTATTAGGGCTGGAAAGAGATCAAATTCTCAATGCCGTTTCCCAAGCATGGATTGATGGGCACAGCTTACGTACCTACCGCCATAGCCCCAATACAGGGTCCCGTAAATCATGGGCAGCCGGTGATGCCACATCCCGTGCAGTTCGGTTGGCTTTAATGGCTCAAAAAGGAGAAATGGGCTACCCAACGGCGCTAACCGCAAAAACATGGGGCTTCTACGATGTTTTATTTAATGGACAACCACTGCGTTTTCAACGCCCTTATGGCTCATATGTCATGGAAAATGTGTTGTTTAAGATTTCTTTCCCTGCTGAGTTTCATTCCCAAACAGCGGTAGAAGCAGCTTTACAACTCTATCAAACCCTTGAGAAATTAGGGAAATCGGCACAAGATATTGAGTCTATTGCCATTCGTACCCATGAGGCTTGTATTCGTATTATTGATAAAAAAGGCCCATTAAATAACCCGGCAGATAGAGATCATTGCATCCAATATATGGTTGCTATCCCATTAATTTTTGGCCGTTTAACCGCTGCTGATTATGAAGACAATATTGCCAAAGATGCGCGTATTGATGCATTACGTGCAAAAATGTATTGCACCGAAGATGCACAGTTTACTCGAGATTATCATGATCCTGAAAAACGTTCGATTAGCAACGGGTTAACCATCACATTGAAAGATGGGCAAGTGCTTGATGAAGTTGTTATCGAATACCCAGTTGGTCACAAACGCCGCCGCAAAGAGGGTATGCCATTGTTATTGAATAAATTTAGAATTAATTTAGCAAGGCAATTCCCAGAAGCCCAACAAATTCGAATTCTAAAAGCCTCTCTCGATAAACCCATGCTAGAAAAAATGCCCGTCAATGAATATCTGGATTTGTTTGTTATTTAAGTCTAAATAATTATTAACCAGTAATTCAATTCAGCGCCTTAATATAGAGGCGCTGAATATTCACCTGCTAGATTAGAAAATAAATTGGTAACGAGTTTGGCTTCGATACACTTGTTGAGAAAGAGCAATCGAGCTGTATCGCGTGCCCCTCTCCGAATGATTAATGGCGTCTGTTGGAAACTGAGTAGCCATCACTACCCCTGAATAAGGGACATACGTTCGGGTTTTCCCTGACGTTGCAAGCAAGTTATTTCCACTGTACACATGTAATGCAGGTTGCGTAGTGGCGATATTGAGACATACATCACCACTTGGTGCGCTGAGAGTTGCGACTGTCTGCTCGCCATCAGTTAATGCGTTATTTAATATAAACGTATGGTCATATCCTCCAACACGACGCTGCACATCAGCTTGTAAAAAATCCCGGCCAATTCGCTTACTTTGGCGAAAATCAAAATTTGTTTCTGCAACATTATGCCATTCCCCCGTTGGAATACCGTCCATATCTGTTGGCAAATATTGGTCTGCATCAATATATAAATCATGCTCTAAAGCCGTTCTAACCGAATCCTCTCCTGCTAAGTTAAAATAGATGTGATTCGCAAGGTTAACAGGGCAAGCCTCGGTAACTTGGTAGTTATGATGGATAACCACTTGATTATCTTCTGTAAGTTCATAACTCACTTCAACGTCTAACTGGCTCGGAAAACCTTGTTCGCCAGCAGGAGACGCCAAAGAAAAAATAGCTTTCTGTGGAGTTGGTTGAAAAATACCCCATATACGATGACTAAAATTATATTTTCCACCACGCTGATAATGTATACCTTGGTTATTCGTTACCTGATATTTTTGTTCATTTAGCATAAATTGTGAGTTATTTATATGGTTAGCTACTCGCCCGACTATCGAACCAAGATATACCCCTTGCTCCATCTGTTTCGCCATATTGGGTGAACCCAAAATAACATCTCGTTTTCCTGCTGCTACCGGAAGTATACAGCTAACCCAACTAGCCCCAAGGCTACTAAGAATGACCTTCATACCATTTTTATTTGTAAGAGCAATAACTTTTGGGGCGCGAAATGTCTGACATTGTTCTTGAGTTAACCGCATTTTTTCCTCAATCATTCAATAATCACTATAGAGTACAAATTTGTAGAGTTTGCTACATGTTCCCTATACTTTGAACAAATACTATATTGTGCCATTATGAAACAACGTATTAATTTTCGCCTTGTTATCAACTGGGTGCAATAATTAATAAGTCGTTTTTATATAATAGCTTGCAATAAAAAACCGAGCCACTTTAAAGCTCGGTTCTTATCGAAAAATAAAATAAACGTATGATTAATGCTTAACATCTTTATCATAAGGGTCAAGGTGAGTCATAACATCTAAAATTAATGGGTTTTCCATCAACTTGTTACGTACATTTACCGCAATCTCATGGCCAACAGTAATACTCATATTTCCATCAAGTTCTAGATGCACATCTACTAATAAAAAATCACCCGACTTACGTGTTTTTAAATCATGATATCCCGATAACTCACTTATATTATCTAAAACAGAACGAATTTCCTGCAAAGTTTCCTCATTCGCGCCTTTATCCATTAAGTCTTGCATCGATTGATTCGTAAATTTGAACCCCATGCGAAAAACAAAAGTCCCGACAATGAGGGCAGCAATCGGGTCAAAAATACGTAAACCGCATAAACTCCCAATAATACCGATGGCAACAACTAATGAAGAAGCGGCATCAGAGCGTGCATGCCAAGCATTTGCAACTAACATACTCGAATTCACTTTGTTAGCAACATGAAGCATATATCTAAATAAACCTTCTTTTGCCACTAAAGCGATCAGTGCAGCGACCAAAGCTATGGTATGTACTTCAGGAATTAAATCTGGGTTGAGTAACTTTTCAATAGCAGACCAAACCATCCCCACACCAACAATTAATAAAATTATTCCTAATATTAATGAGGCACCATTTTCATAACGAAAATGGCCATAGGGGTGATCTTCATCAGGTTTTTTATGGCTTTTTTTATTCGCGATTAATACGACAAAATCAGCAATTAAATCAGACAAGGTATGGATACCATCAGCAACTAGCCCTGAAGAATGTGAAATAACACCAATAATTATCTGCCAAATGGATAAGAGTGTATTAACAACGACACTGATGAGTGTACTTTTCTTCGCTGCATTAAATTTTATTTGCTGTAGCTCGAGCTCACTTTTTTTCTTGGGCGAGGCATTATTCATATTCATATGATGTATTCTTTAATGAAAAACAAAATAATTATCATTCAAATAAACCTTTTAAATCAATTGGTTAATGATATTTAAAATCAATAATCGCATAGTTCCTGTTAAAAGTCTCACTAATAATTGTAAACAAAGGGTGACTCAACAATAATTATCCTTTATTTTCAAATAATTAATTATATTTACCTTAACTCTAAGCGATAAATACGCACGTTATAGCATTTATTACTTTCCATTTAACTTATGATATATTGAAGATAAGCCTTTGTAATTAATTTCAAATAACACGAAAATGAGGTCGCTATGTATAAAAAAATCCTAGTTCCTATTGATTTGTTAGAAGATGAGTTGAACCAAGAGATCATCAAACACGTTGAGGCACTAGCACAACTAAGCTCAGCCGAAATTCATTTTCTATCCGTTATTCCAAGTCTTGAATTATTTTTTGGTATTGAAATTGCCGCCTTACCAGAAAGCAATAAAGATTCTGCAGAACGCTCAGTTCTCGCAATGCGTGCATTAGAAGAGGTCATTAAAGATATCAAAGTTGCTGATGAACGTATTAACTGCAAAGTTGGTATTGGTTCCGCCAAAGACGAAATTTTGGATTATGCGCAAGAAATTGGTGCCGACCTAATAGTTATTGGCTCTCATCACCCAAGCACTTCAACCTACCTATTAGGCTCCACAGCATCCGCTATTGTGCGCCATGCGAAAACATCTGTATTTGTTATTCGCTAAATTAATTGCTATAAAAAATGCCGCTAAATGCGGCATTTTCTTGAATATTTATTTATTAACTGAATCAATTAATTTATCGTCTGTAGACCAGATGCGATATTTCACTTGCATATCTTTTGGAGCATAAACCACAATTGGTAGCTTGCTGTTATAACGCACAAATGCATCATCACCTAACTGAGTTGTCACAAAACGGTCTTTTGCCGGCTCAGAACATCCCATCATGGTAGACGCAGGGCCTTTTACTTCGTCGAGTTTATAATAATCATAACCCCAACCTTCTAATGTCTTTTTGTCTAGGTCACCCATAAACCATTGGCGGTTACAATCTGCTTTGATCGTTTTTCCAATAACTAACTCAACCATAAAGTCATTTTCATTTTGTTGCTTGGTTAATTCAATTACATGACGAGTCATACCCGATTCAGCTTTTGGATATGGCGCGATCTTTTCCAAATCTTCCGTTGCTACTGCACAAGATGAAATTAGTGCCGCTGCCATTACAGATAAAATCGCTTTTTTCATTATTTATTCCTATTTAAGAACATAAAACTAATTTTTAAAACCAGACTTTTATACATATTAAGTCATTTACGTCGTAATTATCACTATAGATGATTCTTAATTACAAAAATAGAGATAACTCAGGTAAAGCAATGTAATACGACTTAATTCTAGTAGAAAGATCATAAAACTAATAAAAATTATGTAAATTACAAGCTATTTGGATGTACAAAATGTACGCAATGTTTATACTGAATCTGAGGCTTAATACATTCTGAGGAGGTAGTATGTTATCAGCAGATCAAGATTTAGTTTCAAAATTAATCTCTACACATCCCCGTTTTCAGACTCTTTATGAAAAACACCATCAACTCGACAAAGAAATCAGTAAATTAGAAGGTCCTTCTGGAGCTGGTTACAATGAGCATGTCGCTAAGCTAAAAAAAGAAAAATTACATCTTAAAGATGAAATGCAAAAGATAATGCTCTCGAGTCAATAGCTTATCACGATAATAATATCTGGTATTTTTCTCACATAACGAAAATCACAAACTTAGCTAACATTCTAAAAATGACGATATTATATTGATTCATTTAGTCTTAGCTAAGTGGTTTTTCACACTAATATAAGAGGGTAATTTTTTACCCTCTTTTTATTGCGTCTAAAAATTCACCATTTAATTGAGCTCTATCAATAAAAACACGAATAAATCATCATTAGCTAACCATTCGCCTCTTAAAATTGTATATTAAATATATGTTTTAATTCTCTAAGGACTTTCTATGGTTGGCAAACGCATTCATCGTGAAATTAAAACGATTGAAAAAATGATAAAAATCTATGAAAAAGCCTACCCTGCGCCACTAGAATCTCCTGATTTTTATCAAAAATTATTTTCCTATGCCGTTAATAGGCTAGAAAAATGCCGGTATGGGGAAGAAAAACCAGCATGTAAACAATGTCCAATCCATTGTTACCAACCCAAAATGCGGGAACAAATGAAGCTAGTTATGCGCTGGGCTGGCCCTAAAATGTTAATCCATCACCCAATACTCGCTATACGCCATTTAATTGATGATCGTAAACCTGTTCCTGATTTACCTACCAAAGTAAATAAACGCACAGCTCGGAAGCAAGAACCTCGATAAGCGTAACCATAACTCAAACTAACCCTCTACTTAAGCAAAATACAGTATAAGGAGAAGTAATAAAATACGGGTATATTAAACAATAATAAGCGAGAAAAGTAATAACAAGAAAAAACTATTTATCAAAACATATATTTAAAATACCTATCAGAGCCATCATTCAAACCTATCTACTAAAAAATGAGACTCAAGTCACACCTTAACAGCAATTACCCTCATATTAATAAATAATATTAATCGATACGATTATAAACAAAAATAAATGAAGTTAGTAATTAATTATTACATTAATGAAATTAATCAATAATAGTTTTAACGAATTCTAATATCATCATTAGCATAGCTAAAATTCATATTACTATACTAAAAATGATAAGTGAGCAGAAAGTAGAAAAAAAACACATTTTATGTGTAATAAACAATAATATATTAACAACCGACTAATTTTATTAATTTAGAATTTTAATCTAAACTAATTAAAATTATAGGAATAAACAGAAAAAATACCATTTTAAAACCAATAAATACCGAGCTAATTGCAGAAAAAGATCGGAAAATATATATTTGGAAACATTTATTTATATTTGGAATTACAATGTGACACAAAATTAATCGATTTATATAATTTCAAACATACTAATAACATCCATGCTTTATATCACCAGGTGGAAATTGTTGAACATTTAATTTTGAAGTTATATTTAAATACAATTAATGAAGGTATCGTCATGCAAGTAGTAAATTCACCAAATCAATACGTAATTAAACAAATAAAAGTTAATAGTAACGCAGCTCATCACATTATCGATTTAGAAACCAAAGGGCTTTTAATCGTAGAGCAAGGCTCGGTATTACTAGAAACCCCATCTAACTCTCAACGTTTAAATGAAGGTGATATCTTATATCACAAACAAGGCGCTTACTCATTGCAGCTCGCTGAAACAACAAATTGTGATTTACTTTGGATTTCTTTAGATGATAAGTTTTTACGTAACTTCATCTCCAATCATGGTGCTGAGTTAAGTGGAATAGACCGCGGTGAAGGCTTACCATGTGATGTAATTAAATTTAATTCTTCTCCTCTCATTAACGAAATTAAAGCAAGCTTAAATGCATTTATCAATAATGAATACCCTGATGTTATCTTCTCACTCAGAGTAAGCGAGTTATTATTATTACTGAGCTACAGTGAACAAGGTGCTTTATTGTTATCTAATTTTAGACAGCTGAGTAGTCGCCAAGTAGAGCGTTTGCAATTATTTATGGAAAATAATTATCTTAAGGAGTGGAGATTAAGTGAGTTTGCACGTACTTTTGGCATGGGGTTAACAACCTTTAAAGAGCTGTTCAATACCGTTTATGCTACATCACCACGTTCTTGGATTAGTGAAAAACGTATTATGTATGCACACCAGTTATTAATTAACACAACAATGAGTATTGTTGAAGTTTCAATGGAAGCTGGTTTTTCAAGTCAATCTTACTTCACTCAAACTTATCGAAAAAGATTTGGATACACTCCGAGTCGGTCAAGAATAGCAGCTTAACCGCTCAGTAATATTCAAACTCATGCCCTGTCAGTTATAGAAATATAATCTGGCAGAACGGCAAGCAGCTCTCCCCCTTTTAAGTATTCACCTAAACTTCTTATACTTCTTATACTTCTTATACTTCTTATACTACTTATACTTCTTATACTTCTTATACTCCCTTTTAAATTAATACATCACAAAAAAGGTAATTTGCCTTTTCAGTGACAAATTACCTTTAAGATAAACTTAGACAAAAATTATATTATTTTGCTTTAATTATTTTCAAATCAATAATTGACATGGAGTTTGGTGGTACTTCACCAGGTATACCTTCAACACCATACCCTCCTTCAGGCTTAATATATACCTTAACCATGCCCCCTTCCCCTGCTCGTTCTACAAAGGAATTTAATGGAGCTGGTAACTGGCTATAAGGCAATGTGACAGGGTTTTGATCGGTGTACAATACTGTAACCTTACCATCCGTCAATTGTTCCCTCATAATAAAAGTTACATCTTTATTTTTGACGTCTTTTATCGGTGAGCCTGCTTGCATGATCTTATAGTAAGTGTTGTTATCGAGCTTACTGTATTTTTGAGCAGTAATTTGTTCAATAATCTTTTGGTTTTTCTTCGCATTTTCTGCAGCGATCGCTTTTAAATCTTTACTAGGCGGAACTCGTCCAGCCAAACCTGTATTCGTTTTTGATCCACTTCTCGCTTTTAATGCATCATTTTCATCTTGTAGTTGAGTTATCAATCGGTTCAAGTCCGCAATTTGTAATTTTAAAGTTTCATCACTCGAAATGGATTTACGCGAATCTAACTCTGTTTGTAATTTTTTCAATTTCTCTTGTGCTAATGCTAATTCTTTCTGAGAAGTCGTTTTTAAATCACCAAAAAGCTTATTTGTGTCTGCCAGTTTTTGCTCAACCTCAGACTGTTTCTTTGTTTTAGCCGCTATATCACTTTCAAGTTTGTTAATTTTGTCTTCTTGAGACTTAGTCTGCTTAACAAATTGCTGATTTTGCTGCTCAAGTTTTCTCTTCTCATTTTCTTGGGCAGTAAGAGCATCATTAATTGATTTTTTCTCAGATTCTAACTTAGCTAAAGCTGATTCTTTCTGTTTCAATAGGGCAATCTGTTTATTTAAGTTTATTGTTAGCTCTTTAACTTGCTTGTCACTTGCTTGCCCTATTAGCGCTGTTTGTTTTTCAACATCTTTTTGTAACTTCAACAGGTCTGCGTTGGCTTGCTTCAGCTGCGCTTGTGCGGTGGCATAACTCTGCTCTTGCTGGCTGAGTTTTGCCTGCAAGTCCGCCTGCTGTTTTTCACTGTTCGCAAACTGTTTTGACAACGCATTTTGCGTCGCTTGC
>NZ_JAMPQO010000030.1:0-121811 GCF_028482485.1 Providencia sp. PROV116 | reverse complement strand
AGCGTAAATTAGGACGAAAATAGCCAAGCGGCTCCGCGAACCCCACTCGAATCCCCATGCACCGCTTTACGAATTGGCGTATCACACTCCCTACCAAATACCCATTGGCGGATCCTTGCTGGCAACGCTTCATATAAGTAATCGACATTGCTCATTCCGCCCCCTAGCACTATCACGTCTGGGTCTAACATATTAATGGCTTGTCCGAGGGCTTTTGCGAGGCGGTTGAGGTAATTTTCCAGTGCGATCTTGGCATATTTATCACCTGATTGTGCTAATTCGACAATTTCCATCCCCGTTTTTTGGCTTCCTGACATTTTCGCGTAATCCACCATAAACCCTGTGCCTGAGACAAACAATTCCGTGCAACCTGTCAGCCCGCAATAGCAGTTTTCTGTTACTAGAAATTGCCTATCTTGCTCATCTTGCCATGGTAGAGGGTTATGACCCCATTCCCCTGCAACGCCATTTCCCCCTGAATGCACTTGCCCATTTATTGCAATTCCTGCACCACATCCAGTTCCGATAATTACGGCAAACACGACTTTCTCGCCTGCTCCTGCACCATCAACGGCCTCAGAGACGGCGAGACAATTAGCATCATTCGCCATTTTTACTTTACGATTTAATAAATGACTTAAATCGGCATCGAACGGTCTGCCATTAAGCCATGTGGAATTAGCGTTTTTAACTCTTCCTGTCACTGGAGACAAGGTTCCAGGGATCCCAACACCAACACTGCCTGACAACCCCGTCGCCGTTTCTGCATCCGCCACTAAACTCGCGATCGCTTTAAGTGTCGCATCATAATCACCACGAGGTGTTGGAATACGTTTACGAAACAAAGTATTACCACTGTCATCCAATGCAATAACTTCAATTTTGGTTCCACCAAGGTCAATACCTATTCTCATTATGATGCTCTCTACTATTCAAGGGTTCTATGGTTATCATGGCTTGATTTGAGGAGTATTATCAATAGTTAGCTAATGAAATGATAGCAGCCCTCAACGTCAACGTATTTTTTTTCGCTTAATAACAGACAATTCGCTATCATAGCCCCCTGCTCTAACTGGCTATTTATCAACAAAGGTAGGTTTTTCATGTGGTTCAAGAATATATTGGTCTATCGCCTAAATCGGGATTTGGCACTCTCCGCAGATGATTTAGAGAAACAGCTTGCCGCCCTCGCCTATCATCCTTGTGGTAGCCAAGACATGATGCAAACTGGCTGGGTTTCCCCTATGAATGGTAGTGATGCATTGACGCATGCTGCGGGTAATCAAATTCTTATTTGTGCTAAAAAAGAAGAGAAAATGCTGCCATCTCCTGTAATAAAGCAAGAACTACAGGATAAAATTGAAAAACTAGAAGCTGAACAAGGGCGTAAGTTAAAAAAAACCGAAAAAGACTCCTTAAAAGATGAAGTCGTCCATGCTTTACTCCCTCGCGCATTTAGTAAATTTAGTAAAACCTACATTTGGATTGATACTGTAAATCAATTAATTATTGTTGATGCCGCAAGCGCAAAACGCGCTGAAGATAATTTAGCCTTACTTCGCAAAAGCCTAGGTTCTTTACCTGTCGTTCCTCTGACTTTTAAAGACCCTATAGAGCTAACGCTCACGGAGTGGATCCGTTCTGGCTCATTACCACAAGGCTTTGCCGTCATGGATGAAGCGGAGCTAAAAGCTATCTTAGAAGAAGGTGGTATTATCCGCTGTAAGAAGCAAGACCTAATTTCTGATGAAATCGCAACCCACATTGAAGCTGGCAAGCTAGTTACCAAACTAGCCTTAGATTGGGAAGAACGTATCCAGTTCATGTTATCTGACGATGGCTCCCTGAAACGTCTCAAATATAGCGATACATTAAAAGACCAAAATGATGACATCGCTAAAGAAGACTACGCTCAAAAATTTGATGCTGATTACGTCTTAATGACAGGTGAACTCAGTGCATTAATCGCTCGCTTGATTGATGTCTTAGGTGGCGAAGCCGAACACTAAATTTGTTTCCATATCCTCTATTGCTCTCACAATGGCAACTCACACTTAAGTAAGTTGCCATCACTTTTTAGATCCCGCTTACATAGCCACAATTAAGTCATTGACTGGTTGTGAAATCTCTGGTTGATTGATTTATATCCATATCGCAAATTTCTGATATTTAATTATGTTCAACAACAATAATAAAAATAACCCATCACTGATGATTATGGTCAATATTCTGTCGAAGGAAATGTTATGAAAGAGCTCATCGAACCTGAATTAGATGAAAATTCACTGGTTACCCTACAAAAAGTCACTGCAGAAAATTTTTCTGAAATTTGCTTACTAAGTCATACACTTAGTGAGGCACAGCGTAATATGGTAGCAGATAACGCCTATTCCATGGTGGAAGCACAATTTTCTGATTGTGCATGGTATCGAGGCATATACGCTGATGATGTCCCTGTTGGTTTTATCATGCTGCATTCAGGGCTAGATGACGATGAGTTAGAATATGACGGCATTATGCTTTGGCGCTTTATGATTGCAGAACCCTACCAAAAACTGGGGTTTGGCCGAGAAGCTTTAGTTCAAGTCATCCAGTATTTAAAGAGAAAAGGTTATCCTCGCCTTTATAATAGCTGTGGTGAAGGGGAAGAAAGCCCATTTGAGTTCTACAAAAAGCTTGGTTTTGTTCCAACAGGCGCTTATATGGATGACGAATGTGAGTTGGTTCTAGATATTACTAATTGGCAAGAACAAGAAGAGTAATCGAACTACCACCTATACTAATCGTGTTCAATTTCCCGATTTACCGACCCCTTTAATATTTACAGGGTATCACTAAGATACCCTATATAATTCGGGTTGTAACTAGGCGACAAGCGAACCGAGCTTTAGGAGTATGCAGTGTGATTAGGGAATAGGCGTAAGCCTATAAGTGCAGTCAACAACGCTACAGCACGAAGCATGACCAATACCAATACGCTAAATAGTTTGTGCTGTCGCAAGGCGGCAAATGCGTTAGACCCTAGGAGCATACACAAGTATGTGACTAGGGCTAACGCATGAAGCCAACGCCGCGACAGTGCAAAATATGACGCGTATTCGTTATTTTTGGATAAGATAACGAATAGTCGGCCCATCTTGCTGAATATCCAACACAGTATAACCGTAGTTTTTCGCATCCAGAGGAATATTATTGATCGACTGCGGGCAATCACTTACTACCTCTAATATTTCACCTTTTTTCAACGATGGCATTGCTTCTAATGTTGCCACTGCTGGGTAGGGGCAAGGTTCTCCGACCATATCTAACCGATAATCAGGGATGATGTCTTTCTTACTCATACTACCTCCACGGATACATTAGATGCTTTTTGAGAACGTTTACGGAAAAAATGTTTTTCCCAGACCAACATCAATACAAATGCGACCGCTAATAACCCATAAGTGACCAGTAATCCACCTTCTGGTCCAAAGGTTTCAAGTAAATTAACTTTGTCAAAATCAGTCGCTAGCCAAGGGCCTAAGTCATCCCAGTAGTAAGCCAGTACTGTAGCACCAAGAATATTACCAAAACCTACCCACCAATAATGAACCTGGCCTTCTACGGCACGGTACATCCAGCCCGTTTCACAGCCACCAGCGAGTACAATACCGAAGCCAAACAGTAATCCACCAATGACGGCATTCGGCCCAGCCCATAAAATTTTTGGCGTTGCACCTAACTGCACATAGCTGAAAATACCAATCGCACTGACCGCCATACCAATAATGATAGCTTTCGCCATATGGGTGCGTCCGGTGATCCACAGATCACGAAATGCAGAGGTAAAACAAATTTGTGCTCTTTCAATAAGTAACCCGAAGCCAATACCACATAAAATGGCAAACCCCATTACTGGGGAGTCTAATAAGGTATAAAAGCCCCAAGCCAGTGCTAAAGTGAAAATCACCATTCCCAGTTTAAAGCGCCTTTTCGCCACATTATGATTTTGTGTTAACGGCGATGCGGTGCTGACTTTTTTCAGTTTCACAGGAATGCGAAACATTGGCATTAGTGTGAATTTCGCACCAAAGTATGACCCTGCCGCAGTAGCAACAGCAAAATACCATGCGTGTAATGAAAATTGAGGGATACCAGTAAAGAATGCAGCTAAATTACACCCCATCGCCAATCGAGCACCAAATCCAGCGATAATACCGCCTAAAATAGCTTGAAAAATACGTATCCGATGCTGAGGCATTCGTAATTTAATATTATTGGCCCATAATGCAGCGGCAAAACACCCGGCAAACATACCAATGATCATCACGCCATCAATACGATCCAGAGGTGTACCCTCAAAACCAATAACTTTAAAATAGCCCCATGTCTCTGGCTCTGCACCAAATAATTGCATGATGTGCCCGCCCCAACGCGTAAACTCACCCGTGACCGCCCAGAATGTACCGGTCAAGCCAAAGTAATAGGTTGATAAGATACCTGCGGCAATAACTGCAGGTAATGGTTTCCAAAAACCGATGAGATAGCGAGATTTAAAATCAGACCAAGTCATTGTTACTTCCAATTCATTCACGCCAGACCTTGGCAGAGAAGTTCGCCGTTGTATAATTATCGATATAAGTACTTATATCGATCCCCACAGCGAAGTGGCAACATCATACTCCGATAAATTTTTTCGTGAAGTTATTTCATCATAAAACGAGAGACAGATTGATCTTGAGCACACTCAGATTTAAAGAAATAGATGGGAATAAAAAAAAGCGCTATCTCAATGATAACGCTGGAAGTGTAGTCTTATTTTATCTATAGAAGAGTATAATATGAAATTGCCTTATTACGGCGACGCTTGCTATGCGTAGTCTGTAGTCAGCCCATTTGACTCCAGTAATAACACTTATCTCACAGTATAAATACGTTCACTTAGCTGACCTACTTGTTAAGTAATTATAACTATTTTTAATACAAAGGCCTAAACGTTCACTAACTTTGTATTATTTCCAAATTAGCATTGGCCTTATTGATTCCCTAGCATAAGTAAATTATAAAAATAGATAACTCAGTATAATAAAGTATTTAAAAGTGTTTCTAAATGTTATTGGTTGCATTATAGCGCAACACTTTTGTTGCGCAAGTGTTTTTTTATTTTCATGACAAGCTACAAAAACCATGCAATAAAGCATTTAAAATCAAATAGATACATTGAGAAAACCGAAATCAGGCAAAATATTTAACCTATAGTTAAGATATTACAAACAATTTACATTTTTTATAGAAAACAATTTACTTAAAATTTAAAAGTAAATTTAATATTAATTAATATATATCACATAGCTTTACAAATATATTTTCTGGAATAATAAAATCTTCTGAACATTAATAAAACTTACATATTTTTCAATTATAAATATTAATGGCATTTACGTAATTAAAATTTATTAACCTACGAATTAAATATAAAAACAATCAGGCTCATGATAAATAATAACTTTTCTGATGAATCCTTCCCTTACAAAATAACCACCAATTTAATAAGGAATTAGGTCAAATAGATTAAAAATGATCCCCACATAAATCCTTAATTATAATATGGTTTATTTTTCGTTAAGTTTCACATCGCTATTGCATCACTTTTGATAAAATAATCAGCATTAATATGCTATTTAACTCGCATTTAAAAATTAAAAAACCAAGAAAATGAATCAATGTAACTAATAGATAAATAGTAAAAAAGGTAAAATCAATAGACGTTACTGTGATAATAAAGAAAAAACAAACAATGATTCATTATAAAAATTAATAAGATGCTTCATTGCTTATAGAAAATACAAGCAAAAATATCCTAAATAGAGTGAAACAATGAGTGCAATAGCCACCCCAGCCTATCAAATTACGAATAGAAAGCGTCAAATAAGAATAAAATTCTTAAAAAGAAATCTAATTAGCAAAATAAATGTGATGAGATAGACAAAAATAGTGCCAAAGGTAAATTAGATCGCCACAGGCTTACCTTAAGGCATAGTTAGACGCGTTTTACCCTTAACGATAAAACGCGTTTATACGATGTAATTCGCTTATTTTGAAGTTGTTGCTTCCATACCCACTAAACCAATCTTCAAGTACCCAGATTGACGCAATGCATTCATTACATCCATCATAGTTTCATAATCAACACTCTTGTCCGCTTGGAAAAAGATTGTCGTTTCCTTATTAGAACTTGTTGCTTGGTCAAGTGTAGAAGCAAGCTGTTCTTTTGTCACAGCTTGGTCCCCAATAAAAAGCTGGCTGTCCGATTTCACTGTTAAAAAAACGGGTTTTTCTGGACGCGGCTGCGGCTTCGCTGTCGAGGCGGGTAAGTCGACTTTAATATCAACTGTTGCCAATGGTGCCGCAACCATAAAGATAATCAATAAAACCAACATAACATCGATAAAAGGTGTTACGTTAATTTCATGCATTTCACCGCTATCGTCTTGTTCGTCACCTAAACGCATTGCCATAATAATTACCTTGCTTTGCTATTTGCCAGATCAAGATCACGCCCCAGTAACAATGCGGACTGAGCAGCGACATCTCCTACTTGACCACGATAGTTGTTGATCATACGAGCAAAAATATTATAAATCACAACCGCAGGGATAGCGGCAATAAGACCGATTGCTGTTGCTAATAATGCTTCTGCAATACCTGGCGCAACAACAGCAAGGTTAGTCGTTTGTGAGTGGGCAATCCCGATAAAGCTATTCATGATCCCCCAGACAGTTCCAAATAAACCGACGAATGGAGAAATCGCACCAATAGTAGCCAAATAACCATTGCCACGCCCCATATAACGGCTAATAGCAGCAACAGCCCTTTCTAGGCGGAATGATGTGCGCTCTTTTGTACCTGATAAATCAGAGCTATTCGCTGATAAAGCTCGCTCAGTAACAGCTTCATTTAATAACATACGAGTAATGCTATTTGCTTTGAAGCCTTCTGCAATACTGACCGCCTCATCAAGTGATTTTACCTCAGCAATCGCTTTCGCTTCTGCTTTTAAGCGACGGCGAGCAACTAAAATCTCCAAACCTTTTGAGAAAAATAGCGCCCATGTAATAACAGAAGCAATCACCAAACCAATCATAACGGTTTTAACCACGTTATCTGCATTTTGGTACATTCCCCAAACAGATAAGTCTTGATCAAAACCTCCTGTTGGTGCTTCTGTTGCAATTTCAATGTTTTCATTAACAACTGTTGTGTTCACAGCTTCGCCTTGTACAGGCTCAGCGGGTACTGATGCAACTTCAGCACTTGGTGTTGTTGGTGGTGCAGCCGGGTTTACTGCCGGTTGTGTTGATGGTGTATTTTGAGACGCAGCTGGTGTTGTTGCAGGTGTGGTTTCAGCGACTGCCGTACCCATCAAGCCGAACGCCAATAGAATAGAAGCTGTTAGTTTACGCATCAGTTGGCCTTTACTCTCTTTTTAGTGTTGTATAATAAAATTCATATCGATGATTGTGCCATTCATCGACTAACCTTTAAAAGCGAAATTTGACTCGCGCTGTCCGTCTCTTTTCAAAAAGACGGTGCTGATGATATCAAACACAGCGCGAATTGATAGTAATTATCATTAGTATTCGCGATTTTTTTTATATTTTTTTGCGTTTAGACAAACATGCCCTTCTCTATTATGCGGTTATTTTCCTTAATAATTCATAGCTCAATTAAGTGTTCATACGCAACCTGAGAAAATGAGACTTACCTATGAATTGAAAGTTGAAGAATACTCAGGTTACATTTCTATCAGAATCATTTAACGTCTTAGTATAAATCACCTTTGAGTTTAACTAGTTCACATCCTGTGTAGGGAAAAATCATGGCAGACATAAAACCTGAAACACAATTAGTTCATATTGGGCGAAACCCTAAATACACACAAAAAGGAGTAAACCCCGTTATTCAACGAGCTTCTTCTATTATTTTTGATACGCTTGAAGAAAAACGACATGCAACTCGCCATCGTGCAAATAACGTACTATTTTATGGACGCCGTGGTACGCAAACACATTTTGCTTTCCAAGAAGCCATGACAGAATTAGAAGCAGGTGCAGGTTGTGTCCTTTACCCTTCAGGTGCTGCCGCAATTACCAATGCCATTTTGTCCTTTATCTCTGCAGGCGAACATATCCTTGTTACCGGTTCAGCTTATGACCCAACCCAAAATTTTTGCGACAATATTCTCACTAAGTTAAATGTTCAAACCACGTATTTTGATCCCTTAATCGGAACGGGGATTGCTGATTTAATACAATCCAATACACGTATTGTATTCTTAGAATCCCCCGGCTCTATCACCATGGAAGTTCATGACTTACCTGCAATCGTAAAAGCTATACGTGCTAAATCGCCTGAAATTGTCATTATGATTGATAACACTTGGGCTGCGGGCGTCTTACTTAAACCATTATTATTTGATGTTGACGTTTCAATCCAATCAGCAACTAAATATATCAATGGCCATTCCGACGGAATGCTCGGCCTTGCTGTGGCAAACCAACGCTGTATTGAAACATTACGTGAAAATTCTTATCTCTTAGGTCAAACAGCTGACCCAGACACTGTTTATATGGCTAATCGTGGCCTGCATACATTACCGACTCGATTAAAACAGCATCAAATTAATAGCTTACAAGTTGCTAATTGGTTACAGCAACGTCCTGAAGTTGAACAGGTTTTTCACCCGGCACTTGAGAATTCTCCGGGTCATGAATTCTTTATTCGTGATTTTACAGGCTCTAATGGTCTGTTCTCTTTCCAACTAAAATCACGCTTAACCACGGAGCAATTTACCGCTTTTCTTGATAATTTTAATCATTTTAAAATGGGTTATTCATGGGGGGGTTTTGAATCGCTGATTTTGGGATACCAAAAAGAAGATTTGCTCAGTATGCGGCAGTATGATTTTTCACCAAAAGAAGGCACCTTCTTCCGAGTGCATATCGGTTTAGAGCATACCGATGATTTAATTCACGACTTACAATTAGCTTTTGAGCGAATTTAATTTGTAGCTTAAATCAAGATGTTAATTGCAGGATAATCATTAAATATTTCCTGCAATTTATCCACTCAATGATTAATTCATCAAACAAATCAAACTTGAACCCTTTTTTTCCTGTAATATAGATGATAAAGAAATTCGCTTTTACGCAGATACAGGAATGATTATGGAAGTCCTACGCGAAATCGTACTGGCACTTTGGCACCACGATTTCCTTAAACTCTCCAACCCTGAAGTGCTTTGGGTTATTTATACCGTACTTTTTGTTGTCATTGTTTTAGAAAATGGCGTTCTTCCCGCCGCTTTCCTACCCGGTGATACCTTGTTGATCCTTTCAGGTGCATTAATTGCCAAAGGGGTCTTACACTTTATTCCCACAATACTATTGCTAACAACAGCAGCCAGTTTAGGTTGCTGGTTAGGTTTTCTACAAGGCCGATGGTTAAGTGAAACCAAGGTTGTGAAACGCTGGTTAGCGCAAATTCCTGAGGAATATCACACCAAAGCAAATAATATGTTTAATAAGCAAGGATTATACGCCCTACTTATCGGCCGCTTCCTTGCATTTGTCAGAACAATATTACCTTTGCTCGCTGGGTTATCTGAATTAAGTCACCGCCGTTTCCAATTTTTTAACTGGCTAAGTGGCTTGTTATGGGTTGGCTTGATTGTCACCTTGGGGTATGCCTTAAACCAAATTCCTTTTGTGAAAGAACATGAGCAAATTGTTATTAGTGCGCTAATGATTATCCCTGTCATCCTACTAATTAGTGGGCTAATTGGTTCAATTGTAATGTATTGGAAACACCGAAAGGCACTCTCTGGTAGCAAAGAAAAATCATAGTATAACCGAGTAATGGCCGCTAATTAGCGGCCATTTGGTTTTATTGATCCATCAAACTTATTGATCCATCAAACTAATAGCAGAAAATAAGTACTGGCCAATTTCTGCTGTCATCCATGTTCCTTGCGAAGTCTTGGGTTCCTCACGATAAATTACCCGAATTCTCTCTTGTAGCTCAGGATCTCCCCCCGTAAACTGGTTGAACATCGCTAACCATGTTTTCGCTAATTGTTGTACTTCGGGTGAGTCTGGGGATTTATGTGCTTTTAATGCATTATATAAACCTGCGATTAATTCGGGCCACGCCTCACCTGAGGAAAAATAATGCTGCTGAACAAAAGCAAATTGCTCCGCGGTTAAATGAGGTTTAAACAGTGATAATTGGTACTCACTAAAACCCTCTGCTACATATTGGATCATTGCAACAGAAATACCTGATGAATAGGCTAACGTGTTATCCGATAAATGAATTCGATTCAATCGTGCAAAGAAATCCGGGTTGCCTCCGGTATCTCTTTCTAATGCCGTCATCCATTCATGTGCAATTTGTTGCACCTCGATAGATTGAGGTGTTGCACCTTGTTCCATCAGCTTGTTTACCGTTGCTACACGCTGTTGCCACTCTTGGTTTTTCAGCGTGTGCGCCGTATAGAGTGGCAATTGTTCCAATTCTTGAGGGGTAAAATATTTATCAAACATCGACATCATCTCCAATACAGAAAACCAATCAGCCTGAGTTAAAGTATTCCCCGTTTGCATTTGCCTGTGTAATTGCTCTAATCGATAACGTAATGTCGCCATTTGCTCCATTTGTTCCGTTAATAATGCAATTCGCTCTTGCAGCAAACTCGTCATATCTCCACTCTGGCCATCCAGTAATTCACCGATGTTTTTCAGTTTGACTCCAACCTGCCGTAGCAATTGAATTTGCGTTAAACGCTCTATGCATTGCATGTTGTAAAGCCGATAACCCGCATCGGTTCTTGCAGTTGGTACCAATAAGCCAATTTCTTCATAATGATGCAGTGTACGGATGGTTAATCCTGTTTTTTCCGCAATCTCACCAACTTGAAATAGCATAGGTTCCTCCTGTAATTGCGACCAAGGTTAGTGCCTCACGTTACGTGAGAGTCAATCTCAATTTTGCATTTTTTATTGGAATTATATTTTACCCACAATATCACCAGACAATTATTTTCTCGCTAGCGATAGTTTAAAAGTAGCCATAAAAAAGCCCCAGTAAATTGAATACTGAGGCTTACATAGGTGACTTATTAAATAATTACTTAATTAATGCATGCATTTCTTGTACAGAGATTACTGTATCTGTTGGATCTGCACTGAGCGACATCGTGGTGGCAAAGCCGCCATTTAACGTCGTGTCATAGTGAACTTTGTAACGCAATGCACTGCGACGAATTAATTTTGAGTCTTCAATAGCTTGACGACCTGCAGTGGTATTCACAATGTAATCATATTCACCATTCTTAATTCTATCTTGAATATGTGGACGACCTTCATGAACTTTGTTAACGAGGCGCGGATTAATCCCAGCCTCTCCTAACACAATCGCCGTACCGTGAGTAGCATCTAACTCAAAGCCGTGTTTTAACAGCTTAGCGGCTAAATCAACCACACGTGTTTTATCCCCTTCACGAACGGATAACAGTGCACGGCCTGATTTTTTCATCGTCGAGCTACTGCCTAACATCGCTTTAGCAAATGCTTCTGCAAATGTCCGGCCGACACCCATTACTTCACCTGTTGAGCGCATTTCAGGCCCAAGAATTGGGTCAACCCCAGGGAATTTATTAAATGGCAATACGACCTCTTTTACAGAGTAGTATGGTGGAATAACTTCTTCCGTTACTCCTTGCTGTGCCAAGGTTTGCCCTACCATCACTCGCGCTGCAACTTTCGCTAATGGCACACCTGTTGCTTTAGAGACAAAAGGCACAGTTCTTGCGGCACGTGGATTGACTTCAATTAAATAAACTTCGTTATTTTTGACGGCAAACTGCACGTTCATCAAGCCACGTACACGTAATTCGAAGGCAAGATTGCGGACTTGCTCGCGCATCACATCTTGAATTTCTTGGCTAAGTGTATATGCAGGTAGTGAACATGCAGAGTCACCAGAGTGCACACCAGCTTGCTCAATGTGCTCCATGATACCGCCAATCAGCACCATCTCACCGTCACAAATCGCATCTACGTCAACTTCAACTGCGTCGTCTAAGAAGCGATCAAGTAGCACTGGCGCATCGTTAGAAACGCTCACCGCCGTTTGGAAATAGCGACGTAAATCGATTTCATCATATACGATTTCCATTGCACGGCCACCTAACACATAGGATGGGCGAACAACCAGTGGATAACCAATAACAGCTGCTTTTTCAACTGCTTGCTCAATAGCAGTGACAGTTGCATTCTGTGGCTGCTTTAAGTTCAAGCGATTAACGGCCTGCTGGAAACGTTCACGGTCTTCTGCGCGGTCAATGGCATCTGGGCTCGTACCAATAACAGGAACACCCGCAGCTTCCAACGCTCTAGCTAATTTTAATGGTGTTTGACCACCATACTGCACAATCACACCTTTTGGCTGCTCGATGCGTACAATTTCCAGCACATCTTCAAGAGTGACAGGTTCGAAATAGAGACGGTCTGACGTGTCGTAATCGGTTGAAACAGTTTCTGGGTTACAATTCACCATAATGGTTTCATAGCCGTCTTCACGTAACGCTAGAGATGCATGTACACAGCAATAGTCAAATTCAATCCCTTGCCCAATTCGGTTTGGCCCACCGCCTAATACCATCACCTTCGGTTTAGCATTATTTGGGTTTGACTCACACTCATCTTCGTATGTGGAATACATATAAGCCGTGTCTGTTGCAAACTCTGCCGCACAGGTATCAACACGTTTATAAACGGGATGTAAATCATAGCCTTGACGTAGTTTGCGTAGTTCTGCTTCAGAAACACCGACTAAACTTGCCAGACGTGCATCTGCAAATCCTTTACGCTTAAGTACACGTAAGAAGTCCTTAGTTAGGCCATTGATGCCTAATTCAGCCACTTCTTCTTCTAAACGCACCAATTCTTCGATTTGCACTAAGAACCAGCGGTCAATATTGGTTAAATTGAAAACACCATCAACAGAAAGACCGGCACGGAACGCATCCGCGATAAACCAGATACGTTCTCCACCTGCATCTTTTAACTCACGACGGATGCGAGTTAGTGCTTCAGGGTCTTCTTGAGCCACTTTCGGGTCGAAGCCTGTTGCGCCTACTTCTAAGCCACGTAATGCTTTTTGCATTGATTCTTGGAATGTGCGACCAATAGCCATTACTTCGCCGACAGATTTCATTTGCGTTGTTAGTCGATCATTCGTGCCCGCAAATTTTTCAAAGTTAAAACGTGGAATTTTTGTCACAACATAGTCAATGGAAGGCTCAAATGATGCCGGAGTACGGCCACCAGTGATGTCATTCATTAACTCATCAAGGGTATAACCCACTGCTAATTTTGCCGCAATTTTTGCAATTGGGAAGCCCGTCGCTTTAGAAGCAAGCGCAGATGAACGCGAAACCCGTGGGTTCATTTCAATAACAATTAAGCGCCCATCTTTAGGGTTTACCGCAAATTGAACGTTAGAGCCGCCCGTTTCAACGCCGATTTCACGCAATACTGCCATCGATGCATCACGCATGATTTGGTATTCTTTATCGGTCAATGTCTGAGCCGGAGCTACGGTGATAGAATCCCCTGTGTGGATCCCCATGGCATCGAAGTTTTCAATGGAACAAACGATAATACAGTTGTCTTTTTTATCGCGGACAACTTCCATTTCGTATTCTTTCCAGCCAATTAACGATTCATCAATCAATAATTCGTTAGTAGGGGACAAATCTAAACCGCGAGTACAGATTTCTTCAAACTCTTCACGGTTATAGGCAATACCGCCACCGGTGCCTCCCATCGTAAATGATGGGCGAATAATACAGGGAAAGCCGACCGCATCTGCAACGGCATATGCCTCTTCCATATTATGTGCAATACCTG
Organism: Providencia sp. PROV116; assembly: GCF_028482485.1. NCBI lineage: Bacteria > Pseudomonadati > Pseudomonadota > Gammaproteobacteria > Enterobacterales > Morganellaceae > Providencia > Providencia sp. PROV116. Next base: position 107,859 of record NZ_JAMPQO010000030.1, on the reverse strand, counting down.
AGCGTGCAGTGCCCAAGCCGATTTTTTTCATTGCTTTATCAAAACGTTGGCGATCTTCAGCTTTATCGATTGCATCTGCCGTTGCCCCAATCATAGTGACGCCGAACTCGGCTAAAACGCCTTTACGCTCTAATTCAAGCGCACAGTTCAGTGCGGTTTGGCCACCCATGGTTGGTAATACTGCATCTGGGCGCTCTTTTTCGATGATTTTACGCACAACTTCCCAGTGAATCGGCTCGATGTAAGTTGCATCTGCCATTTCTGGGTCAGTCATTATTGTCGCAGGGTTCGAGTTAACTAAGATTACGCGGTAGCCTTCTTCACGCAGTGCTTTACATGCTTGAGCACCTGAGTAGTCAAATTCACATGCTTGGCCAATCACAATCGGGCCGGCACCTAAAATCAGAATGCTTTTTATATCAGTACGTTTTGCCATTTCTTTTGCTCCCGATTATTGTGCGTTTTGACGAGGTGTGTTCTGACGGTATTCATTAATTAATTCAATGAAATGGTCGAATAAATTTGCCGCATCATGTGGCCCTGAACTTGCTTCTGGGTGGCCTTGAAAACTGAATGCTGGTTTATCCGTACGGTGAATACCTTGCAATGTTCCATCAAACAGCGACTTGTGAGTCACTCGCAGTGTGTCGGGAAGTGTCGATTCATCCACAGCAAAACCATGGTTTTGCGCCGTGATCATCACCACATCTTTATCTAAATCTTTAACTGGATGGTTAGCACCATGATGGCCAAACTTCATTTTCATGGTATTAGCGCCACTCGCCAGGGCAAGTAACTGGTGCCCTAAACAGATACCAAATACTGGAATTTCTGTGGTTAAAAATGTTTCAATGGCCTTGATGGCGTAATCGCATGGGGCTGGGTCACCAGGGCCATTCGATAAGAAAATACCATCGGGGTTCATCGCTAATACAGTTTCTGCGGGTGTTGTTGCTGGTACCACCGTTAAACGGCAGCCACGGTCAACTAACATACGTAAAATATTGCGCTTCGCACCGAAGTCATAAGCGACAACATGTAAAGGGAGTTCATCCGCAGTTTTTGCGCCTTGCTGGCCATTTTCCAGCGTCCATGAACCTTGGGACCAGTTATAAATCTCTTTAGTGCAGACTTCTTTTGCTAAATCCAACCCATTCAAACCTGAAAAACTACGCGCTTTTTCCAATGCCAGTGCAACATCTGGGTTATCACCCGCAATGATACAACCGTTTTGAGCGCCTTTTTCTCTCAGTAAACGTGTCAATTTACGTGTATCGATATCTGCAATCGCCACCACATTATGGCGTTTTAGATATTCAGATAACCCTTCTTGCCCGCGGAAGTTACTGTATACCAATGGTAAGTCACGAATGATTAAGCCTTGAGCATGAACATTTGGAGATTCTTCGTCATCAGCATTAGTGCCGACATTACCAATATGGGGATAAGTGAGAGTAACAATTTGGCGGGAATAGGAAGGGTCTGTAATTATTTCTTGATATCCGGTCATCGACGTGTTGAAAACGACTTCTCCAACAGCAGCGCCTTCTACACCGATAGCACGCCCGTGGAATTGGGTTCCGTCTTCCAGAACCAATATAGCTGACTTAATCAAAACACCCTCCGGAGAATAATAAATCACGTTTTTTGCATATTAATTCAGATTTTGCGATCTAAATCAATGCCAAAATGAGTTTTTAAGCAAATTTTTGGCAAATTGCGCGCATTCTAATGATGAGATAGGGTCTTGTCTAGAAAAAAATGCATTTTTTTCACTTTTATCTTACTTTTTTACTCAACTACCTCACTTTTAGTTGGATGAGTAGTATAAATCATAGTAAAAATGAATTAGTAAACGGTTGCAAAGTAAGATAACTAGTTTATTGATAATAACTCAGCTAAAAGAAGGAGGGAAGGATAATTAACGAGCAAAACCGAAGATAAAAACAATGAAAAGATAAGATTATGTTGATTTGAATGCAAATAATTCAAATCAACATAAAATAAACACTTATTAATTATAATTAACTGATATATAAACAAAAAAATAAATAATAAATACTATAAATTATCAAGATTTAACACATCTTTCATATCATATAACCCACTATTTCTAGCGCAAACCCAACCTGATGCCTTAATTGCACCATTTGCAAAGGTCATGCGGCTAGAGGCTTTGTGAGTAATTTCAATTCGTTCCCCGATATCTGCAAACATGGCGGTATGTTCACCCACAATATCCCCAGCTCGGATAGTTGCAAAACCAATGGTTCCAGGTTCTCGCTCTCCGGTGTAGCCTTCACGGGTGTATACGGCACACTCTTTTAAATTTTTACCCAGCGCGCTAGCAATAGATTCCCCCATGGCTAAAGCAGTACCTGATGGCGCATCCACTTTATGGCGGTGATGAGCTTCAACAATTTCAATATCCGTGTAATTTCCCATTACTTTTGCTGCTTTTCCCAGTAATTTCAGTACCACATTGACGCCAACACTGAAATTTGCTGCAAAGACAATAGGAATAGATTTCGCAGCTTCGGCAATGGCTTGCTTCCCTTGCTCATCAAACCCTGTCGTACCAATGACCATGGCTTTTTGGTTGGCTTTACAAAATGCTAAGTAATGCAATGTGCCTTCTGGACGCGTAAAATCAATAACCACATCAAAATCATTAACAACCTGGTCAAGTGAATCAACAATGGAAATACCTAACTTACCGATACCTGCGAGTTCACCTGCATCAGTTCCGATAAATGATGATCCTTCACGCTCAATCGCTGCCCCCAATTGAATTCCATCTTGTTGTTGTGCGGCTTGGATTAGCTGGCGTCCCATACGTCCACCTGCACCAACTATTGCGACACGTACCACTGAATTTGCCATGGTTTATCCTTTTTTAATTAATGCAAATATATAAATTTGAACTGTTGTTTAGGATAAAAAGGCTATTTTTACCCACAGTTTAGAAATGATTGTGATACAGATTAACTATCCTGACTGTATTCTGCTAGCAAAAATGCAGAGTTATTAACAAAAGCGTAGAAAGCATAGAGATTATCAGTAAAAGTTTTAATTGAGAGAAAACGCGAAGGGAACAACTTGAATAAAAAGGTTAAAACAGCCGCAAAGATAGGAATGGTAAAGCGGCTGTTCCTGTAATTAAAACCAAATGATTAATTAATCTCTTTAACCTCAACTCTTAATTCTTTAGGGACTTCAAAGACGATATTTTCTTCACGCCCTTGCAACTCAACAACCGAGTCGGCTCCTAACTCTTTAAGTCGATCAATGACTTGCCTAACCAAGATGTCTGGTGCTGATGCCCCCGCAGTTAAGCCGATAATATTTTTATCTGCTAACCATTCCGTTTTAATATCTTCTGCACCATCAATTAAAAATGCAGGTTTTTGCATGCGCGAAGCTAATTCCGCTAGACGATTTGAGTTTGATGAGTTTTTAGAACCGACGACTAAAACAATATCAGCGCGTTCTGCAAGTTCTCTCGCTGCCTCTTGGCGGTTAGTCGTTGCATAGCAAATATCGTCTTTACGAGGTCCTACAATGCTTGGAAAGCGAGAAGTCAGTGCATCAATAACATCAGAGGTATCATCAACAGAAAGTGTTGTTTGTGTCATGAAAGAGAGATTATTTTCATCTTTCACTTTTAATTTCCAAACATCTTCTGGGCTCTCAACAAGATACATCCCGCCTTCAGGGTTACTATATTGGCCCATCGTGCCTTCGACTTCTGGATGCCCGGCATGCCCAATTAAAATGGCTTCTTTGCCTTTACGACTCGCTCGTGCAACTTCCATATGGACTTTCGTCACCAAAGGACAAGTGGCATCAAATAACATCGTTAGATCGCGAGAACGCGCTTCTTGGCGAATGGCTTGAGAAACGCCATGCGCAGAAAAAATCAAGATTGACCCATCCGGTACTTCTGAGATTTCTTCAATAAAGATAGCACCACGTTGACGTAAATCATCAACAACATAACGGTTATGAACCACTTCGTGACGAACGTAAATCGGAGCACCATATATTTCTAATGCCCTTTCTACGATGCTAATTGCGCGGTCTACGCCAGCACAAAATCCACGAGGGTTAGCCATTAATATTTGCATTGTGATTCTCCAATTGCGGGTCTACTTCAAGCACTTCGATATCAAAACTAATCTGCTGCTCAGCGAGAGGGTGGTTAAAATCAATAGTAATCGACTCACCTTCAATTGATTTTACTACACCTGGCATTTCACTGCCATTCATCGCGGTAAATAGCATTATCGTACCAATTTCAGGAATGCCTGTTTCTATAAAGTCACGCAATGAAAAATATTGAACTAAATCAGGATTATGTTTCCCAAAAACAGTGTCTCCGGGCAGCGAAAAACTTTTCTTTTCACCTTCATTAAGGCCAATCAATTGAGCTTCAAGTTCTGGCGATAAGGAGTCATTCCCTAAAACAAACAACGCAGGCTTTCCTTGTGCATGCGAGGAATCAGCCGTAGAGCCATCTTCCAATTTCAGTGTGAAATGCAGTAAAACAGAGCTCTGCGCCTGTATTTGAGTAGACATAAACCAAACCTATTTATCATAAAATTCAGCCCAGAAAATCTGGGCTGTGAGTTATTACATTCTAACCTAGTGCACTACCATTTTATTTGGCTTTTTCTTGCTTTGATTTATCTGGTAGGAAACCTTCTAAAATCACAAGAGCTGCACCAATACATATGGCCATATCCGCTAGGTTAAATGTCGGCCAATGCCAATTACCGACGTAAAAATCAAGGTAATCGATAACGAAGCCATGGACTAAACGGTCGCTTAAATTACCGATAGCACCACCAATAATCAATGCATATGCAATGTTAGATAGGCGTTTTTGTGCACTTTGGCGATACATCATAACCATTAAGATAACGGAGATCCCAATTGCAATACCTGCAAAGAACCAACGTTGCCATCCGCCTTCATCAGCCAAGAAACTAAATGCCGCGCCAAAATTTTGTGCATACATTATGTTAAAAAATGGCATTATCGGATGCGGTTCGTACAAATTTAGGTCACTAAGCACTAATTGCTTAATGCCTAAATCCGCAACGATGATCACAATGGTTAACCATAACCAACGCAAACCGGTAGAACAAACTGGCGTCTTCATTAAGCAAACTTACGTGTTTCGCCGTTACCGGCTACGTTAGTGACACAGCGACCACAGATTTCTGGTTGCTCGCTTGAAGAACCGATATCACTTGCATAATGCCAGCAACGTGGGCATTTTTCACCCGCTGCTTTACTGAAAGCAATTTTCAGGCCTTTCAATTCACTTTCTTGTGCATCTGCTGGAGCTGTTGCGATATCAGCGACATGGGCTTGTGATGTCAGTAAAACAAAGCGTAATTCATCACCCAAGCTTTGCAGTTTTTCGGCCAGAGCTTTATCCGCATACAATGTCACCGCAGCTTCTAATGAGCCCCCGATAAGCTTATCAGTACGCGCTTGTTCTAAGACCTTATTCACTTCACCACGAACAGCCAATAGCTCGGTCCAGAAGCTGTTGTTCATTTCATTTGATTCATCTAAACCAAACAAACCGTCATACCACTCTTCGGTAAGAACAAATTGAGCGCGTTTTCCTGGTAACTCATTCCAAATTTCATCGGAAGTGAAGGACAGAACTGGGGCCATCCAACGCACTAATGCTTCAACAATATGGAATAACGCAGTTTGGCAGCTACGACGCGCTAAACTATCACTTTTCGCCGTATACTGACGGTCTTTGATGATATCCAGATAGAATGACCCCATTTCAATGGAGCAGAAATGCATTAATCTCTGGATAACAGACAAGAAGTCATATTCATCATAGGCTTTAGCAATTTCTTGCTGAGCTTCTAACGCACGGCTCACCGCCCAACGATCTAAAACCACCATATCTTCTGGTTTCACCATGTCGGTTTCAGGATTGAAGCCACTCAGGTTAGCCAGTAAGAAACGTGCAGTATTACGAATACGGCGATATGAATCAGCAGCACGTTTTAAAATTTCATCTGAAACCGCGATTTCGCCAGTATAATCCGTTGATGCAACCCATAAACGTAAAATATCTGCACCCAGTTTATTCATTACATCTTGTGGGCTTACTGTGTTGCCTAAAGATTTAGACATTTTGCGGCCTTGGCCATCAACAGTAAAACCATGTGTCAACACTTGGCGATAAGGTGCTTTCCCTTTCATTGCTGTTGATAACATCAATGATGACATAAACCAGCCACGGTGTTGATCCGACCCTTCAAGGTACATATCCGCTGAATTACCATGGAATTCAGGACGTGCATCAACAACCGCAAAATGTGTTGAGCCTGAATCAAACCACACGTCTAAGGTATCAGGTACTTTACGATATATTTCAGCTTCATCACCCAGAAGCTCGGCAGGGTCAAGATCCCACCATGCTTGGATGCCATCCACTTCAACACGCTTAGCCACTTCTTCCATTAATTCTAATGTGCGAGGATGTAGCTCTTCAGTGTCTTTATGAACAAACAACGACATTGGGGTACCCCAAGTACGCTGACGAGAAATACACCAGTCAGGGCGGTTTTCAACCATAGACTCAATTCGTGCACGTCCCCAACCCGGGATCCATTGAACAATATCAATTTCTTTCAGAGATTGTTCACGTAAACCGTTTTTATCCATGCCGATAAACCACTGTGGCGTAGCACGGAAGATAACTGGAGTCTTATGGCGCCAGCAACATGGGTAGCTGTGTTGAATCGCTTGTTTGTACAGTAACGCACCTTTTTCGTTCAATAATTCAACGATAAGGTCATTAGCTTTAAAAATAAATACACCATCTAATGTTGGGTAAGTATTTGGTAAGAAGCAGCCATCTGGGCCCACAGGATTAGCCGTTTCTAAGCCATATTTCTGCCCGACAACATAGTCTTCAGGGCCGTGGCCTGGTGCGGTATGAACAGCCCCCGTACCTGCGTCTAATGTCACGTGATCGCCCAAAATAGCAGGAACATCAAAGCCCATAAATGGGTGCTGGAAGCGCAACAATTCTAATGCTGAACCTTCGCATTCACCAAGAACTTCCCATGCGGTGATACCCGCAGTTTTCATCACGTCTTCAACAAGGTCAGCAGCTAAAATGACTAACTCGCCATTTGCATCGACCAAGTTATATTTGAATTCAGGATTTAATGAAATTGCGCGGTTTGCTGGCAATGTCCAAGGTGTCGTTGTCCAAATAACCAGCGACGGAGTTTTGTCACTTGCCACACCAAATTTTTCGCACACGGTTTTGCCATCTGCCGCAGGGAATCGAACATAGATAGATGGCGAGGTTTTATCATAATATTCGACTTCAGCTTCCGCTAATGAAGAACCGCAAGCTGTACACCAGTGAACAGGTTTTGCCCCTTTCACTAAATGGCCGTTTGCAATAGTTTTCGCCAATGCTCGAATAATGTGAGCCTCGGTTTTAAAATCCATTGTTAGATAAGGTTTATCCCACTCACCTAAAACACCAAGACGCATGAAATCAGCTTTTTGGCCTTCAATTTGCTCTTTAGCGTATTGACGGCATTGTGCACGAAATTCAGCGGCAGAAACTTTTTCCCCTGGCTTACCGACGATTTGTTCAACTTTATGTTCAATCGGTAATCCATGGCAGTCCCAACCTGGGATGTATGGGGAATCATAACCCGCCAACCCTTTGGACTTAATAATAATATCTTTGAGAATTTTGTTAACTGAGTGACCAATATGAATACTGCCGTTAGCATACGGAGGACCATCGTGCAGAATAAAGGTTTTCTTGCCCGATTTTGCTTTACGGATTGCCTGATACAAACCTTCTTTGTACCAGCGCTCTAACATCTGTGGTTCGCGTTTAGCGAGATCGCCACGCATTGGGAACCCTGTTTCTGGTAGATTCAGGGTATTTTTATAGTCACTCATCGATTCTCAGTTCCAATTTTCCGCTAAATTATCTGATTCCTATTGCAGTAAGATACTCTCTCGCTGCAATTACATCATTAGCAATTTGCTCCTTAAGCGCTTCCAACGAAGCAAACCGCTGCTCATCACGTAATTTCTTACGTAACACTACATCGATATGACGCCCATATAAATCCATATTTGCATCAATCAGATGAACTTCTAACTGTGTTCCTTTTCCAGATACAGTCGGACGTGTGCCAATATTTGCCACACCAGGTAGAGGCTTATCACCTAAACCGTAAACTTCTACAGCATACACACCAGTAACTGGTGTGACTAAACGTTTTAACGGTAGGTTTGCTGTTGGAAAACCTATTGTTCTGCCAAGTTGATTGCCATGAACCACTCGCCCGCTAATACGATAAGAATGCCCTAATAGGCTTTCAGCTAATTCAAGATTGTTTTCTTGAATCGCTTTTCGTATCGCTGTACTGCTAATACGAAGCCCTGAATCACAGAAGCTTTCTGTATCTGCAACTTCAAAACCAAATTTATCGCCCGCTTGTTGTAAAAAAGTAAAGTCCCCCATGCGATTTTTCCCAAAGCGGAAATCATCACCTATAGCGAGATACTTTACCCCAAGCTTACTGACAAGTAAGTCAGCAACAAACTCAGCGGGTGTTAATGATGCAAAGTGCTGGTTAAATTCAACACATAAGAGGTAATCAATACCACTGTCTGCAAGATATTTAACTTTGTCTCGCAAGCGTGTCAAACGCGCAGGCGCTTTGTCACCAATAAAAAATTCAAGGGGCTGTGGCTCAAATATCATCACGACAGTTGGTAACCCTAACTGCGCTCCCTTAAGTTTCAAATTTTGAAGCAAAACCTGATGCCCACGATGGACACCATCAAAATTACCGATAGTCAGCACGCAACCATGATGGCACGCCCGGATATTCTGTATACCGCGAATTAGCTCCATAACAGGCTCAATACCGAGGAAATTGCAGGATTATACCTTGTACGACGCATAAGGTTAACCTTAGTTCGCAAAAGGTTTCATTAAACCCTATTTTTTTGATCTCTACACGATTTATTAACCACTATTTTTATGCAATTAGTGGGTTATTACGCTCCTCAAACAGAGCAATTAGATTCGAACATCAAAAACTTTGGGGTAACCAATGGATTATCAATACAACAAATTTGTTCCAAGGTCTCTAAAAATATTATATTTTTATGTTTTATACTTCAATGGTTATAACCTCGTGGTCAAAAAGAACAGAAAACAACCAGAACATGCTTGATTTTCATACTACCTACTGATTGATAAACTAAAAAATATTTTTCGCCTTAATTCTTTTTAAATTTCTGCCATCAATTACGCATTTTTTCACGCTAAGATCTGTATTCTTCTTATATTTGCTGATAGAATCTTGCACCATTCACAGCGCATGAGCATCGAAGTACACGATGTTTATTTGCACAAATCCATTGACAAATGAAGGGCGAAAGGGCATATTCCTCGACCTTTGAATTGTCCTCAATAGAATACATTTGGGAGTTGGACCTTGGCTAATATCAAATCAGCTAAGAAACGTGCCGTTCAGTCAGAGAAACGTCGCCAGCATAATGCTAGCCGTCGCTCTATGGTACGTACTTTTATCAAGAAAGTTTACCTTGCTATCGCTGCAGGCGATAAAGAAGCTGCTCAGAAAGCATTCAATGACATGCAACCTATTGTTGATCGCCATGCTACTAAAGGCCTGATCCACAAAAATAAAGCAGCACGTCATAAAGCTAACTTAGTTGCTCAAATCAAAGCAATGTAATTTTGCTTCTTGATTAGCTTAAAAAACCGGCTTATGCCGGTTTTTTATTTATCGCTATTTTTTATCTAAGCTATCAAGCGGAACTGAAAATAAATCTGAAAAATCTTTATTACACACTCGCTGTACTGCTGGGTGCTGGATCATTCTCTCTGCAAAAATAACGTAGTATTCTTCTTTTACGCTCTCTAAACGGCCTAACTCTACAATGTCTTCACCACCTAGAAGATCAGGTGTATACTGCGATGGAGCAACAAAAATCGCATTATAATGCATACCAAATGCTTTCATAAGCGCTGCATCATCAAACTCACCTAACACTTCAACTTGCAGATTTTTATTTCGTATCCAAGCTAAGATATGCCTACCTAACAAATATCGCCGCCCAGGAATTAATAAACGACGTTCCTCTAAACATTCAGGGAATGGTTTTTTAGGGATTGGCTGACGACAAAAGAAACTCATATTACACTCGCCCAATTTCACCGAAAACAAGCCTTCTTGCTGCGATGAGTCAACTGGGCAGTCAGACAAAATCATGTCCAATTTATGTTGGCTGAGCTGCTCTAATAGCAATTCATGTGTTGATTCAAAACAACGCAAATGAATTTGTTCATGCTCTACAACTGTAGTTTCTAATATTTTACTAACTAACTGTTTTGATAGCGTATCCGCAACCCCGACGTCAAACAGTAAATTAGATTCGCGGCTGTAATTAACGATATCTAGCATTTCTTGGCTAAGCATAAACATTTTATCTGCATAGCGAAAAATTAATTGCCCAAGCTCAGATGGCACCAAACCTCGCCCCTGCCTTTTGAATAATTTTCCACCTAATCGTTCTTCCAATGCTTTTATTTGCCCTGTAATTGTCTGAGGAGTCAGGTAAAGCGCTTCTGCTGCTCCGACGACAGAGCCTTCTTTACATACATGCCAGAAGTAGTAAAGATGGTTAAAATTAAGATGTGAAACCCGCATATCGATTCCTTTTGTACCGTCACTAGCTAGAAAAACCACTATTGACCATACACATTTACCCGCAGCTCATATTTCTCAGAGCCTTTAAAATGAATACCGTAGTGTATTTATAAACACACTACGGTATATCATAGATTATTAGTTCGGAAATTCTTACTAATAATTTGCAAAATTAAATATTGAGCTGGTACTAAGTTAGTCTTTTTGTTTCGGTAACACGACTCTTAACATAAAGTAACCTAAAAATGCAGCTAACGTAGAACCAAGCAAAATACCTAGACGTGAATAGGTACTATACACCTCATCAAGCCCATCAAATGCGAGGCCGGTTATAAAAATAGACATAGTAAAACCGATCCCACACAATACAGAAACGGCAAAAACCTGTTTTAAGTTAATCGACTCAGGCAACTTTGCAAACCCAAGTTTTACCGAAACCCAACTAAATAGAAAAATTCCGATAGGCTTACCAAAAATTAGCCCTGCAGCGACACCTAATGGCAGTGGGCTTAATAAACCTTCTAATGTTACACCTTGAAACTGTACACCCGAATTAGCAAACGCAAAAATAGGTAGAATTAAGTAAACAACCCATGGGTGTAAGACGTGTTCCAATTCTTCTGAAGGCTTGGTCTGGTTAGTACCATGTAAAGGAATCAAGAAGCCAACAATGACCCCTGCTAGTGTGGCATGAACCCCAGATTTCAAAATACACACCCATAATATTAACCCAATAACTAAGTAAGCCGCTGTATTCTCTACTCTACGCCAATTCATCATACAGAGAATGGCGATGCACAGTGCTGAAAGCCCCAATGCAACCAAAGAAACAGAACTTGTGTAGAAAAAAGCAATAATTACGATAACACCAAGGTCATCAATAATAGCCAATGCTAATAAGAATACCTTAAGTTCTGTTGGAACCCGCTTACCTAATAGAGCCATCACCCCCAAAGCAAACGCAATATCTGTCGCTGCAGGTATCGCCCAACCTTGCTGAGTAACTGCATCTCCCCCATTAAATAACAGGTAAATTAGTGCAGGGGCAATCATTCCCCCTAATGCTGCAATTGCTGGAAATATCGCTTTATCACGCCCGGCAAGAGATCCTTCTAATAATTCACGTTTTACTTCAAGGCCGACCACCAAAAAGAAAATCGCCATTAAGAAGTCATTAATCCATAATATCAGAGGTTTATCTAAACCAAACTCTGATATTTTAATTGATACAGGAATATCTAAAAATTGCTGATAAGCCCCTTGTAATGGCGAATTAGCCATCATTAAAGCGACTATGGCAGCAATAATCAGGAGTAAGCCCCCTGCTGCTTCTAACCTTAGAAATTTACGAATAATTGCTGTCATATAGTTAACCCCAATATATTTTTGAATGTTAATACTATGCTAATCATTAATTCGTAAAAAGTCGTTTATTCATCACCAACAAATCGAAATTACCGATCAATTTAAGTTAAGCATCACAGTGAATGATAAAGAAACGTTAATTTCACTATAGACAACTTTTATAAAAACAAATAACAAATTTTGTTAAAAATGGGCTTTATAATTTCAATTTTTTATTACAATACCCAAGCTATATTTTTCAACTATCACAAAATAATTTTTTAACTTCTGCTTTCGATATCTTTCGTGAAGATTTTAAATGTGGGAGACTACTTGCAAGATATTTGCAAAGCGCTTCGCAAATAAAATGCGATTAGATTGCCAATAAAAAACTCAAGATTACAATTTACTAATGACAACTCACGTACTATGTGCCGTGCTTTTTGCTGCTTTTTGCCATGCAAGCTGGAACGCCATTGTTAAATTTGGCAATGACCGCTTTTTCGGTCTAGTCATGATTTCTGTTTTTTCTGGCATCTTAACGCTACCAGCAATATTCTGGTTAGGCCTACCATCACCAGAAGCTATCCATTGGCTAGCTTTATCGGTATTATTTCATATTGGCTATACCTTTTTTTTAAGTCAGGCTTATACACATGGCGATTTAAGCCAGATATACCCCATATCACGTGGGTCTGCACCATTAATGACTGCACTACTCGGCGCTTTGCTATTTAGTGAGCTAATTCCATTAATGGGCCTTATTGGTGTTTTATTTATCATTAGTGGCGTAGTGCTCATTGCCTTTGCAGGAAAAAAATTCACCTTAAATATCAAAGGAAAAGCACTGGCTTTTGCCATATCAACTGCCTTTTTTACTGCCTGTTATACCTTATCTGATGGCTATGGTGCTAGAGCAAGTGAAGACCCCGTAGTTTATACACTTTGGTTATTTCTATTGAATGGGATTGTGTTAGCTGTACCTGGCTTTATCAAATATCGTGGTACCCTAATTGTTGGAATTCAACAATACTGGCGCTCTGGGTTACTAGGTGGGTTAATGCAACTCATTAGCTATGGTATTGCTATATGGGCGATGAGCCAAGCCCCCATTGTCATGGTCGCTGCAATTAGAGAAACTAGTGTACTATTCGCTATGTTCCTATCCATTGCTTTTCTTAAAGAAAAATTCAACGTCATGCGAGTCGTTGCCTGTGTTGTTATTGTTTTTGGTGTTTTATTAGCAAAATTAAGTCATTAATAAAATTATTATTATTTGAATGTTCGGTTACCAAGCAATAAATTTAGTTTTATTAAAAACAGTATTATTTCTTTTTATTTACCTATAGTTTTTATATTTTCTCACCAGATATGAGGCCAAAATGTCACTTTTAAAATCTTTACTGGCTATTTCCATTATTAGTACTTCTTTTTCTAGCTTTGCTGCTACACCTGCTGACATCATAATTGTAGATGGCACTATCTTAACAATGGATTCTCAAAAGCAGGTTATTGACCATGGTACGGTTGTCATCAAAGGCAATAAAATTATTGCTGTTGGTGGTCCTGAGCTTGCTCAACGTTATCAAGCACCTAATGTACTAAATGTTGATGGTGATATTGTCATGCCAGGGCTAATTAACACGCATACACATGCATCTATGACCGTATTTCGTTCCTTAGCCGATGATGTTCCAGACCGTTTACATCGTTATATCTTCCCATTAGAAAATAAAATGGTCTCCCGTGAAATGGTACGAGTTGGGGCAAACCTTGCTAATGTTGAAATGATTAAAGGGGGTGTCACAACTTACGTTGATATGTATTATTTTGAAGATGAAGTGGCTAAAACCGTTGATAAGATTGGGTTAAGGGCAGTTCTTGGCGAATCTGTGATTCAATTTCCTGTCGCTGATGCGAAAAATGCGGATGAAGGCATCAATTATGCTGTAAACTTTATCAATCAATACAAAGATCATCCACGTATTACCCCCGCTTTTGCTCCTCATGCACCTTACACTAATACAACAGAACATTTGCAGAAAATAGCAAAATTATCTCAAGAACTTGATGTTCCCGTGATGATCCATCTTGCAGAAACAGATCGTGAGCAAGAAGAAATCGCCAAACGCACTGGTGGCAAAAGCCCGGTACAATATATGGCAGACATAGGTGCACTGAACAATAAAGTAATAGCTGCCCATGCCATTATGGTTGATGAAAAAGATATAGATTTGCTCAAACAATATGATGTCGGTGTTGCACATAATATCAGTGCGAATACTAAGTCCGCTAAGGGTGTTGCCCCTGTGACAACCATGCTTGAAAAAGGGATCCGTGTTGGCTTGGGAACTGATGGACCAATGTCGAGTAATACGTTGACGACGTTAAATGAGTTGAATTTAGTGGGTAAGATTCACAAACTAGCAAATAAAGATAGAGCAGCGATGCCACCAATCACTGTTGTTGATATGGCAACAATGGGCTCTGCTCGTGTATTACACATGGAAGATAAACTGGGCTCTCTCGAACCAGGGAAATTAGCTGATATTATTGTTATTGATACTAAATCACCTAATATGGTTCCTATGTATAGCCCATATGCTGCGCTGGTATATGGGGCTAATGGAGCCAATGTTCGTCATACCATAGTTGATGGCAACGTATTGATGAAAGACCGTAAAATACTGACTGCGGATGAAAATTCAATCATCAAAGAAGCTCAAGATTTTGCCAATAAAGTCCGAGAAACTGTGGTTGCTAGCGGTGAAGTTGTAAAATAAGATAAAAAAATGGCTGACTTGGCAATATGCTCAGTCAGCCATTCTAACTTTACCAACTATTAACTAATTATTTATTAGTTAAATCATCAAAGAATTTCTTCACACCATCTAAAAAGCTTTTAGAGCGCGGGCTGTTCTTCTCACCGCTCTTTCCACCTAATGATTCACCAAATTCTTTGAGTAACTCTTTTTGTTTCTCATTGAGTTTAACAGGGGTTTCAACAACGATGTGGCACATTAAATCACCTTGCAGGCCACCACGTACCGATTTCACACCTTTTCCTTTCATACGGAAAATTTTACCGGTTTGAGTTTCTGCTGGGATTTTCAGTTTTACACGCCCATCAAGGGTTGGCACTTCAATTTCGCCACCCAGTGCTGCATCAGCAAAGTTAATCGGCACCTCACAGTGCAGGTTATTACCATCACGCTCAAAAATATTATGAGGCAATACATGAACCTGAACAAATAAGTCTCCTGCTGGTGCTCCGTTTTCTCCGGCTTCACCTTCCCCTGACAAACGAACACGGTCACCCGTATCGACACCCGCTGGAATTTTAACTGACAGTGTTTTATATCTTTCAACACGGCCATGACCATGACATTTGTTGCATGGATCTTTGATAACTTTACCGCGACCATGGCAAGTTGGACAAGGTTGCTGTACAGAGAAAAAGCCTTGGCGCATATGGACTTGGCCCATACCGTGACAGGTTGAGCACGTATCCGCACTGGTTCCCGGTTTCGCACCATTACCATGACAAACGTCACAGGTTTCTAAGGTCGGAATACGGATTTCTTTGGTCACTCCACGGACAGCCTCTTCAAGAGTCAGTTCCATGTTGTACTGTAGGTCAGAACCACGGCTTGGGCGCTGCTGTCTGCGGCCACCTCCAAAAATATCACCGAAGACGTCACCAAAGATATCACTAAAGTCAGCGCCACCACCAAAGCCGCCGCCTCCGCCCATTCCGCCTTGCTCAAACGCTGCATGACCATATTGGTCATAAGCGGCGCGTTTTTGCTCGTCAGAAAGAACTTCGTAAGCTTCTTTAATTTCTTTAAATTTACCTTCTGATTCTTTATCCCCCTGATTACGGTCGGGGTGATGCTTCATCGCTAAGCGCTTATAAGCTCGCTTAATATCTTTATCTGAAGCATTTCTTTCGAGGCCTAGCACCTCATAAAAATCTCTTTTCGCCATTCTATTTACCCTTAACATGCGGAACGGGCGTAGAGTTCCCTCGACGCCCGTATCCGGTATCAGTAACCATTAACTAGCATTTGCTACAGCTACTGCGCCCGCTAAGGGCATTATTTTTTATCTTTGTCGTTAACTTCTTCGAATTCAGCATCAACAACGTCATCATCTTTCTTCGCTTCTGCGCCAGCAGCACCACCCGCTTGCGCTTGAGCTTGTTGCTGTGCGATTTCCAAAAGTTTTGCAGATGCAGTGACTAAAGCTTGGATTTTCGCTTCAATATCCGCTTTATCTTCACCTTTTGCTGCCGCTTCTAATTCAGAAGTTGCTTTTTCAATATTCGCTTTATCTTCAGCTGGTAATTTATCACCGGCTTCTTCAATTTGTTTACGAGTACCGTGAACTAATTGGTCAGCTTGGTTACGAACCTGAACTAACTCTTCAAATTTACGGTCAGCTTCAGCGTTTGCTTCTGCGTCACGTACCATTTTTTCGATTTCCTCGTCATTCAGACCTGAAGAAGCCTTAATGGTGATGTTTTGCTCACGTCCGCTATTTTTATCTTTCGCAGAAACATGCAAGATACCATCAGCATCGATATCAAAAGTCACTTCAATTTGTGGCATACCGCGTGGGGCAGGTTGAATACCATCTAAGTTAAACTGACCCAGTGATTTGTTATCACTTGCACGTTTACGCTCACCTTGCAGAACATGGATAGTTACCGCTGCTTGGTTATCTTCCGCTGTTGAGAATACTTGGCTATGTTTCGTTGGGATAGTGGTGTTCTTCGAGATTAACGAAGTCATCACACCACCCATGGTTTCGATACCTAAAGACAGAGGCGTTACGTCAAGTAACAGAACGTCTTTAACATCACCCGCTAAAACACCACCTTGTACTGCCGCACCCATTGCAACTGCTTCGTCAGGGTTCACGTCTTTACGTGGTTCTTTACCAAAGAAATCAGCAACAACTTTTTGAACCATTGGCATACGTGTTTGGCCACCAACTAAAATAACGTCGTTGATTTCGCTCACGCTTAAGCCCGCGTCTTGCAGAGCAACTTTAACTGGCTCCATAGAACGCTTAACTAAATCTTCTACCAGTGACTCTAATTTCGCACGAGTCACTTTAATATTCATATGTTTAGGACCTGTTGCATCCGCTGTAATGTACGGCAGGTTAACGTCTGTTTGTTGTGCAGAAGACAGCTCAATTTTTGCTTTTTCTGCAGCTTCTTTCAGACGTTGCATCGCTAACGGGTCGTTACGTAGGTCAACACCTTGTTCTTTCTTAAACTCTTCAACTAAGTAGTTGATTAAACGAGTATCGAAGTCTTCACCACCTAAGTGAGTATCACCATTGGTTGCCAAAACTTCATAGGTTTTTTCGCCATCAACTTCATCAATTTCGATGATTGATAAGTCAAATGTACCACCACCTAAGTCATAAACCGCAATAGTACGGTTACCCACTTCTCTATCTAAACCATATGCTAATGCCGCAGCTGTTGGTTCGTTAATGATACGTTTTACTTCTAAACCAGCGATACGACCAGCATCTTTAGTCGCTTGACGCTGAGCATCGTTAAAGTAAGCAGGTACAGTAATAACTGCTTCTGTTACAGGCTCACCTAAATAGTCTTCAGCTGTTTTCTTCATTTTTTTCAGAACTTCAGCTGAAACTTGTGGCGGAGCCATTTTTTGGCCTTTCACATCTAACCAAGCATCGCCGTTATCAGCCGCAATGATTTTATATGGCATGATAGAAACGTCGCGCTGAACTTCTTCGTCTTGGAAACGACGACCAATTAAACGCTTGATTGCAAATAAAGTATTTTCTGGGTTAGTCACAGCCTGACGTTTTGCTGGCTGACCAACTAAAATTTCACCATCTTGAGTGTACGCAATGATGGAAGGAGTCGTTCTATCACCTTCGCTGTTCTCCAGAACACGAGCTGTAGTACCATCCATAATTGCAACGCATGAGTTAGTTGTACCCAAGTCGATACCAATGATTTTACCCATCTAAAACGCCTCCAAAGGAATTCTTTTCACTATGATTTGATATCAATCTATATGAGGCTCAATATTTCATTTTCAAGGGAGTTTTCACTCTGAGCCTAAATTATTTTTCAATACGCAATAATTTGGATTGATATCAGTTGATGCTTTTAAGATGGGGTCACAAATTCATTCATCAAGGGGGAGAATCAAAAAAATTTGCATTTATTGCAAAAAAACCTGTCTTGTGATCATGGTTTAAACAATTAAAACTGCGTATGATGCGCCGCCGCTGTCACTTTGGCAAAACTTTTTGTTTTTTTATCTATTTGAATTTTTTATATTTTACCAGAGGTTATATGCAGTCTAGCTCTCTTGCAAATCCAGGCCCACTTGGTTTACTAGGCTTTGGTATGACAACCATCCTGCTAAACATTCATAACGCAGGTTTTTTCCCTCTTTCATCCGTTATTTTAAGTATGGGCATTTTTTATGGTGGTATTGCTCAATTTATTGCGGGCCTGATTGAATACAAAAAAGGCAATACATTCGGTGCAACCGCATTTACTTCTTACGGGATGTTTTGGATTGCATTAGTTGGTCTATTATTTTTACCTTCAATGGGATTAGCTGAAGCAACTTCACCTGAGTTTTTAGGTGTTTTCCTCGCTATTTGGGGAATTTTTACCTTTTTCATGTTCTTGGGAACATTCAAAGCTAATTTTGTTTTGCAATTTGTCTTTGGTAGCTTAACTGTATTATTCGCTTTATTAGCGATTGGTAATATTACGGGAAATTCGGCATTACTAAAATTTGCAGGTTTTGAAGGAATTATCTGCGGTGCTAGCGCATTTTATTTAGCGGTTGCGGAAATATTAAATGAGCAATATGGCAAAACGGTATTACCGATTGGTCAACGCAGTTAAGTTTGACTAACGTATGTGATTTTATGCATTAAATATTATTAATCAGGTGAGTCAATGCTCACCTGATGATATTGAAATACTACTCAGAACGAATTGCTGATTTAGGTCTAAATGCCTTCACAACCGTAGAGTCTGTTTCCACATATGGGCCATCAAGCAATTGAATACAATAAGGAACACTGGCGAAAATACCAGAAACGACTACATTCCCTTCTTTGTCCTTTAAGCCTTCCAAAGTTTCCGCAATTGCTTTAGGCTGCCCTGGTAAATTTAAAATCAGAGCCTGATTGCGTATTACTCCAACTTGGCGTGATAATATCGCAGTAGGCACGAACTTTAGGCTAATTTGCCGCATTTGTTCGCCAAACCCTGGCATCTCACGGTCTGCAATCGCGAGAGTTGCGTCAGGAGTGACATCGCGACGAGCGGGTCCTGTGCCCCCGGTAGTTAGGACTAAATGGCAAGCAAATTCATCCACCAGCTCACATAATGTTTGCTCTATCATGATTTGCTCATCAGGGATCAGACGAGTTTCGATGCGAAAAGGTGTTGTCAGCGTTTTCGCTAACCACTCCTCTAATGCAGGAATGCCTTTATCTTCATAAATACCGCTCGAAGCACGATCAGAAACAGAAACCAGACCTATGCGCAATTCATCCATACAAACCTCAAAGAAATTATTCAACCAAAAACTGTTCACTTAAGAATAAACAGGAGCGATATCATACCATGATGAACGACTGCATACAGTTCCAAGGTATTTTTATCTTCAAATTGAGAACTAACTCAATGAAAAATGGATATAAAAAAACCCAACCAACCGGCTGGGTTTTAAAGAAAAAACGAAATAAATTACAGTAAATCTGCAATCATTTTTTCCAGTTTCTCTTGGTCTACTGCAAACTTACGAATACCGTCAGACAGTTTATCAACCGCCATTGGGTCTTGATTGTGCTGCCAGTAGAACTCTGCTTCCGTCAATTTAGCGCCTGGCTCTTGAGTTTTACCTGAATCTGTCAGTTTACGTACTAATTCACCTTGTGATTCTGACAGCTCTTTCAATAATCCTGGAGAGATAGTTAAGCGGTCACAACCGGCTAATTCAATGATTTCACCCACATTACGGAAGCTTGCGCCCATTACCACAGTTTTATAACCGTGAGCTTTGTAGTAGTTGTAGATTTCAGTAACAGAAACCACACCTGGATCTTCATGTGGCGCGAATTCTTTCTTATCTGTATTCGCTTTGTACCAGTCAAGAATACGACCCACAAATGGAGAGATCAGGTATACACCCGCTTCCGCACAAGCACGTGCTTGAGCAAAAGAGAATAATAAAGTCAGGTTACAGTTAATGCCTTCTTTTTCCAGTTTCTCTGCAGCACGGATACCCTGCCAAGTCGAAGCCAGTTTAATCAGAATACGGTCATTACTGATGCCTGCATCGTTGTACATTTTGATTAAGTGACGCGCTTTAGCAATACAAGCTTCTTCATCATAAGAAAGGCGCGCATCAACTTCAGTAGAAATACGACCCGGAACTAATTTCAGAATTTCCAGACCGATATTAACAGCCAGCTTGTCACAAGCATCAACAATTTGTTGCTCGCGATTATTGCTTTGCTTACGTGCCCATTCTACCGCTTCATCAATTAATTTACGGTACTCAGGAATTTGTGCAGCATTTAAGATCAGCGATGGATTTGTGGTCGCGTCTTGTGGCTTGTAAAGCTTCATTGCTTCGATGTCGCCAGTATCAGCAACAACAGTTGTCAGACTACGTAATGAGGTTAGTTTATCGGTCATTTCTTTAATCTCGTTGTTATACCCGTCATATTCCAAGTTGTAGCAGTGTTGGCTACCTACAATTCTTGCGACTCTTGTGGTGTAGGCTAACAAACTGCAACTTGAATTACTTTGCGTATTATAAAGGAATTGTGGCTATCGCCGCACCGTCTACAGATAATATCATGCATCCATATTGCTGCAAGCAAGTAAATCTAGTCAAAAGCAACTATTTGATTGGCAATCGATTTCGCTAGCCAATTAGAAACTGAATCCTTTTAGCAAGTTATATTGTGCTCTTATCGTAATAAAGAATAATATTGGTTTGGCTTATCGTATCAATTAGCCAATTAGGCAGAATTTTTGCTAAAGTAAGCAGTATCATTCTTTATTAAGGGTCAAGTCATGCTTATTACAATTTCACCTGCAAAAACATTAGACTACGAAAGCCCACTTGCAACACAGCAATTTACTCAACCTGAGTTACTCTCTGAGTCTCAAAAATTAATTAATGTCTGTCGTAAGTTAACCCCCGCGGATATCGCCAGTTTAATGAAAATTAGTGACAAACTTGCGGGGCTCAATGCCGCTCGTTTTGCAGAATGGCACACAGACTTTACTCCAGAAAATGCACGCCAAGCGATCCTCGCCTTCAAAGGGGATGTATATACGGGCATTCAAGCAGAAACGTTTTCTCAAAACGATTTTGAGTTTGCTCAATCCCATTTACGTATATTATCAGGCCTTTATGGTGTTTTAAGACCGCTAGATTTAATGCAGCCTTATCGCTTAGAAATGGGAATTTCACTGAAAAATACCCGCGGTAAAAACCTATATGAATTCTGGGGCGATATTATTACAAAACAATTGAATCAAGCGCTTGCTCAGCAAAAAGACCAAATATTAGTCAATCTTGCCTCAGATGAATATTTCAAATCAGTGAATACAAAAAAACTGGATGGCCAAATTATCAAGCCTATTTTCTTGGATGAAAAAAATGGTAAATATAAAGTTATCAGTTTTTATGCAAAAAAAGCTCGAGGTTTAATGAGCCGTTTTATTATCCAAAATAAATTAACGAAAACAGACCAACTGGCTGATTTTAATTTAGAAGGCTATCAGTTCGATGAAAGCCAATCTAAAGGTAACGAGTTGATATTTACTCGCCCAGAGCAAGCTTAATGCACAAAACGTGGGGACTGGCGCACAGCAGATACCCACGTATTTCAAAATACTTCATTCTTTTTTCGGGCTCAATCACAATTTACTCATAAACCTTCTTGCTAAGCACGAATTAGCATTGATTCCTCAGCCTACTTTTTAGCTTTATGACAGTATAAATTGAGTTTTACCCACTATTTTGGAGGTGAAGTATGCCTTATGTCGCATCATCAAAACGCTATACTGAAATGGAATATCGTTTATGTGGCCGTAGCGGATTACGCTTACCACTGATTTCATTAGGGTTATGGCACAACTTTGGCGATAACAAACCCTTTGATAATTGCCAAGCCATGCTTCGCCACGCTTTTGACCTTGGGATCACCCATTTCGATCTTGCGAATAATTATGGGCCACCGCCAGGATCTGCCGAAAGTACATTTGGCAGGATCATGCAACAGGATTTTCTGCCTTATCGTGATGAAATGATCATTTCATCGAAAGCCGGTTTCACTATGTGGGATGGCCCTTATGGCGACTGGGGAAGTAAAAAATATTTGGTTGCAAGCCTAAATCAAAGTTTGAAACGCATGGGTTTAGATTATGTAGATATCTTTTATCATCATCGACCTGACCCCAATACTCCATTAGAAGAAACTATGGGAGCACTAGATCTCATTGTTCGCCAAGGAAAAGCTCTGTATGTGGGAATTTCTAATTACCCAACAAATTTAGCTAAAGAAGCCATTAATATTCTCAATGAATTAGGAACCCCTTGCCTGATTCACCAACCTAGATATTCCATGCTAGAACGTACTCCTGAAGAAGATTTACTCGATTTACTGGAAGAAGAAGGTATCGGCTCTATCGCATATTCCCCGTTAGCAGGTGGGATTTTAACCGATCGCTATCTTAATGGTATTCCTGCAGATTCACGCGCTGCGGGTAACCTTTCTTTACCGCCAGAAAGACTCACTTCCAGCATTTTATCAAAGGTAAAACAACTGAACGAACTAGCGATAAAACGAGGACAAAAACTAAACCAAATGGCGCTAGCATGGTTACTGAGACATGATAGGATCACTTCCGTTCTCATCGGTGCAAGCCGTATCAGTCAAATTGATGATGCAATGGGGATCCTAAAAAATCGTAATTTTACACAAGAAGAGCTCAAAGCTATCGAATTAATATTAGAAAGCTAATTTAATACATAAGTTGCAGGAAATCCTGCAACTTACTGAAATACTTCTCAATTACCGGTATTCCCCATTTGCTTTAAACTGCACCACAGAATAAGGCTGAGTACGGCCATCTGGCTGTTCCATACCTAGGCTACCAATTGGCATGCCCGGAACAGAAATTCCCACCACATCTGCCGGTAAAGCATCAATCGCATCAAGGCTACTCACAGGAACATGCCCAACAATCACTTTGCCTTTGTATTTCGCTATGTGGCAGCTGCGTAAGTTATAAGGGACCTTCAATTCATCATTGAGTTGATTTAATTCATCATAACTGATTTCGTTCACTTCAACGTTATATCCCGCTTTTTTAACCCCTTCTCCCCACAATTCACAGCAACCGCAATTTGCATCTTTATACAATTGCACGCTCTGGCTTTGAGAAAATGCAGAAAATGACAGTAATAACATTCCACTCAACATTAATTTTTTCATTTTTAATTTACCTTCAAAATAGTCATGGTGAATATTCATCATTATTTATTATGACGTAACTGGCAGATTAATTTATAAGCTGCAGGAATAATAAATAGGGATAATAACGGTGCGGTGATCATGCCGCCAATCATCGGCGCCGCAATACGGCTCATCACTTCCGAACCAACGCCTGTTCCAAGTAATATGGGTAATAAACCTGCTAAAATTACAGCAACCGTCATGGCTTTAGGACGAACACGTAAAACAGCCCCTTCATATAATGCACAGTCTAAATCTTTATCTGATAAGCTGCTTATTCCTTGCTGTTTTTCTTTATCTTCGATTGCATGGCGTAAATAAATCAACATAACCACACCAAATTCAGCGGCTACACCTGCTAATGCAATAAATCCAGTTCCTGTCGCAACCGATAAATTAAAGTTCATCCAGTAAAGGAACCAAATAGCCCCAACCAAAGCAAAAGGTAAGCTTA
The DNA here is from genome assembly GCF_028482485.1 of Providencia sp. PROV116. Classification (NCBI taxonomy): domain Bacteria; kingdom Pseudomonadati; phylum Pseudomonadota; class Gammaproteobacteria; order Enterobacterales; family Morganellaceae; genus Providencia; species Providencia sp. PROV116. Next base: position 83,736 of record NZ_JAMPQO010000030.1, on the reverse strand, counting down.
ATAAAATCAGCAAAGCTTCACTAAATCGTCTGAATGCTAAATAAAGCAAGACAAAAATAATCATGATGGTAGCGGGAACCATTAACATTAACTTTTGATTAGCCCTTTCAAGTAATTCGAATTGCCCCGTAAAGGAATAGCTAAGACCCGGCTTCATTTGGATGTTATCTTTTATTGCTGCATCAATATCTTTAATAACAGAGACCATATCGCGATCGCGCGCATCAATATAAATCCAACTAGTCGGTCTTGCATTCTCAGTTTTCAACATTGGAGCGCCCATATTCACGAATACATCCGCAACATCACTAAGCACAATTTGCTGTTTACTCGGCGTTAAAATTGGCAACAATTTCATCGCAGATACACTATTTCGGTAATCTTGAGGATATCTTATGCTAATTGGATAACGCTCAATCCCTTCAACCGTTTCCCCAACCATTTCCCCGCCAGTCGCCATTGAAATATAAACTTGTACGTCACTGATGCTCATACCAAAACGAGCTGCTTTTTCTCTATCAATTTTGACATCAATATAGCGCCCACCAACCAATCGCTCGGCTAAAACAGAAACAACTCCAGGCACCGATTTGGTGACTTTTTCAATTTCTTGGGCTAATGCATCAATTTCTTCGAGATCTCTGCCGGATACTTTGATACCTATAGGGCTTTTGACTCCCGTAGATAACATATCGATACGATTACGAATAGGAGGAACCCATAAGTTCGCAACTCCAGGTAAACGCACCGTTTCATCCAGCTCATCAATAATTTTTTCGAGAGTCATGCCGTCTCGCCACTGTGCTTGCGGCTTCAAACGTATCGTTGTTTCAATCATTTCCATCGGGGCTGAATCCGTAGCTGTTTCAGCTTTACCGACTTTTCCAAATACTGTATCCACCTCAGGAATAGTTTTGATTAACTTATCTGTATTTTGTAGTAAAAATGCTGCTTGTGCAGGAGAAACCCCCGGTAACGTTGAGGGCATATAAAGTAAGTCACCTTCATTAATCGCAGGAAGAAATTCACCACCTAAATGTTTTAATGGCCATACCACGGTAAATAAAGATAAGAAACCAATTAACAAAGTTGTTTTTGGCCATGCCAATACCTTAGTCAAAATAGGGCTGTAGAGTGAAATCAACCAACGATTCAGTGGGTTTTTATTTTCATTTGGAATATTACCTCGGATCCAATACCCCATTAGAATTGGAATAACAATTAATGCTAACGCTGCAGCCCCCGCCATGGCATAGGTTTTTGTAAATGCGAGTGGACCGAATAAACGGCCTTCTTGCCCTTCTAACGTAAAGATAGGAATAAAAGACAATGTGATAATTAATAAGCTGATAAATAATGCGGGTCCAACCTCAACAGCCGAGTCCGTAATAACTTTCCAACGCTGGGCATTATCAATGACTTTACCTTCATTTTCATGCTGCCACTTTTCTAATTTTTTATGCGCATTTTCTATCATAACAATGGCAGCATCCACCATGGCTCCGATCGCAATTGCAATACCCCCTAATGACATAATATTTGCATTTATTCCTTGGTAGCGCATGACGATAAAGGCAATAAATAATCCAAGAGGCAAGGAAATAATAGCCACTAACGCAGAACGGAAATGCCATAAAAAAACAGCACACACTAATGCGACAACAATAAATTCTTCCAGTAACTTATAACTTAAATTATCAATCGCGTTATCAATAAGAATACTTCTATCATAAGTCGTGATAATTTCGATGCCTTCCGGCAAGCTAGCGCTTAAATCTTCAAGCTTCTGTTTTACATCATGAATCACATTACGTGCATTTTCACCTGAACGAAGCAAGATAATACCACCCACGACCTCGCCTTCTCCATTTAGCTCAGCAACTCCACGGCGCATTTCGGGCCCTTCCTGTATTCGAGCCACATCTTGTAAGTAAATGGGGACGTCATTTTCCGGGGTTTTTAGGTAGATTTTATTAAAGTCATCAATAGATTGAAGGTAGCCACTTGCTCTAACCATATATTCAGCTTCAGCAATTTCAATCGATGACCCACCCGCTTCTTGGTTAGCCATTTCAACTGCCTGTTTTATTTCAGGTAATGTCACTGAAAATTGGCTAAGTTTGAGTGGGTCAACTAAGATTTGGTAAGATTTAACCACACCGCCAACGGTTGCAACTTCTGAAACATTTGGCAACGCCTTCAATTCATATTTCAAAAACCAATCTTGTAATGAACGCAGTTCCGCTAAATTATGCTTTCCCGTTTTATCCACTAAAGCATATTCAAAAACCCAACCAACACCTGTCGCATCAGGTCCAATGGATGCCACTGCACCTTTAGGTAATTGGTTTTGGACTTGGTTTAAATATTCTAAAACTCGTGAACGAGCCCAGTATAAATCTGTATTATCTTCAAAAATAACATAAACATATGAGTCACCAAAGGCAGAAAAACCACGCACCGTTTTTGCTCCCGGCACAGATAACATTGTGGTTGTTATCGGGTATGTGACTTGGTTTTCGACCAATTGTGGCGCTTGCCCTGGGTAAGTGGTTTTGATGATCACTTGTACATCAGATAAGTCAGGTAATGCATCAACAGGTGTACTGCGAATGCTCCAAATACCCGCAATAACTAAAAATACGACTCCCATTAGCACTAAAAACCGATTAGCAACTGAGCGTCTTATAATCCATTCCAACATACCCTACTCCTGAGATTTATGTGATGAATGATTAGATGACACCGATGGTTCGGGAAGCGCTTCCATCTTGGCTAATGCCCCGGCAATATTCGCTTCAGAATCAATTAGGAAAATGCCCTGAGTCACTATATGCTCGCCCACTTGTAAGCCTTCAGATATTGCTGTCATTTGTTGGGATTCACTCAGCACTCGCACCCTTTTCGGAATAAATTCACCATTCTCACCAACAGCAATAACATGCTGTTCTTTCCCTGAGTCAACAATGGCTTGCGATGGGATCAACAAACTTTCCTTACCTTCTGCAACTAGATTTAAATATGCAGTCATACCCGGTTTTAATAAATGGTTAGGATCAGCAATTTCTGTACGAATATTAATGGTACGACTTGCTTGATCTGCACTGGGTAATATCAACCAGTTTTTTACAGTAAATAACTGCGAAGGGTAGGCAGGAATAGAAACTGTAAATTGTGTTTGTTGATTAAGTAATTCAGCAACTGACTGAGGAACAGATGCATTAATCCATAATGGATCTGTTCCTTGTATTTGTGCGATAACGACTTCTTTGGATATGTTCATCCCTAAGCGCAGATTAAGTGCAGTAATTACCCCAGAAATAGGGGCTTGAACGGTAAAACGTGTTTGCACTTTTCCTGTTTTAATAAACTGGGAAAGCGCACCTTCTGGCATGCCATTTAAACGTAAACGCTCAATGACGCTATTAAGATCTTGTTGGCTCGCATTCATTTGCTTAAGTGCGAGATATTCGCTTTGTGCTTCAACCCATGCTGGGATCGTTAGCTCCGCAATAGGAACGCCTTTTTGGATCCTCTCACCGACTGTGAATGGATAAACTTTTTCAACAAAACCATTTTCTCGTGCTTGTACGATAGCAAATTGGTGATCATTAAACACAATTTCAGCTGGAAATGTTAAGTCATAGTTTAGTTTTCCCCACTTTACATCCACCGTTTTAAGCCCTAAATTTTGTGTCTGTGTTGGGTTAATTGTTATCCCTTTGCTATCCGCTGAAGCCAAGTTTTCATCCGCATATTTAGGAACAAGGTCCATGTCCATAAATGGGGATTTTCCTGGTTGATCAAACTTAGTATTGGGATACATTGGGTCATACCAATACAATACGGTGCGTTCTTGTTTTTCAACTGATTGGCTATTATTTTCAACAACGAAAAAATAACGATAAAATAAAATTGAAATAACACTCGATAAAATAATTACCAATAGCAATTTGGTCAGGTTAACTAATGACATAACATCTCTCTACCTATTTAGTTTATCTTTTCGATAGATTTCAACATTGAAAGATTACCTTGTTGTACAAATGAAAATTTTAATTCATCATTTTCTTGTAAACCGTTAATCATATTTTCATTTTCATAAGTAAAACGCATAGTCATTGGTGGCCAGCCAATACTTTCAATTTCTTTATGGTTAATCGTTAATTTCTTGTTCTCTTTATCAATCGAAATGAGCTTTCCTTCCGTATTGATTGTCGGTTCTGCGACTTTTTCTGGATAAATAGAGTGGTTATGTTCAGCGCCGTTTGCATAGCCAGTTGCTGCTAACATCGCCATTGAAATTGCAAAAAATACCGTATTTAATTTTTTCATTGTTACCCTCATGATTTTATTAATCCGCCACCTAGTGCAGAGAATAAATTTATTTCATTCTTCTGCTGTTCTATTTTTAACATCAATAAATTTTGCTGTTCGGTAAATAAGCTACGCTGTGCTTCAAGAACATCGAGATAGCTCAAGCCACCATATCGATAACTAGCTTGTTTCTGTATTAAGACGTTTTGCAGCGTGTTGACATATTGCTCTTGGGATATAAGTTGTTTTTCTAAACTCGATTTGATCACTAGGGCATCTTTCACTTCACGAAACGCCACCTGAATGCTTTTTTCATAATTAGCAATCGCTTTATTTTTTCTAATATTTGCCAACTCTAAATTTCGGCTATTTGATCCTCCAGTAAAAATAGGCAACGTGATTTTAGGAATAAAATTCCAGATACCATTTGAAGAATCAAATAGCCCAGTTAAAGACTCGTTATTACTTGCGATACCCGTATTAAAGGAAATTGAAGGAAAAAAAGCGGCTCTCGCTACACCAATATTGGCATTCTCAGAAACAATATTTTGTTCTGCTGCCATAATATCTGGGCGTTTTAATAATATTTCAGAAGGAATATTTGAAGGTGTTATAATCAAGGGATAATTCGGTTCGTAGTGCCCTAACTCTGAGTTTATCTTTGTTACATAATCATTCGTCAAAAAATTCAGTAAATTTTCATTTTTTGCAATTTCACTTTCAATTTTTTCGATATTAATAGAAATAGACTGAACTTGTCCTTTAGCTTGTTCTAAGTCTGATAGCCCCGCTTTTCCTGCCGCCACTTTTTGTATTACTATCGATTGACTATTGAGGTAGCTTTGTTTCGTCTCTTGTGCAATTAATAATAGTTTTTGGTTATACACCACATCTAAATACGCTTCTGCTACCGTTTTGATTGTTATAATTTGTGTCGCACGGTTCATCTCTTGAGAAGCGATAAATTTTGCTTTATCTGCATCAGATAAATTTTTAATACGTCCAAAAAAATCCAGTTCATAGCTGATATCAATACCCGCACTATATTTCTTATTGAACGATGTGCCAGACTCTAATGATTGGCTGTAGTCAGCACTCATTGATGAATTAACTTGAGGATATTTTTCAGCTTCCGCTAACCCAAAACGCACACGAGCTTCTTCTACATCTAACGCAGCAAGATATAAATCACTGTTTTTGTTAAGCGCAATTTCTATCGCTCTTTTCATTTGTGGATCTTGAATAAATTGGTCCCAACTAGGAATCGATAATTCTATTTGAGACTGCTTTACTGCATCAGGAATATTGCTACTGAATTGATGAGGTACATTAAGATTAGGACGTTGATATTCAGGGGCTAGCGAAACACAACCCGTCAAAATTAAGGCATAAGCTATAATTAATATTTTTGGGGAATACATGGTATAGCCATGCCTCTAGTGATTAAAATTGAGGCTATAGTAAAAAAGAACAACTGTTAGATTCATGACATGAAAATGACAAATTTGTCATTTTACATTTCGTTACTGTAGTGCTTAGAATGGCAGTATTGTTTACCTGTCTGCTAGGTCTAAGATGAAATTACTTATTGTTGAAGATGAACATAAAACGAGAGAATACTTATCTAAAGGCTTAAGTGAGTCCGGGTTTATTGTTGATGCAATCGAAAATGGCATTACAGGCCTGCATATGGCCACAACTGAAGACTATGATTTAATTATTCTTGATGTGATGTTGCCGGATATTAACGGCTGGGAGATTGCAAAAAAATTACGCAGTGTAGGAAAAAATACACCAATACTCATGCTTACTGCTTTAGGTAATGTTGAACATCGAGTCAAAGGGTTAGAGTTAGGTGCTGACGATTATCTCGTTAAACCATTTGATTTTTCTGAGCTACTTGCCCGAGTGAGAACTTTATTGCGCAGAGGCAATAACAGCATCCAAAAAACACAATTTACCATCGCTAATTTGCATGTTGATCTGATCAAACGGCGCGTTACCCGTGAAAATGATAAAATTATACTCACCAGTAAAGAGTTTTCTTTATTGGAATTTTTTATTCTTCACCAAGGTGAAGTTCTTTCTCGTTCTCTAATAGCCTCAAAAGTTTGGGATATGAATTTTGATAGTGATACCAATGTCATTGATGTTGCAGTTAAAAGACTGAGAGCTAAAATAGATCAAGGCTATGAACCTAAATTGATTCATACCATCAGAGGAATGGGCTATTTACTTGAGATCGCTGAAAATGATTAAGTTATTTCGATCTCCTGTCTCTATTTCAATTCGTCTTATTGTTTTAATCAGTATTACCCTCTCCCTCGCTTTATTATTATTTAGCTCGATCATGATCAATTCAGTTATGTTACATTTCAAACAGCAAGATGAATATACATTGAGCCAAATAAATCTCACTATTCGCAGTTTATTAAGTGAAAAAACTAACTCACAAGATGAACAATTTTCACGTATCAGAACTATTTTGAATGAACACCAAGATTTGGTTGTCTACCTCATAGATCAAAATGGGAATGTCCTGACTTCCTCAAATGCAACTGTAGACCTCATTTCTCGCCTAAAAAATTATGACTCGACTAAAGATAATGCGGATCAATATCTTGAAAGTTATCGATTAGCCGAAAGTAAAATTAAGGTATATCGCACCAATGATATACAGCAATACCGCCTAGTAACGGCTCTTTCTCTTAATTTTCATCATAATTATCTTAGCTCTCTCATATATAACCTGATAATCAGTGCGATTTTACTGTGTTTATTTACTATTGCAGTTGTTTATTTTTTAGTTATCAAAGGCCTCAAGCCACTTAAAGAAGTTAGCGATGAAATAAAGAATGTAACCTCTGAAAATTTAAGTGTTCGTTTAGACCCTGACTCTGTGCCTAATGAATTAAAGCAATTAACTAAATCATTTAATCAGATGTTAGTAAAGATTGAAGATGTTTTTGTAAGGCAAACGAATTTCTCTGCAGATATTGCCCATGAAATGCGTACGCCAATTACTAATTTAATGACTGAAACTCAAATATCTCTGAGTAAAAACCGCAGTAAAGAAGAGCTAGTTGAGGTGTTATATTCTAATTTGGAAGAATATAACCGTCTATCACGAATGATATCTGACATGCTTTTTCTTGCTCAAGCAGATGATAATAGGCTTATTCCAGAGAAAAAAATGATTAATATTAAAACTGAAATAGAGCTTATATTTGATTATTTTGAATATCTCGCAGAAGAGAATGAAATAAAACTCAAGCTGATTGGTGAAACAACCTCTATTATGGCCGATAAAGACATGTTAAGGAGAGCGATTACTAACTTAATCTCAAATGCTATCCGCTATACCCCAAAAGGCGATTCTATCAGTATTAATATTTCAAATGTAAAAGAGGGAATTGAATTAATCATCAGCAACCCTGGTATAAAAATACCAGAAGAACATTTAGCTAAACTTTTTGATAGGTTTTATCGCGTGGATAAATCAAGACAACGAAAAAATGAAGGAAGCGGTATCGGATTAGCTATCGTCAAATCGATTGTATCAGCACATAAAGGCAGGATCACTGTAACATCAGATGATTTTTCAACACGTTTCACTGTATTTTTACCTATAAAATAAAATTAAAAATTTCATTATAAATGGCAATTTTGTCATTTTGTTGTCAGTATTCAGACAGAAATAAAGCCTTATTATAGTTATAAGATAAATTATTTAACTTAATAAGGATTCACAATGAAAAAAATTATTTTTGCTTTAGCGATTTCTGCTGTAACAACACATGTAACAGCAGCTCAAACAGAAAAAGAAATTCATTATAATGCAGCAACTGCTCTCAGTTTCACTGAAAATAATACCTCTTATTCCAATCTAAAATCGATTAATAACCATTTGAAGCAAGCGGGTATTTCTGGCAAGAATATAATTAACTCACCTCAGTCATTTCTTCAATTAGATGAACATACTCAAGCTGCTACTGCATTGAATTTTACTCAAAATAACACATCTCCAGTAATACTAAAAATGATCAGCCGCCATCAAAAACAATCACCTAACTATAAAAAGCCGATAGTAAAAACGGCTAAATTATTTTCCGATATGAATGAAAGTGAGAAGGCTATTACTATGCTAAGTTTCAATAAAAATAGCTCTTCGGCACCAATTCAAAATGAAATTATGAAAATATCAAAAGATAACAAATAATTAATTTTAAATAAAATTATTTAGTTCAATGAAATAAGACAAAAGTCTATTTTAATCAGAAAATCATTATAGTAAGTTTAAAGCCTATTATAATGATTTACCCTATTACATTTTTTATTACCTAAATAAATAAATCCTTTATTGATTATTCGAATCTGTGAATTACAATTCACTTGCAGTACACATTCATTTAAACTTTTCAATGAGGATTTATTATGTACAAAGCATCTATTATTATCGCATCATTATTATTTTCAACACTAGCATCTGCAACTTCCTTAGAGTCTCAATTATCATCAAAAAATATAATGACTTTTTCTGCCGAATATTCACTACATAATGGTGGAAACGGTGGTAATGGTGGTAATGGTGGCAACGGTGGTCATGGTGGCAATGGTGGTAACGGCGGCAATGGCGGACATGGTCATTAATTTATCTCAATATTAAATTTCTCCCCCTTCTTTTTGAAGGGGGAAAGGAGAAATACATGAATCATAAGGTTTGCATTTCATTAAGTCTGTTATTAATTAGTTCTTATTCCATCTCAAGTTATTCTCATTCCTTATTTAGTACTACATCTAATTGTTCATTAAAAAATGAACTTATTATTAATGACGTTAATAATAAAATATGTTCGATATTAAATGGTCAATATTATTATTCTAAGATCCTTAGCTTTGCAAGCCATGGGCAAAACGGAAATCATGGCCAAAATGGAAGTCATGGTCAAGGTGGATTAGGTGGTCAGGCCGGGCAAGGTGGTGATGGTCAAAATGGTGGAAATGGCGGAACAGGTTCAAATAACGGCAACGGTAGTAACGGTGGAAATGCAGAAGCTGGCAGTAATGGTAACGGTGGAAATGGTGGCCATGGTAGTGTTACCGGTGGTGACGGTGGCCATGGGGGAAATGGTGATGGAACCGGCAATGGTACAATGAATGGGAATGGAGGAAACGGGGGGAATGGAGGAAACGGGGGGAATGGGGGAAGTAATGGGGGGAATGGCGGCAATGGTGGAAATGGTTCTGGTGGTGGAAATGGCGGCAATGGTGGCAATGGCAGCCAAGGCGGTAAAGGGGGACGCGGTGGTTCAGATGGTGGTAGAGATGGCCTCGACGGCATTAGTACACTCTAATAGGCAAATTCATTAGCTGTGAATAAGTGATGTGGCAATATGAAACCATATAATTACCTTAACAATAAATGGTCTTATCATTAAAAACGGAAGCTTCTGCTTCCGTTTTTCGTATCCACGTATTCTTTATTGCTTAGGTGCTAATTTCATTAAAAATGTGCGTAATTGGGTAAAGTCAGATGGTAAAAAGTGTGAAAGTAGCGGTAGCTCAGCACGCTCAGCTAACTCTTTTGGTAAAGGTATGGCCTTATTAAGGATCTCTTCAACACTTTCCTTAAACTTAGCTGGATGTGCCGTACCTAAAAACAGCCCGTATTCGCCTTCTTGCAACTGGTCACGCAGCACACGATAAGCAACCGCAGCATGTGGCTCAGATAAATATCCTTTTTTATCTAATTCACGTACTGTTTCTTTAGTCACTTCATCACTCACAACCCCATGGCCTAATTCATCAAGGGACCAACCTTTACGGCGGAATAACTCCTCAATACGAGGCCAGTTGTTCGGCTGACTAACATCCATGGCATTCGATAATGTAGCCACAGTTTGCTTTGGTTTCCATTGTCCATCAACAAGGTAACGCGGCACAGTATCATTTACGTTAGTCGCTGCAATAAAGCGTTTGACAGGTAAGCCCATTGCTTTGGCTAATAAACCTGCCGTAAGATCCCCAAAGTTCCCACTCGGAACCGAGATCACTAGTTGATCGCGTTTTTCTGCTGGGATCTGCGCGACCGCTTCAAAGTAATAGCAGATCTGAGCAAGTAAACGACTGATATTGATCGAGTTCGCTGAATTTAAGTACAGCGCCTTTTTCAACTCTTCGTCATCAAATGACTGTTTTACTAATGCCTGACACGCATCGAAGTCATCTTTAATCGCAACCGTATGAATATTTTCACCCAGTGTACAAAAGAGTTTTTCTTGCAGCGGGCTGATTTTCCCTTCTGGATAGAGAATAACAACTTGCACGTTATTAAGACGATAGAATGCGTGAGCGACTGCCGCTCCGGTATCCCCTGAAGTTGCCGTCAAAATGGTCACAGGTTGCTCACCAGCGACTTGACCTAACGCCTGAGCCATAAAGCGGCCACCGAAGTCTTTAAATGCGAGCGTTGGCCCATGATATAGCTCCAACGTTGCAACATCATCTTCAACTTTAGAAACTGGCGCAGAAAAAGCAAATGCGGCTTTAACTCTCGCTGCTAGCTCTTCTGATGGAATTTCATCACCAATAAAAGCACTTAAAATACGGCTGCTACGTGTGACAAAATCTAATTTTAATAATTCGTCGATTTCAGCCGCACTAAATTCAGGCAGATCTTGGGGAAAGAATAAGCCTTGTTGCTTCCCTAACCCTTGCTTAACCGCTTGTGCAAAACTTACTTGTTCATTGTTATCTTTTAAATTATACAGTTTCATTATTTACCCTATTGTCCTTGCCCCGGCCAGATCCAAACGGCAGATATGCACAAAGCCTTCATCATTCTGAATATAATGTTGTTGCAAGTAGCTCGCCATATTTTCAGCGATATGTTTCTCATCGCAAATAGCAAATAGTGTTGGCCCAGAGCCAGAGATACCACACGCCAATGCACCTATTTCTTTTGCGTTCTGACGCGCTGCCGCGAAACCCGGTAATAGTTGTGTACGATAAGGCTCAGCAACAACATCTTGGATCATCGTTGCTGCAAGTAACGGCTGGTTTGTATGACATGCATGAATGAACCCTGATAAGTATCGACCATGGTTTACAATGTCGTGACGTGGGTAGCTATCAGGCAGGATCGCACGTGCTTCCGCTGTTGATACTTTAATTCCTGGATAGGCCATAACCCAATACCAATTTTCAAATGCAGGTACAGGCTGTGAAATAATACCATTTTGCTCGATAATCAGTTGTAAACCACCTAAAAAACACGGTGCAACGTTATCGTAATGCACACTACCAGAAATACGCCCTTCCAGTTCCCCCATCATGCCAAGCAGTTGGGTATCATCAAATGGTTTCTCTGCAAATTCGTTTAGCGCCATCAATGCGGCGACAACAGAACAGGCACTAGAACCGAGCCCTGAACCAATTGGCATATTTTTTTCAAGCGTCATCGCAACATTTAATGGCTGACCAAGACGCTCACAAAACAGCTGCCAACATTGGTAAACAATATTGTGCTCATTCTTTTTCGGAAGTTTAGCAACGAATTTGCCTTTATTCGTCAACGAAAAGGTGTCTGCCGCTTCAACTGTTACACAATCACCTAATAGTGAACCGTCTGCAGGCGAAACTGCTGCCCCTAGGACATCAAACCCGACGCTCACATTACCAATTGAAGCCGGTGCATAAACTTTAATCACTTATTAAACTCCCAATTTCCATGAAAGGGTACGCAGCATATCCGCAAATACACCCGCCGCAGTAACATCATTACCTGCGCCATAACCTCTTAATACTAAAGGAATTGGTTGGTAATAGCGTGTATAGAAAGCTAGTGCGTTTTCGCCATTTTTAACTTTGAAGAGAGGGTCATTACCATCTACGGCAACAATCTTAACCTGACAGCGTCCTTCTTCAATCAATCCAACATAGCGTAACACTTTTTGTTCTGCTTCTGCGGCTTTTATACGTTGCGCAAATTGTCCATCCAATTGTGGTAGGCGTGCCATAAATTCAGGCACTGCGCCACTACTGTCAAAATCCGTTGGTAAAACAGGTTCAATTTCAATATCTTGTAACTCTAAGTCATAACCTGCTTCACGGGCTAAAATTAACAATTTACGCGCCACATCCATACCCGATAAATCATCACGAGGGTCTGGCTCCGTAAAACCTTTTTCTTTAGCGAGTGTTGTGGCTTCGGATAAAGACATGCCTTCGTCTAACTTACCAAAGATGAATGATAAAGAACCGGATAAAATTCCGCTGAAATGAACCAGTTCATCCCCTGCATTCAATAAATTTTGCAGGTTCTCAATAACCGGCAAGCCCGCGCCTACGTTAGTGTCATAGAGGAATTTACGTTTCGATGTTTCACTTGCCGCACGTAACTGATGGTAGTAATCCATCGACAAAGTATTGGCTTTTTTATTTGGTGTGACCACATTAAAACCATCTTTCAAGAAATTGACATACTGCTCTGCAATTTCCTGATTTGATGTGCAGTCAATAATGACAGGGTTCAAGAAATGGTATTCACGCTCTAAGCGAATTAAACGGCTTAAACTAAATGGCTCTTTCGCTTCCGCTAGCTCCGCTTTCCAGTTATCTAAATCAATCCCTTGCATATCCGTTAACATTGCCCGTGAATTAGCAATACCACATACACGCAAATCAATATGCTTTTGTTTTAACCATTGTTGCTGGCGGTGAATTTGCTCAATTAATGCATTACCAACGCCACCAACACCAATGATAAAGGCCTCGATAACTTGTTCCGCATTAAATAGCATTTGGTGACATAAGCGTACCGCTGTTGTGGCTGACTCATTGGCAATAACGGCGGAAATAGAGCGTTCGGAAGACCCCTGTGCGATAGCGACAATGTTTATGTTACCGCGAGTTAAAGCGGAGAAGAAACGCGCGGAAATGCCTTTCAACGTGCGCATGCCGTCACCCACAACTGAAATAATCGCCAATTGTTCCATTACATCCAGAGGATCAAGTACGCCATCTTTCAGCTCTAAGTAAAACTCTTCTTCCAGTGCGGCACGTGCTCTCACTAATTCATTTTGCGGGACACAAAAGCTAATACTGTATTCTGATGAAGACTGCGTGATCAGGACGACCGAGATCCCTTTACGAGACATGACTGAGAAAATGCGTGCAGCCATACCCACCATTCCTTTCATACCGGGGCCAGATACGTTAATCATCGCCATGTTATTCAGGTTGGTGATCCCTTTCACTGGTGTGCTATCGTCAGTTTGGCCATCACCAATTAAAGTACCCGGAGCGCTTAAGTTAGTGGTATTTTTTATCAGGCAAGGGATTTGGAATTGAGCTATTGGGGCGATGGTGCGGGGGTGGAGAACTTTGGCACCAAAGTAGGATAACTCCATGGCCTCCTGATATGACATGCCTTTCAACAAACGTGCATCGGGTACTAAACGCGGGTCACAAGTATAAACCCCATCGACATCAGTCCAGATTTCACAACAATCAGCCCGTAAGCATGCCGCTAAAACTGCAGCTGAATAATCAGACCCATTACGACCTAATACCACTAATTCACCTTTGTCATTACCTGCAGTGAAGCCCGCCATTAAGACAAAATGATCTTTCGGTATATTTAAATCAGCAATGCGTTTTGTTGACTCATTTATATCAACGGTAGACTCAAGGTAATGACCTTTCGCGAGTAAGCTCTCTACTGGGTTAATTACAGTCACATTATGGCCGCGTGCTTTCAGCACCGACTCCATAATGGCGATAGAGAGTTTCTCGCCACGGCAGATAATGGCTGCGTTAATGCTGTCAGGACATTGTCCGAGAAGAGTAATACCATGCAGTACTTGTTTGATTTGTGCGAATTCTTGCTCTGTCAATTTTTTTAACCGGTCATATTCAAAACCGGGTTGTTTTTCTTTTAATCCTTTTAAAAGGTTAGCAAAAATCATTTCAGCATCATTAACATGCGTGATGACATCTTGTCCTGCAACCGTTTTTTCAATCATAGCAACCAGATGATTAGTGATTTTTGCTGGTGCGGATAACACCAAAGCCACTTGTCCATCTGCTAGTTTACTTTCAGCGATGTCAGCAACATTCAGTACTCGTTCGTCATTTGCAACCGAAGTACCGCCAAATTTAAGCACACGCATGGTATTTCTCTCCTGAATTAACACCAAAAAAAAGCCCGCATCGGTTAAGTATGCGGGCTTTTTCATTTTTATTTTTTGGATGCGTCAGCCCGCCCCGTTTCCTGTGGTTACGGTGGTGGTGGTAATAATAATAGTCAGGCTGATATTACGCATAGATTCTGTCTGTCTCTTAGATTCTTTTAAGTTTCTCCCTATACGGTTAAAGCAATTGGTATATTTTGTCAAATTTATTTGCAAAACATCCCTTTTAAAACTCTTTTTTTATTTGATAAATTATCTATCAGCGCGAAAAACACATTCACAAAAAGATACCTATCACTGCAATAATGGTGTTAAAAACCAAAAAAACTTAAATTTTAAGTTAAATAATTTTTTACCTAGCCAGAAATGAAATTGCCTATTAAATAGGCAAAATAGATAGCCTTTAGCGATTTCTTGTGAAGAGAATCAAGATGAAAAAATGAGTAAAAATGACCAACTGAATCGACGTATTTCGTGTATTTATTTCTTACTATTTACCATCCATGCTCTCAAATCCACAAACATCAATGACAACAGATTACACAAGTAAGTATGAGTACTTAATTTCATAATTTCTTCATTCGTTTAAATTACAAACAAATGCTATGAAATTGTTAAAACACAGCTACATCAAAATAAAATAAGTATTTTTCCTAATTAAATGAAACAAAAAATCAAAAACTAAATATTTACACCCCGTTATCTCTAGCAAGATAAATTTTTCACCTTTTTCTGTAGCAAAATAACATTTCGAAATTGGAGGTAAGTCACAAATTAAACATTATTTATAATGGTATATTTAACTCATTGAAGACTATATTCATTGATACCAAGCCGAAGCATACCCTATGCATCAACTACTCCCCTTTTTTAGACGCTATCTGATTCCTAAACACCGCATTAATTTATATAATTATCTGCCTAACAATTTTTGTTAACGTGCTACAATTGATTTTGATATGTATCAACAAAAGTTAGTTTTTTAGGTGGTAAATGCAGTATTAGCTGTTATATTGCTGTTAACAGTACAATATTGGGAAAGTGCTTATATTTTGACTTGCAGTTAAAGTCTTTTGCCTAAAATGGCAACATAATGTCACTGCTGAATTTCATAACAAATTTATACTCATAAACGTTTTTCTAGAGAACAATATCAATAACCACCTAACTGGAAACGGCTTGTGAGTTCAGTATTTTTATTTTAATACTTTAGGTAGCAACTATGCAGACCCCACACATTTTGATTGTTGAAGATGAAATAGTCACACGCAATACGCTTAAAAGCATCTTTGAAGCGGAAGGCTATGTGGTTCATGAGGCAACTGATGGCGAAGAGATGAATAACGTTCTCTCTGAGCACGACATCAATTTAGTCATCATGGATATTAATTTACCAGGAAAAAACGGTTTATTACTTGCTCGTGAGCTTCGTGAACAAGAAAGCATTGCGTTAATGTTCCTAACAGGACGTGATAACGAAGTCGATAAAATCCTTGGCCTTGAAATTGGTGCTGATGACTATATCACTAAACCATTTAACCCACGCGAACTGACTATTCGTGCGCGCAATTTACTGTCCCGTACAATGAATTTAGCGGGTGGTACGGAAGAGCGTCGTTTAGTGGAAAGCTATAAGTTTAATGGTTGGGAATTAGACATCAACAGCCGTTCATTAGTCAGCCCTGCCGGTGAGCACTACAAATTACCCCGTAGTGAATTCCGTGCGATGCTGCATTTCTGTGAAAACCCAGGAAAAATTCAGACTCGTGCAGACCTGCTGAAGAAAATGACTGGCCGTGAATTAAAACCACACGACAGAACTGTTGACGTAACGATCCGTCGTATTCGTAAACATTTTGAATCGACACCTGACACACCAGAAATTATCGCTACTATCCACGGTGAAGGCTATCGTTTCTGTGGTGATTTAGACGAATAATTAGAAAGCTAATTATTTACTGGTTATCGAAATCCGTTGTCTTTCAGGCAACGGATTTTTTATTTGCGAGTGATTTTTATTGCGAGTATAGCGGCTCAACTATTTTGTAATCACCAAGGCATAATCGGTACTGCGCTCAGCGCATTCTTTGGTGAACCGTCGATCATTTTATCTGAATAAGTCAGATAAATTAATGCATTACGCTTGGGATCATAAAAGCGTACAACTTGTAATTTTTTGAAAACTAAAGACGTTCGTTTTTGAAAGACAACCTGCCCTTTCGTTGGTTTGCGTTTAACACGGTCATTTAACTCAATCGGTCCAACTTGCTGGCATGAAATTGCAGCATCAGAGGTATCTTCTGCTAAACCTAAGCCCCCTTTGATTCCACCTGTTTTTGAACGACTTAAATAACAAGTCACATTCTCAACATCAGGGTCATCAAATGCTTCAACGACAATTTTATGGTCAGGGCCGAAAATTTTAAAAACAGTATCGACTGAACCGATTTCTTCAGCAAATGTGATGCCCGGCAACGCTGATAATAATGCTGCAAGTACGATATTTTTTAATCTGGAACGACGCATACTGAATTTCCTATTCAACTAAAAATCGGTAAAACTTCGTAGTAAAACGAGACTTATTATTCACTTTCTTAACTAATTATCAAATACAACTCATTTACTATAAACGAAAAAGATAACTTGATATAGAATAGCAATTCATTGATAGATTATATCTGTTCTATAAGTCGCATTGGCTGGGGATATACATGGATCAAACTAATATTATTCGCGACTTGCTTCGCTGGATAGATGACAACCTAGACAAACCACTCTCACTGGATAATGTTGCAGCAAAAGCTGGCTACTCAAAGTGGCATTTACAACGAATGTTCAAAGAGGTGACTGACCAAGCGATTGGTGCTTATATTCGAGCCAGAAGGCTTTCTCGTGCGGCTGTGGCATTGCGGCTAACAAGCCGACCAATTCTTGATATTGCGTTACAGTATCGTTTTGATTCGCAACAAACTTTTACTCGAGCCTTTAAAAAGCAATTTAACCTAACCCCTGCTTTTTACCGCCGAAGTGAAGAATGGTGTGCGGCAGGAATTTGCCCACCGATTATTTTAGATAATCACACGAATATT
Organism: Providencia sp. PROV116; assembly: GCF_028482485.1. Taxonomy (NCBI): domain Bacteria; kingdom Pseudomonadati; phylum Pseudomonadota; class Gammaproteobacteria; order Enterobacterales; family Morganellaceae; genus Providencia; species Providencia sp. PROV116. The sequence continues at coordinate 66,137 of NZ_JAMPQO010000030.1, read as the reverse complement.
GAACATGAATTCCTACAAATGCCAGCGCAAGAGCTGGTTGGCTTGGAACAAAGTTGTTCTTATGCGTTAGAAGAGTGGTCAACGGCCTGTTCCCAAATGCGCCAAACATTTTGGCACTACTATTTGGATAATACGACGACTATTGCGTCAGAAGTTTTTGGCTTGCACCATGCCATTCATAATCCAGAAAAAGAAGATGAACAAACAGTGTTTTATACCACTGCGGTAAGACCCGAAGATGCAAGTTTTAACACTGACCAATACACAAGTTTAACGTTGCCAAGTGGTCATTATGTTAAATTTTCGTTCAATGGCACACCAACTCGAGATGCATTACAAGAGTTTTTATATCAAATTTATGGTGTATATCTGCCTAAGCTGAATTTAACGCGTCGTCCTGGTTATGACATCGAACATTATCGATTAAAAAATATCGATTTACGTCATATCACCCCAGAAAATGATGACCCAAAAACACATATCGATACCTTTGATTATTATGTCCCAATCAAAACAGGTTCGACCGCAACACCTTAAAGTAGAGGAGTTTCAGTTTGTTGAAACTCCTTTTTCTGAATCGTTAACCTTGCTGTTCATCGAGAGCAGGCTGCGACAAGTGTGTCACCTCACCAGCTGTTTCAACTATCCAGCCATTCGCTAGCCATGGGCTGTTTTGGTAATCAACACGAGATAGTGAACAATTACGTAAACGCAAGCGGCGTTCTGAATAGGCAGGAACCCCCATAATACGGCTAATTAACGTACTTAACGCAATGCCATGACTAACAATCAGTGGGCGACTCCCTTCAGGCAAATCTAAACAACTATTTAGTGCTGCAAACATGCGTGTATACAGCTCCTCCATCGATTCCCCCTCTGGAATTCGTCCTCCACGCGTGCCATCAATTAAGCTTTTACGCCACTGTTCTTCCTCTGGCGTTAACGACTCTATTGCTCTTTGTTCAAGAACGCCCATATTTAGTTCACGTAGACGCGGTTCTGTGGTAATTTCACACCCGCATACACTTGCAATTATTTGTGCAGTTTCCAGTGTGCGTCCCATATCACTAGTGATAATATGGGTAATGCCTTCTGACTTTATCCTCTCAGCCACCTGCCTTGCTTGCAGTCGTCCAGTGGCGGTCAGAGGGCTATCGGATTGTCCCTGGATGCGACGAGCTAAATTCCATTCAGTTTCGCCATGGCGAACAAGATAAACCTGTAACATAGATGTGTTCCGTTATTACTTTTCGAAGTATGTGTTCAAAGGAAAATAATTAATGTACCAAGTTATAGCTGCAACGACTAATCCTGCCAAAATTAAAGCGATCCATCTTGCTTTCGATGCTGTTTTTGGGGCTGGCAGTTATCAAATTGAAGATATTAATGTCGATAGCAGCGTTCCACAGCAACCTATCGGTAATAATGAAACCCGTACTGGGGCTAGACAGCGCGTCATGGCCTCTCGGCAAGTTCGCCCTGAAGCGGATTTTTGGGTTGGTATTGAAGCGGGTATCGAAGACGATATGACATTTGCTTGGATAGTGATTGAGCATAAGCAAATACGCGGTGAGTCTCGCTCTGCCAGTATTATGATCCCAGAAAAAATTCTGGCGGGTATTCGTGAAGGCCGTGAACTCGGTGATGAAATGGCCTTTTTAACAGGCATCGATAATATCAAACAACAAGGTGGTGCCATTGGTTTTTTCACTGACGGGGTATTAACTCGCACCAGTGTTTACCAACAAGCCTTGATATTGGCCTTGGTTCCCATTAAGCATGAAATTTATAAAGAGCTAAACCAAGTAGAAGATTAATTATACTTAAAATAATTAAAATTGCATGTGCGATTAAACACCACTCTTTTCACACTAAAGTATGGGAAACCATACTTTTTTTGTGCCTATTTATTTGAAATATGACGAATACCAATACGCTAAATAGTTCGAATTGTAGGTAGGCGGCAAGTGGCGCTAAGCCCTAGGAGCATACACAAGTATGTGACTAGGGTTAGCAAACGCAGCCAACACCCCTACAATTTGAAATATGACGCGTATTTATATTCTAAATAATTCGTGCTGTGACTAGGCGACCAACGAGGATAGCTCGGGGAGCATACATAAGTATGTGACCCGAGTAGCCGAGAGCAGTCAACAACGTCACAGTACGAAGTATGACGAATATTTTAGAGGAGTTGTTGCTCCAACCACTCCTTCACAGGAATAGGCGCTGATTTCAAACTATTCGAACCTCGAGTGATAGTCGCAATTCCCACGCCGAGCTCATTTTTCAGTTCTCTTTGGCTCATTTCGCCGCGCATCAGTTCTTGCACAATTTTAACGCGAGTCGCTAACGCTGTACGCTCATCTGGCGTGAGTAATAACTGAAGAACTGGCAGATGAATATCTTGTTCAAATGCCAATTGTAATAAATTCACAAAGCGCAGCCAGTCAGCGTTCTCATCGGCTGTTAGAGCCGGATCTTGGTGTTGATTTGCTGTCATCGTTTATCCACCCATACTATTTAACTAGTACAAATAATAACACACTCTTATTAGAAATCATCAACCAAACGCTTTTCAAGCTTCAATAATACAAAAAATAACCAAATTTCATTTAGTTAGCTAATAACGCTTTAGATAGTTTGAATAATATCTAATCGACCGATGTGGAAAGTTAGAAATAAACATTTCCCATACCCACCAACACGCTAAAGCATTCGTGCTGTAGCAAGGCGGCAAAAGAGCTAGGCCCTAGGAGCATACATAAGTATGTGACTAGGGCTAGCGAGTGCAGCCAACACCGCTACAGTGCGAAGGATGACGCGAATTAGTATTTCATATTCCACTCATTAGAAAGCAACACCTTACTATTTTTCTGCCCCATAAAGTGCCGATAGAATAAGTCATATGACAACACGTTTTTCACATAGCCGCGAGTTTCTGAGAACGGGATACTTTCCACAAATGCGACCGCATCAATACGCCCACCACTATTGCCTAACCAACGAGTCACACGGGATGGGCCTGCATTATAAGCTGCACTGGCTAAAATGCGGTTATTACCAAACTGCTGATAAACATCTTCCAGATATGCTGTTCCCAGCTCAATATTGGTCGTAGGATTAGTTAATTGACTAGCATTTACGTAGTTAATACCTTGTTTTTGCGCGGTATGTTTTGCTGTTGCTGGCATCAATTGCATCAAACCTGTCGCTCCGACAGGTGAGCGAGCTTGTGGATTCCATGCACTTTCTTGGCGAGCGATTGCCATTGCATAGCTCTTTTGAATATCTTTCGATTTGGTATATAAATTGAATTCTTTATCCCACGCTAATGGGAAACGTTCTTCTAGGTGATCCCAAAGTTTAGCAGTGATAGTCGCCTGCACGCTGAGATCAGCCCACTTATTATCAAACGCATAACGTGCTAATTGCTCTTGCTGGTTGGTAGGTAGCGATGCCACTAAACTCACCCATTCAGAACGAGCAAGGTTATCTAGCTCCCAATACATTAATTCTCTAACACGCTGAACTTCTGGGAGTTGACTGACGCTTGAGTCTGGTTTAACAGCCGTTTTAACGTATACAGGGTAATCTACTTCTAAGACTTGTGCTGCAACCATTGGGTAGAAACCGCGTTTTTCAGTTAATTGGCGAAGTAACGTCTCACCTTCTGCTTTTTTACCTGCATCAATTAACGTGATGGCCTGCCAATATTGCCACTCTTCTTTATTTTTCACTTCCGCTGGCAAGCGATTTAACCATGAAGCGACACCTTTCTTATCGCCAGCCCCTAATGCCAAACGAACACGACGCTCTCTCAATGAAGATGAATTGCTTTCTTGAATGGTCTCATCACGCCATTGAGCCTGTTCAGGGGGCACATCTCCCATATATTGCCAAGCAATACTGTCTTTAAGTAATTGCTTTTCTGCCATGTTCATTTTTTGTGCAGAACTTATGCTATTAAGTACCGTACGAGCCGCATCAGGGGATTGACGTGCATAACGACTAAAAGCCGCGATGGTAGCTTGGCGAGTAAAATCCGTTGGCGTCATCGTGTTGGCGAATGTCACGACTGAGGCTGGGTCATTTTGTAATTTCACTAACGCATCACCAATCGTTTTATAACTTGGTGGTAAGCGTTTAGCTAAATAACTCGCAATCGAAGTATTGCCCTCTTTTATGGCTAAATTAATGCGCTCAAGAGTCATTTCAGGGGTTAAATAACCCGCTTTTTCCCATTCATTAAATAGCTTATCACAAGCACTCGGCATTGAACGGCCATTTAACCAGGCTTTTTCTGCCCCTTGCCATGCAACTTGTTTATTTCCCACAGCCCAATTAGCAAAATAAAAATTACATTGTGCCTCTGCGGGTTTTGGGGCTTCAGGGCTAAACTCCAGCAATGATTTCCACTCTTGACGACGGGCTAACTCATTCACAAATCGAGTTTTTAAGTTTTTAGCAACGGGTAGCGTCGGGTAAGTATTAATAAACTCCTGAACTTGGCGAGGTGATACAATATCTAAGTCTTGAGTTAGCTCACGATAAGCGAGATAAGGGTAAAGTGGATAATCATGCAAGGTCGGCAGCAAGCGCTCGACTTCATCCATTTTATTGGCATCCCATGCAACCTTAATTGCTTGATAACGCTCCCGCTGTGCCTGTAAGGAATCCGCCCATACTGTGCTGGAAACCAGCAACATTGTTACAGGTACTGCCGATAACCAACCTTTCATATTCACTCGCTCCATCGCTAAACTAAAGTCAAAATACAGGAAAACCTTAACCTATATATACCCCCAAATAATTCGAGTTGCAGGTAGGCGACAAGCGAAGATAGACGGGGGAGCATAGATAAACTATGTAACTCGGCTAGCCTAGTGCTGTCACTTACACCTCAACGAAAAGCGCTACAACTTGAAGGATTACGGGTATATTAAACATATATCAATACTATGAATGCTACCGAAAGTTTTTATTTAGTAACAGCGGAGAGTTCTTGAATTTTTCGACTTTACAGTCTTTTACTTTATATTTATTAGGTTTTTACTCTCGAGTTAACGCAGATAGCCTAGACCATCACATACGCAATCAGGTATAGTTCATACCAAAATATTTATTGTTGTTTATCCAATCGCAGTAGGTCATGTATTCCTACTACATAGAAACAGAAAATTAAAATTCCCTTTATAAATCAAAAGGTAAATAAATTGGCTCAATACGTTTATAGTATGTATCGGGTTGGAAAAATTGTTCCACCGAAACGTCATATTTTAAAAAATATCTCTCTGAGCTTCTTTCCGGGGGCTAAGATCGGTGTTTTAGGTCTTAATGGTGCAGGTAAATCAACATTACTGCGTATTATGGCAGGTATTGATACCGATATCGAAGGCGAAGCACGTCCACAACCTGGTTTGAAAATCGGCTATCTTCCGCAAGAACCTAAGTTAAACCTTGAGCATACTGTCCGTGAAGCCGTTGAAGAAGCGGTTAGCGAAGTCAAAAATGCATTAACTCGTTTAGACGAAGTTTATGCAGCTTACGCGGAAGAAGGTGCAGATTTCGATAAACTCGCGAAAGAGCAAGGCGAGTTAGAAGCGATTATTTCCGCACAAGATGGTCATAATTTAGATAACCAATTAGAGCGTGCGGCGGATGCACTGCGCCTACCCGCTTGGGATGCTAAAATCGAAAACCTCTCTGGGGGTGAACGCCGTCGTGTGGCAATTTGCCGCTTACTACTCGAAAAGCCTGATATGCTACTGCTCGATGAGCCAACCAACCACTTGGATGCCGAGTCTGTTGCCTGGTTAGAGCGTTTCTTACACGACTACGAAGGGACTGTTGTGGCTATCACGCATGACCGTTACTTCTTAGATAACGTCGCGGGTTGGATCCTCGAACTTGACCGTGGTGAGGGTATTCCTTGGGAAGGTAACTACTCTTCTTGGCTTGAGCAAAAAGATGAGCGTTTGGCGCAAGAAGCCTCTACAGAAGCTGCTCGCCGTAAGTCTATCGAGAAAGAACTTGAGTGGATCCGCCAAAATCCAAAAGGCCGTCAAGCTAAAGGTAAAGCGCGTTTGGCTCGCTTTGAAGAACTCAATAGCGTTGAATATCAAAAACGTAACGAAACTAGCGAACTGTTTATTCCACCTGGACCGCGTTTAGGGGATAAAGTTATCGAGGTTGAAAACCTAAGTAAATCTTATGGTGACCGAGTTCTGATTGATAACCTGAATTTCTCAATCCCGAAAGGGGCAATAGTCGGGATTATCGGCCCTAACGGTGCGGGTAAATCCACCCTGTTCCGTATGATTTCAGGCCAAGAGCAACCGGATTCCGGCTCAATCACGTTAGGTGATACCGTAAAAATTGCTTCTGTTGACCAGTTCCGTGATGCGATGGATGACAGCAAAACTGTCTGGGAAGAAATTTCTAACGGCCAAGATATCATGCGTATTGGTAACTTTGAAATTCCAAGCCGTGCCTATGTGGGTCGCTTTAACTTTAAAGGCGTAGACCAAGGTAAACGTGTTGGTGAGTTATCAGGTGGTGAACGCGGCCGTTTACACTTAGCTAAACTACTGCAAGTGGGCGGTAACGTACTGTTACTCGATGAACCAACCAACGACCTCGACGTTGAAACTTTACGTGCGCTGGAAAACGCCCTGTTAGAGTTCCCGGGCTGTGCCATGGTTATTTCCCATGACCGTTGGTTCCTTGACCGTATTGCAACCCATATTATTGATTACCAAGACGAAGGTAATATTACGTTCTTCGAAGGTAACTTCTCTGAATATGAAGATTACAAAAAACGGACGTTAGGCGCGGAAGCGTTGCAGCCACATCGTATGAAGTATAAGCGTATGACCAAATAATCCCTGTCATAATTTAGAATTATAGCGGTGTTGGCTGCGCTCGTGAGCCCTAGTCACATACTGGTGTATGCTCCTAGGGACTCACTCTCTTGTCGCCTACCTATAATTCAAATTATTTAAGGGATCGATATCATATAGATAGAATCAAAACGGCATCATTCGATGCCGTTTTTTATTGGGTGACTTTATTTATAAGTCATCCAACATCAGTAACTGCTGAACAAGGGTGACACACTCTAAGAAGCGTGTGTCATAATCTGAGGATTCTACACGCACAAATTCAATATTGTTTTTCTTGAGCATTTCAATGAGTAAGCCTTGGAACGCTTTCCGGTCTTTATCACTCCCCAAGCTTCTTAAACCATCAGCCACCCAAGGAGTGTTATTCTCTAAAACTATGACTAAATCGAATCGGTATTCGTCTATCAATGCCTGAACAAATGGGTGCTCTTTGCCTTCATAGCGCAAACAAAAGGCTTGAGTCGTGACAAAGTCGGTATCAATAAATGCGACTTTATTAGCATATTTCACTGCAAAATCAATATATTGAGCGTGTCCCAAGGCGATTTTGTCGTAGTCAGAATATTGCAATGCCATCTCATCACCACCTAAGTGGCTAAACACATAGTCACGGCCATATTCCCATGCGCTGGATGTATTGAAAATATTCGCTAACTTATTGACTAACGTAGACTTACCACTCGATTCACCGCCTAAAATCGCCACTTTACGCACAAAGAAGGGTTTAACTTCCGTTGGGATATATTCCCAATAACGAAACGGCGCTTGGCGAATTTGGTTACCGCTAATATTCATAAAAGTACGTTCAGGGTCAATCAAAATGGTTTCGATACCTAGATATTTTTTATAGCGCGGAGCGTCATTCGCTTCCCCTGAATAAATAAAACTTGGGTTAATATTATGCTTTTTCAAAAAGCCTTTCATTCCATCACTCCACACTTCCCAACCGTGTGGATACGGCTCTATGCCATTTTCATCAAATGAGTGAATATGAATATTTTTTTGATATTTAAAGGTTTGTAATAACCACCGTAAACGGTCGCTTACTGTGGGCTGTTGAGACATAGAACTGTTAATAAACAAGTCCTTATCACGGGGTTCATCGTGGCAGAGAATGACATGAAGCTCATCCACTTGGCTGCACGCCCGTTGAATCAAATAAATATGCCCAGTATGTAATGGATAAAATTTGCCGAACACTACCCCAATCGTTTTTTGCTGGTTGGGGTATTCAAGACCTAAAAAGCGATGAAGAGCCGCAATTTTTTGTGCGCTAGGGCTTTTAATTTTGTCGTTAATCAACTGGCTGAGATAGCCTTTGGTCATATCTGTCGCATCCGCAACTTGCTGGAGCGTGTAACCCGCCCGTTTAATTGCGTTTTTAAGATAGTCAAATTCAGCCATGTATTTTCCTTTTTACCCTAAATTAAAAGCTTATAACTCATCCAAAATACTTAATGCGTCTGCTAATTTCTTCACGCCATACACTTTCATGTCCGGAGGTGATTTTTTGGGCATATTCGCATGAGGGACAATAGCGCGTTTAAAACCATGTTTTGCTGCTTCAGAGATACGTTCTTGCCCACTTGGAACTGGACGAATTTCCCCTGCCAGCCCAACTTCACCAAATACCACAAGGTCTCTAGGTAACGGACGATCACGAAAACTAGAAACAAGGGACAGCAATAGTGCTAAGTCAGCACTGGTTTCGGTGACTTTAACGCCCCCCACGACGTTAACAAAAACGTCTTGGTCTGACATTTGCAAACCACCGTGGCGGTGTAATACGGCCAATAAAATGGCTAAACGGTTTTGTTCAAGCCCGACCGCAACACGCCGTGGATTCGACATCATAGAATGGTCGACAAGCGCTTGGATTTCCACCAGCAGCGGTCTTGTCCCCTCCCAAACTACCATGACCGAACTACCTGATGTGATTTCATCACCACGGCTTAAGAAGATTGCTGAGGGGTTACTGACTTCTTTTAGGCCTTGCTCCGTCATCGCAAACACGCCTAGTTCATTGACCGCCCCGAAACGGTTTTTATGGCTGCGCAAAGTACGAAAGCGGTTATCCGCATCGCCATCTAGCATAATAGAGCAATCAATACAGTGTTCGAGGACTTTAGGGCCTGCCAATGAGCCATCTTTGGTGACGTGACCGACCATAATGATGGCCACACCACGGGTTTTCGCAAAACGGGTAAGGTAAGCCGCGGTTTCCCTAACTTGTGCCACACTGCCCGGGGAAGATTGGATATCCGCCATATGCATCACTTGGATAGAGTCAATCACCATCAATTTGGGCTGCTCTTGCTCCGCAGTTAAGCAAATTTGCTCAATACTGGTTTCTGACAGCATATTGAGGGAATCTGTTGGCAACCCCAAACGATGAGCACGCATGGCCACTTGTTGAAGAGACTCTTCCCCTGTGACATACAAGGTTTTCATTTCGCGAGATAACAAGCACATGGTTTGCAGCAATAAGGTACTTTTACCCGCTCCCGGGTTCCCTCCAATGAGGATGGCGCTACCAGGTACGACTCCGCCACCGAGCACACGGTCAAACTCTTTAAACCCTGTAGTAAAACGAGGCAGTTCTTCGAGGCTGATTTCAGATAATTTCTGAACCTTACTGACCCCAGCCGCATTTCCTGCATAGCCCGTTAAGCGGTCAGTACGCGATGAAGAGCTTGTTGAGGCCAGACGCACTTCCGTAATGGTGTTCCATGCATGACAAGCACTGCATTGCCCTTGCCAACGCGGATAATCTGCCCCGCAATCATTACAGACAAACGCCCTTTTAACTCCTTTCGCCACAGCAAACTCCTCCTAAAATTCAATTTTGTTCTTAGTTCTTATTTTCCATAACATTTTAGCCGTAATACTCTAAATAGTTCATGTTGTGGCAAGGCGGCAAAAGAGGATGTCTTGGGGAGCATACAAAAGTATGTGACCCAAGCAGCCGAGTGCAGCCAACACCGCCACAACACGAAATATGAAGAATATTTAGCGTTCTTCGTGCTTCAGCCCCCCGCTAAGCACACACATCACCCCCATCAGATCTGCATGACGAATAGCGACCTTCGCCCTTGCATACACCTTTGGTTTCGCATGATACGCAATACCCAGCCCCGCTTTACGGATCATCTTCAGGTCATTTGCCCCATCACCGATCGCCACCGTTTGTTCAATGGGTAGTTCCAGTTTTTCAGCCAATTTAACCAAGGTTTGCGCTTTATATTTCGCATCTACAATTGGGCCTTTAACTTTGCCCGTTAACTTGCCATTTTTGACTTCAAGTTGATTAGCAACCGCCGCCACAAGTTTCAATCGCTGTTGCAAGTTATTAGCAAAGAAAGTAAAACCACCGGATGCTATCGCAATGTGCCAATTCATTGCTTGTAACTTACGTACGAGATTCGTTAAGCCTGGCATTAAAGGCAATGTTTCCATCACTTGATCAAGAATAGCGGCATCAGCGCCTTCAAGTAAGCTAACTCTTGCTCGTAAACTTTCCGTAAAATCGAGTTCCCCTAACATGGCTCGCTCGGTCACTTCTGCAACCTGCTCTCCCACCCCTGCTAAACGAGCAATTTCATCGATACATTCAATCTGAATGGCTGTCGAGTCCATATCCATCAGTAATAGGCCCGGTGAACGCAAACGTGGTATTTGCCCTAATGGCACCACATCTAATAAACATTCGTCAGCGAGTTTTTTAATTCGAGGTGTAATACTCCCGGCAATTCTGACCACTTGGTAGTCATCAATACGCCACGAGGAGACAATTACGATAGCGATCCCTAATCGCTGTTGGAAATTACTGATCCGCGCTTTATCTAAGCCACGGCCATATAGTAACCACCCACTGTCACCTGCACGATAATCCAATGGCATCACTTCTTCACCACTTAACGACAATGGCAACCCCGGCCATTTTTGGATTTCGTCGGGTAGATAACAATAGGTCAAACTCGTTGACATGAAAATTAGCTCCTGTAATCGAAAAAACTTTTTTATAATGATAAGTTGCGAGCAGCCAAACGAAGCCACTATACTCAATTTTAAGGCTTTGTGACCTTATGTGTTTACTGTTAAAACTGAAGTTAACCTCATACTACCTGAAGTATAACGACATTTTTATATTCAAAATAAGTCGAGAGCACCAATAAAGCAATGAAACTTACCTTTAGGCTCCACAAAACAGTGATTATCGTTATCTGCATTGCGCTGGTAACCTTACTGATGCATGGTATTTCTTATTTAGGAAATAGCCAAAACCAAGGCAGAATTGAGCAATTTAAACAATTGACCTATGTTCTTGCTGAACAAGTCGCCTTCAGCTTATCTGATTATATTGTTCCAGGCAGTAAAGATTTTAACTTAGAGCGCATTAATGCCAATTTAAATAACGTGGTGAAAGATAGGTATATTTTAGATGCCAGTATCTATACCGCTAGCGGCACATTGGTCACTCAAGTTGGTGAACCTACCACGGTAAAAGAACGGCTCGCGATAGATGACAGCTCATCACTACAAAACTTTCAATACCAGCTTGTTGTTCCCATTCAAGGAACAAAAGAGCCAAAAGGCTATTTACGCTTGACGATTGATACAGAGCTCCTTTCAGCCGAAATTCAACAAGCAGATAACAGTACCAATGTATTACGAATTTTTATTCTACTCTCCTTGTGTATTGGTTTCGTTTTAGCAAATACATTACTGCGTTTAAAGAAAAAGAAAGGTCACAAACAAGCCCCTCCGTTAGTCATTAATACAGAGGAAAATCAAGATGATAATGGAGATGACAACAGTAATGAAGATGGCAAGCAAGAGAACAAAGGGACGCCAGCTACTAATCCAGCACGTTTGAAACGAAAGAAAGAACCTCGACCTTATCGCCCTAAACGGCCTGCCTCAAAAAATAAGTCAGGCTCATCTGATAAATAGCCCTAAAAAGGGCTATTGAGTTAAATTCAAATAGAGGTTGTGTCGAACACGATTGGCGCAATAAACTCGACCCGACCATCGACTAGCAATGTTTCTGGCGGGGTAGGAAAAGGCGCAGCACGTGAAATGGTCGCCAACGCTTCTTTATCCAATATTTTCGTACCGGATGAATTCAATAAACTGGCGGCAATCACTTGGCCCCGACTATCCAAAACTACTTTTATATGAGAAACCCCTGTTGAGCGGTAACGCAGTGCAGCACGCGGATAGCGTTTGGTTTTTGCTATCCGCTGATGAACCTCACTTTGCCAACCTTGGTGCCCACTCACTGCTGCAGACGCATTACTGGAAAAATTCGCACTGCTACTGGATTCGCTGCCTGATGCAGGGGCAGAAGTTACCGTCGACTCCTGCGTGGTAACAGGTGCTTCGTCGATGACTTTTTTCTCTTGCGGAATTTTCTTTTTCGGTGGTCGTTTTTTCTCACTGACTTTCGTCAATGTGCCATTATCTACAATCGCAGTTTCAGGTAATTTATCCATCTTTTCAACGACTTCAGGTAATGATTCCTCACGTGTCGTCATTTGTTGTTTAGGGGCATGATTGATTTCAGGCTCAGTCTGCTGTTCAAGCTGATAAACACCCAGCTGCAACGAGATTGCTGGTGGTAATACCCCGGTCTTAGGAATTGAAGAGGTAAACCATCCAATAAAAATGATTGCCAGTGTTCCATGGAAAAGACAACTTAAAACCAAACCGCCTAGTGGACGGAAAATCGGGCGCTCTAACTGACCCGTCATACTGCTCATATTCTGCCTCACGACTTTATTTTTTGCAGATTATAGGCATAATACAAACAAAAATGATATTCATTATTATTAGTAAAAACACAATTATTAAAATAAATTATTGATTTAAATAATAAAGTAATCTGAGCAGATTATTAATCAGCACAACTGTGCTCTTTTATGACATTAACACCAGTAAAATGACTATTGATAAATCTCTTGCCCGTAAAATTAGCGGTGCGTATCAGTCAACATATAGCCAACTTGTGCGCTTTTTCCGCAGTCGGCTAGATAACAGCAACGATGCTGATGATTTATCACAGGATGTGTTTACACTATGGCTAAACCGTAAAGAACAAACGCCTGTAAAAGAGAGCCGCGCTTATCTGTTTAAAATTGCGAATCATGTTTTGATTGACCATTGGCGACGTAACCAACGCCAAACTAAATCAGAGACATCCATTGATGACGTTACTCATGAGCCACATTTTGAACAGAGCCAAGCTGATCCCAGTGAAATCTTGGAACATCAGCAACGGATCCAACGGCTGAGCGAGGCACTTGAAACGTTACCCCCCCGTCGACGAGAAGCTTTTTTGCTGTATCGTTTTGATGGCTTATCTCAAAGTGAGATTGCTGAGCGAATGGAAATTTCAATCAGTATGGTGGAAAAACATATTGCAGCAGCACTTGTTCACTGTAAAAAACACCTTGATAATCAGGGCAATAATTCGTAATGACACACGACTCTTTGCAAACATCAGATGATGAAAGCCGCATTGATGAAGAAGCCGCGCTGTGGTTTACCCGCATGCATAGCCAACGCATTAGTGCTCTTGAAACTGAGCAATTCAAACAATGGGTTGCAGCATCACCTGAACATGCAAAAGCGTATGATGCCATTGCTGAGCTATGGCGCGATTTTGATGATATGCCGCGCCCTGCTAGCACAATACTTCCGAAGGAAAAACGCCCTTTTTTTCGCTTATGGCGCCCTTTGGGCAACACTTTAGCGGCATTTTTTATTGCAGCTATTTTGTTTTTGCCCTACAGCCACTTGCCTGCGATGTTACTCAATAATATGACCTTAGTAGCAACGGATACGCCTAAAGAAGTCACATTACCCGATGGTTCCCAGCTGTTTCTTAACCACAATACCCGTATTCATGTTGCCTATGAAACTCCAGTTCGTAACCTGTACCTAGAACAGGGAAATGTTTACTTTAAAGTCAAATCCAACCCTTATCGGCCTTTTATTGTTCAAGCTGATAACCGGCGTATTCAAGTAGTAGGAACCGAATTTGAAGTCAACAAAGTGGCTCAGCAAGTTGCTGTGAATGTCAGCCAAGGCATTGTCAGCTTTGAAGATGCCGCAAGCAAACAACCCGTTTTCCTACTTGCCGGTGACAGAGCAGTCAGTCAATCGCCGAATAGCCCAATCGCTCGCCAACACATCAACCCGCTAGATGTGGCTCGTTGGCGTTTTGGTGAATTTGTTTTTGTTGATAAACCACTTTCAGAAGTCCTCGACGAACTTAAAAACTATTCATCGATAAATATCGAGCTTTCTCCCGCTCAATTAGCGAAGAGTAAAATCTCAGGTCGCATCAATACCCATCAGCCAGAACAGTTTTTTCAAGCCCTTCCTTCATTACTTCCGGTACAAGTCGTCTATCGAGATAAAAATAACGTATTGATTATTCAAAATAAAAAAAATAAATAAAAAATATTTTCATTTGCAGGTGAGGATAATTCTCATTTCACCCTCTTCTTAACTAGTCATCATTTTGCTGACCTATTTTCGCACACTTTTAGTGCAGCTTAAGAATAAGGGATAACCATGTCTATTCAGTTTACTCAAAGCCGATTAAGGCCGCTCGCCCTTGCTATTGCGGTGAGTAGCGCCATTGTTTGTCAGTCTGCATCAGCACAAGAACTCGCATTTTCACTACCAGAACAATCACTGGCTGCCTCAGTGGCTGAAATTAGCCGCCAAGGTCAAATTCAATTGATTTATGATAAAGGTCAGTTAAATGGCTTACGAGCACCTGCCTTGTCTGGTAACTACTCCGCACAAACCGCATTACAAAAAATACTCATCGGTAGCGGCTTAGAGTTAGTCAATGAAAATGGTGTTTTCGTTATTCGTCAGCAAAATTTAAGCCAAGGCACATTGGTATTACCGGAAACTCAAGTCTCTGGCGTTGTTCAGAATCACCCCGCAACAGATGTTATGTCAGCACCGCAATATGTGACGTCTGAAGAGATTAGCCAGAAAAATACCGGTGATGGCAATATCACCGACTTGATGAAAACTAACCCTGCTGTCCAATTTGCTAACAATGACAGCAACTCGATGAACCAAGGAGAAATCAAGCCTTCCCGCATCTCAATCCACGGCTCAAGCAGCTATCAAAATGCTTATCGCCTTGATGGTGTTAGTTTTAATAATGATTTTGACCCCGCAGACAGTGGTCTCGGTGAAACAGCGACCCGTCTGAGCAGTAGCGACCAAGGGATCTACATCGATAGCCGTCTGATCGACAGCATGACAGTGTATGACAATAACATTCCTGTCGAATTTGGTGGGTTTACAGGGGGAACCGTTGAAGTCAATAGCCGTCGCTGGCAAGGGGAAAATAGCGCCCATGCCTATTACCGCTTAACTCGCTCCGGTTGGAACAACTTGTTTCATGACTCCACACAAGGTATTGATACTACTAAAAATGATACCGCCAACCCTGCTCGCTTTCAAAACCGCTACGATAAAAATGACTTTGGTGGCTGGTTTGAATTAGGGGTGAGTGAAAATTCAGGGCTCGTATTCTCGGCCTCACGTCGTAGCTCGACTATCCCGATGACAGTGACGGGTGGCGAAGCATTTGTACTGGAAAACAACCAAATCGAACCTATTTTTTCTGATTCAGGTAAAAAAAATCAGCGCCGTACCTCAGATAATTACTTTTTAAAATATTCACTGGATTTATCGGATAAAAGTTCATTAGATTTATCTGCTAACTACGCCTCTTACGATAGCCGCTTATTTTCTTCGTCCGTCAGCAACTCGGGTTATGATTCAACCCATGATGGATTAGGTTTTACCGCTGTATTTAAACATCAGCTGGATTTAGGCCAATTTGAAATCACTGCTAATACTCAAGACTTAAAAGATAACCGTAGCAACGACCAAAAATACTCACTAACCGTTAGAGCGATTGAGTTTGATGAGGATTGGAATTACCTCGGCGTGACAGAACGTAATAGTGGTGGCCTTGGTGATTTAGAATCGAAACAGAAAAGTCATGGTCTAAAAACAGTGATGAGATTTAATTCTCTCGAAGATAGCTTAGGGATAACTCATCAACCAACGTTAGGGGCCGAAATAAACTATACCAAAGGGACGTATGTCCGTGATCATGATTATCTCCGCTACACCTATTCAGGTAATCTAATCAAAGATGATTATAATGGTAGTCTGACAAATATTAATCGATTTAAAAAAGGGTCATATTCCGCAGACTACACTAACTATGCAATTTTCTTGGATGATAACATCCAGTATGGCAATTTAACGCTACGACCAGGTATTCGTCTTGATCGTGATGATTTTGTAAACCGCACTAATATCGCACCACGTTTATCCGGTAACTATGATGTATTCGGTAATGGTAAAACGCAAATTATAGCAGGTGCGAACCGCTACTATGGCCGCTCCATGCTGACTTATGCACTGTACGGTGCGCAAAATGGCGGAATGCAAAATTGTAATGGTAGTGAATGGGATCCTTGCTCCCTAATATTAGAGAATAACAATTGGGATAATCAAAAAGATTACGAAGGGATCGATTCACTAAAAACGCCATATAATGATGAGCTTACTGTTGCTCTGCAACAAGAAATCCTTTCAACCACATGGCGTCTACAATACGTACACCGTGAAGGGTATGACGAAGTCAGAACTCGTACCAAATATGACACTCGTGATGCCGATAAACGTAGCATTCGGATGTACGACAATGGCGGCCGTAGCTCACACGACACCGTAACCCTTTCAGTTAATAACAGCCAACCTTGGGAGTGGGCAGATGCTTCCCATGTAATGACAGCATCACTTACATGGCAGCAAAGTGAAAGTAATACCCCGAAAGATTCAGGTTATAACTCATTTGACCCAGCCAATAAAGTCAATCTAAACAAAGTTTGGTATGACGGCAAAATTATTGATGCATCAAAATTGCCTTCAACCAGCTTTAACTCTCCGTTCAAATTTAACTTAGAACTGACCAGTGTTTGGGATGATTATGACCTAACTTGGTACAACCGCCTGCAATGGTGGGGTGCTCGTGACCAAGCAGTTCGCTACGATAACGCCTACGCAGTCGACCCTGAATATGGACAAGTTCGTAAGTACACCAAGCAGCATTTCTCCAGTAAATATACGTGGGATACCCGTCTTGGCTGGAAACCTGAATTCGCTCACGGTTTTGGCTTCTCAGTCGAAGTGAACAATATCCTTAACAATAAAAATGTTGCTGACCGCTTTGTCTTTGAAGACCGAGTATTGAAATCCTACGACCCGGGCCGTCAGTTCTGGTTACAAGTCAATTACGACCTGTAATCCACCAGCAATGTGAGCAATTTAAAAAATATAAGCCATTAAAATAAAACAACAAATGAACAAAACGTCATGAAGACACTGAAACAATTTTTCTATTTAGTAAAACCTTTTTGGGGGCAGCGTGCTGCCCTTTTGTGCTGGATACTGCTGTTTGCCTCACTCGGGCTCACGTTGTCCTCAGTTTGGTTCAACGTCAAAATGAACATGTGGAATGGGGATTTTTATAACGCCCTACAAAAACTCGACGGCCAAGCGCTGTATGGCTTATTGCAATACTTTGTGATTTTAGTCAGCGGGCTAATTTTTGTCGTTGTTATGGGTAATTACCTAAAACAAATGCTGATTATCCGCTGGCGTAAAGGCATGACGGAGCAAATACTTAGCCGTTGGTTATCGCCAAATAGCAAACATTACCTATTAAGGCTGACATCACAAGAGCCAGATAACCCAGACCAACGTATTGCCGAAGATATTCGTTTACTGATTGAATCGACATTAAATTTAGTGGTGACATTCCTCCACTCAATGTTAACTCTGATTTCATTTGCGACCATCCTTTGGACACTTTCCGGTAGCCTGTCGTTTAATTTTGCCGATAGCGACTGGACCATTCCTGGGTATATGTTCTGGGCTTGTATTATTTATACCCTCATTGGTATTGCACTTACCCAATGGATTGGTTTCCCACTTCGCCGTTTGCATATGGATAAACAACGCCGCGAAGCGGATTACCGTAGCTCATTAATTAATTGCCGCCAACACGGTGATGCCATCGCAGGGCAGCGTGGTGAAACTCAAGATAGAAAAGAACTGATGGGGCGCTTTGGTGAAATTATTAGCAACTGGAACCGCTTGATCCGTTGTGAGCGGAACCTCTCTTTCTACACAGTGGGTTACCAACAAGTTACCGCCTTAGCGCCTGTATTACTCGCATTACCTAAATTCCTTGCGGGTGAAATCATGTTGGGTGGCTTAATGCAATTGCGCCAAGCCTTTACCAGTGTTGCCACTTCACTCGGCTGGTTTATTTTTGCCTATAAAGAAATCGCCGCATGGCAAGCCACAGTCTCCCGTTTATACAACTTTGTGGTTTTATTGGAAAACGATAACAAAGCAGTGGTTACTATCGACGAAAAATCGCCACCTCTGATCGCTAAATTATCCGTTTCTACCGCAGACAACCGCTGCTTAATTAATTCCGTGAATATAACCGCCAAACAAGGCGAATTAACCTTGATTAGTGGCCGTTCTGGTGTTGGTAAATCCACCTTATTACGCACGCTAAGTGGGCATTGGCCTTTCTTCAACGGCACTATCAGCCGAACAGAAAAAGTTATGTGGATCCCACAACGCCTCTATTTACCAATTAGTCGGCTTGATAGCTTATTGGCTTATCCCAAAGCGACATCCCAATTTAGTCAGCAAGATTTTCAATATGCTTTGATGTTAGTCGGGTTAGAAAAACTGCATCACCAACTCGCACTCGAAACCGATTGGAGCAACCGTTTATCTGGTGGGGAACAGCAGCGCATTATGTTTGCACGTTTATTGCTAAACCGACCAAAACTACTGTTATTGGATGAGACCACCTCCGCCCTTGATGAAAACAGCGCATTAGAGCTCCTCGCTCTATTGAAAGCTGAGTTACATGACAGCGCCATTGTTTTGGTTAGCCATCAGAGCTTCGTTGCTCAATTTGCGGAACAACAAATATTGCTCGTTGAACCTGCGAGTGAAAAATCCTTAAATACAGGAACACCTGAATATGCTTCGTAAAATTACCTTCGCCACACTGGTAAGCATTCTGCTCGGTGGCTGCGCAGGCAGCACACCT
This sequence comes from Providencia sp. PROV116, assembly GCF_028482485.1. Lineage (NCBI taxonomy): Bacteria > Pseudomonadati > Pseudomonadota > Gammaproteobacteria > Enterobacterales > Morganellaceae > Providencia > Providencia sp. PROV116. The sequence continues at coordinate 47,039 of NZ_JAMPQO010000030.1, read as the reverse complement.
GTGAGTCAAAATGCAACCTCGCTGTTGCCCGTACGCGGTGACCTGCAACACTATCAACTCGAAAATGGACTGCAAGTTTACCTTCTACAACGCAATCAACCTGGAGTTGAACTGCGTTTGTTGGTCAGTAGCGGTTCATTGCAAGAAAATGAACAGCAACTTGGTCTCGCGCACTTTACTGAACATATGGCGTTTAAAGGCACCAAACATTTTCCGGGAACCACGGGGTTCAAACAGCTTGAACACCAAGGGCTTAAACTCGGTAGCCATGTTAATGCGATCACCAGTTTAAATTCCACGCTATATAAATTATCACTCCCTGAAGCCACGACAGCACAAGTCGCCACGGGCTTACAAGTGATGGCTGATTGGGCATCAAATATGACATTTGACCAAGACGCCTTTGAAAAAGAGCGTCCTGTCATTGTTGAAGAGTGGCGCTTACGCCAAGGGATGGGCTATCGCATCAACGATAGTTTAGAAAAATTACGCTACCACGGTAGCCGATACGTCGATCGCAACCCAATTGGTTCATTAGATGTGGTACGCAATGCCCCGATTGAGCAAGCGAAAAGCTATTACCAAACATGGTATCAACCTCAGCGAATGTCACTATTAATTATTGGTGATTTCAATAGTTCATCAGTACGCAATCAGGTTGATAATTTATTTGCGCTCCCTAAACCCGAAAAAGTGGCAGAAGATAACCCGCAATGGAAACAATTTGCCCACTCAACCAATATGTTAGTGCAAGGCGTGTTTGATAAAGAGCAAGGGGCGCGTTATGTGCAATTTGCCTTACAAAAGGATGTTAGCGCACCGCTAAATACGCGCTTAGGGCAGTCCGAAGATTTACTCGATAACCTCTGGTTAGCCATTTTAAACCAGCGTTTCTCCGTCATGGTGGATAACGGCGTTTTGCCATCCATTAGTATCAATGAACAAGGAGCAATGTTAGATAACCAGCGCTTACAACAGTTGATGATCATCCACCCTAAAGGCAATGATTACCAAGGTGCGACTGAGATTTTATTTACAGAGCTACAACGCCTTGCTACTGAGCCGGTTACCCAAGAAGAACTTGATTCTGCAAAGCAAGCCATGCTGAAAAAATTTAGCCGGCAAGCCGCTTCAGAACAACGTTATAGCAATGAATATTTAGCGGGGCAACTCACTACGGCACTTGAATACGACATGCCGATGTGGAATAAGCGCCAGCAGTTAGATAACAGCTACCAATTGATAAAGTCTGTCAAACCGCAGGATTTACAACAACATGTCGCTAAATTCCTACAAACTGCCTCCCCGCGTTTAGCATTAATTGGACCGGATACAGATGCCGCGACAATGGATAAGTCCACATTTAATCAACAATGGCTTAAAATACGCCAAAGCACACCCGGGCCATTTACGCTGCGCTCCAAAGCAATTCAACTACAACTACCTCAAGTTCCCAAAGGGGATATTGTTGAGCAATCTAAGCTACCAGTTGAAAAAACAGAGCGTTGGACATTAAGCAATGGTATTCAGGTAATTGTTAAAACAGATAAAAATCTGAAAGATGACATTCAATTTAACTTGCAATTACCGGGTGGCCGCTCGTTAGAAACACAACAAACGGCAGGTTTAACCGATTGGGCATTGAAACTTCCTGAAAGCAGCGGTTATGGGAATTACAGCGCTCGTGATCTGGCTTTACTGGCAAAACAAAACCAAATTAGCGTTCGCCCATACAGTGAATTACTCACGCATGGTTTTCGGGGAAAAACCCCTGTCGATAACCTCGAAACGGCTCTACAACTACTCAACTTGAAGCTAACAGCGCCTCAATTTAGTGGTGAAAAGTTAGAGCAACAAAAACAATCTTTTGCTTTAAACTTATCCAAAACTCCCGTAGAGCGCACATTCCTTGATAATATCAATAAAGAAAGCTATACCCATGGTGAATTTTTAGTGATCAATCCACAAGGTAGCTGGCAACAATTTACTGCTCAACAGTTGCAGCAAGCCAACCGCCAATTACTCACGTCAACAGCAGATATGACACTGGTCATTACAGGTGCAATGAATAGTCGTGAGCTAAAACCGCTGTTAGAGCAATGGGTTGCATCACTGCCGCAAAGTAACCAAAAACTGGTATCTCGTGACCAAGGGATCATGCCAAAAATGGCCAGCTTTAATAAAACATATCCCATCAGTAGCAGTGATAAAAGCATGGTCAGCATTCAATTCGCCTCACCCGCCGTATGGAGCCAACAAGATAGCTTAGCAATTCAACTTATTGATACCATTGTGAGCCAACGTCTGCGCGGCGAATTACGTGAAAAAGCCAGCGGGATCTATGCATTAGGTTTTTCACAGATGTTAGCGAAAAAACCGCAACCTTATTACCTCTCTCGCTTGAATTTCACCACGTCACCTGAGCGTGCTGAAGAAATGACGCAAATCGCCCAAAAAACGATTGGGCAAATTCGTCAAACAGGTGTGAGTGAAAAAGAGTTAACTGAAGCAAAAAATATTTGGCTCACTGAAAATTCACAAGTGACGGATAGCTCAAGCTATTGGACCGAAGCTTTGGCACAGATTGCTGCAGATGATGGGCAATATCAGCGTTTAAATCAAGAACAAGATATTATTCGCCAACTTACGGTTGAGGATATTAACCGCTTGGCTCGTCAGTATTTAGGGCAAAATTCGAAAGTGTTTATGATGACGCCTTAATATGAGTAAAGATGAGCCCGTAAATACATTGGGCTCATCTTTCTACTTTCCACCCTATTGACATAAATGAAATTCATGATTAATTTCAGCTAAATATTCTTCTTATTTTATTGATAATTCGATTGAATACGTGTGAAATTATTTTTTTTAAACTCATATCCTTCATTATCTCTTCCGGATCTCTATTTTTTTCAGGTTCCAATAACTCTGTCTTACTTACAACACTGAATTTTTCATTTCCCTTCAATTCGTTCACTCTATCTACTGAATAAACGTCTATGAAATCATTAATCTGCTTAGCAATATTTTCATGAGTATAATTTGATATTTTCCGCCTTAAGTCTGATTTATATTTATCAATATTCTCAACAGGCTCCATTTTCAAACCATCTATAATTGCCATTTTAAACTCATTGAGCTTACGTGGCGTAACATCTTGTAATCCAAACACGGAATTTATAGCACACCAAATTCGGTTTATTGGACTTCTATTTTCTCTAATATATAATTCATGTTCATCTAAATATTGATTAATAATTTCATTTATTTTCTTACATACCAATTCATTATCGTATTCTTTTAGTATTCCCTGTGCACTTAACATTTCGCGCTCAAAGAGTTCAGGGGTTTCACTTGACTTCAACTTATTAAATTTTTCCTTAATTTTAGCTTTAATCAAATTTAATGACTTATTCGAGATCTCATTAAAAATCACTTTAATTCTAATCGCTTCCTCTATCGTATGGCGAGAAAGGATTTTTTGAGACTTAGGTTCCTCCTCACTCTTGCCCAACTGATTTAGTTTAATTTTTTTTATTTCCTCACTAACTACTTCATTCTTCTGTTTTGTAATCACACCGTTGCAATGTTCCATCTTTTCTATAATTCTATCACTTTCAGAATTACTCTTTATTGGCATTGAATTATTAGATAAATCGTCACTGTGTGATTTTCGAACAATTGATTTTTCAAAACCATCTTCTTTTTGCTCTGATTGTATTTCTTTAGTAGGAAGTGACTGTTTAGGAGGACAAAGAAAATAATTTTTACTTGCTTCGATGCCTTTATTAAAATACTTATTAATTTTATACTTCGCTTTTTCGTTAGCCTTATTTACTTTACCCCATGCCTCTGTTATTTCCTTCATTCCATCAGCATTACTACTATTCTTTAAACTAACTATTTTATCTATTATCAGATGGCTAGATCCCTCATAGAAGCTATCTTTTCTGATAATGTTATCTACCATATCACTCAGTGAAATTGATGGGTTCGTTTGCTTTGTAGCATGATCGTGATGGCTTATGGCTTTAAAGATCTTCATATTAGGTTTCCTATTTGAGGTAAGACACACAAAAATAATATATAAGCCAATAAGCTTTCGATATCAGATAGCGATTCCCTCAATAATTTTTAAATACAATCAGTAAAATTTAATGCTACTACTAGATTTATATGACTTTGTTAAGTTGACATAATATATTTTTGATGTGATTAATATATTCTAGAAACGACAATGATGAGTAAAGTAATGAACAACATAACCATCCGCAGAGCAACACTGGACGATGTGCCTGCAATCACCCAAATGCACGCTGACTATTCCGCGTATGCGAATACTTTACAACTGCCATACCCAACAACAAATACGTGGGAAGCTCGCCTAAGTGCTAATGACCCGCTAGTCACACAGTTTGTGGCCACTATTGATGATGTCGTTGTCGGGTTACTCGTTATTCATCAACCAAGCCAAATACGCCGCCGCCATGTGGCTACCTTCGGGATTACCGTTAGTGAAGCCCACCAAGGCAAAGGTATTGGTTCACAACTGATGCAAGTGATGGTGGATTACTGTGACAACTGGCTGAATGTCCATCGCATAGAACTAGAAGTATTCGCCGCAAATGGCAGTGGCGTCGGGCTGTATGAAAAGTTTGGTTTTGAACTAGAAGGCCGCATGAAAGATTATGCATTCCGTGATGGGCAATATGTTGATGCCGTGATGATGAGTAGAATCAAAAAATAGCGATAAAAAATGCCACACAATAGGTGGCATATCAATTTATTAATATTTTAAGGGCATTCAACACCGACTAAACTACGTAATGGGATCCCGAATTGATAATGTAAACGACGGATCATTGGCAACGTCAAATTACGTTTCCCATTTAATATCTCATAAACCCGATTAGCTTTTCCTATCGCGGGTTCTAAGTCTTTTACTGTAAGACCTTGTTGTTCCATACGAAATTTAATCGCTTCGATTGGGTTTGGCGCTTCAATAGGGTAGTGCCTTTTTTCGTATTCTTCGATCAATAAGCACATCACCTCAAAATAATCCCCTTCCGGGGTATTTAATACAGGCTCATTATCAAACATCGGTGAAACCGCTAATAAAGCCGCTTCATAGTCTTGTTCTGTTCTAATGGGTTTAATTTTCATGATCATGACTCCAAATCCACCGTTTCTGCATCAACTCGGTCATACTGTTCATGAGTTCCAATGAATTTAACGAATATCCACCCACGCTGATACGCAATAGCGACAATCAATCGATAACAATTCCCTTTTATATTAAATACCACTCGCTTGTTTTTTAAAATACTTGCGCTGCGATACATTCCTTTGATATCTGAAGGGGTTTTCCATGTTGCCTTGATAGCTTCATCCAACCATGCCTTCAGCGGTTGTTCTGACTCTGGATATTTTGACCAAAAGTCTTTCAGCGTTTTTATGGAGATGATTTTCATTAAAATAGCCTAGTCCCATTTTAGGACTAAGTCAATCATCAAGTCCCAGTTTAGGATTCACTATTATTATAATTTTCTCATAAAAAATGCCACACAATAGGTGGCATTTTAGCGCATCATGAAAACGTCTAACGACTATTTGTCGCCTAACAGCACGGAGTCCAGTGCAATTTCAATCATCTCATTAAACGTGGTTTGACGTTCTTCTGACGTTGTTTGTTCGCCAGTTTTGATGTGGTCAGAAACGGTACAAATCGTTAATGCACGAGCACCAAACTCAGCGGCAACACCATAGATACCCGCAGCTTCCATTTCAACACCTAGGATGCCGTATTTTTCCATCACTTTGAACATATCAGGATCTGGTGAGTAAAATAGGTCTGCTGAGAACAAGTTACCCACACGCACATTCACGTTTCTTGCTTTTGCCGCTTCAACCGCATTATGGACTAAGTCATAGTCTGCAATCGCTGCAAAATCATTTTCTTTAAAACGTTGACGGTTAACACGTGAATCAGTACAAGCACCCATACCAATCACAACATCACGCAATTTGACGTCATCCATTACTGCGCCACATGAACCCACACGAATAATCACTTTTACACCAAAATCAGTGATCAGTTCTTTCGCATAAATGGAGCATGAAGGGATCCCCATACCGTGACCCATAACAGAAATTTTACGACCTTTATAAGTCCCTGTAAAACCTAACATGCCACGCACATTATTGACTTGGCGAACATCCTGAAGGAAGGTTTCAGCGATGTATTTTGCACGTAATGGGTCGCCTGGCATCAGAACGACATCAGCGAAATCACCCATTTCTGCATTAATATGTGGAGTTGCCATGATTATTTCCCTTTAAATGATTAAATTTTTTTAAATGAATAAAATGGTTTCCCCACCTTATTCTTAAAAAAGATGACGGCAAAGCCTTGCCCATTACCTTTAACTGCGCACAATTACCCTAAATAATTTGAGTTGTCGCTAGGCGGCAAAGAAAATCATCCCTATGAGCATACATAAGTATGTGATTAGGGGGATTTTATGCAGCCAACACCGCGACAGCTCAAAGAATGACGGGTAATGGGTGTTAGAGCATTGGTTTACCATACTCCATCGGCGACAAATCAAAGTACTTAGCGACTGTCTGCCCAATGTCCGCGAACGTTTCACGGTGACCTAATGAGCCAGGTTTAACTTTTGGTCCATAAATCAGTACTGGGATGTGCTCACGGGTATGGTCTGTACCTGGCCAAGTTGGGTCACAACCGTGGTCAGCGGTTAAAATCAGAATGTCATCTTCTTTAACTAATTTCATTAGTTCAGGTAAACGACGGTCGAACAATTCTAATGCTGCGGCATAACCAGCCACATCACGGCGGTGGCCGTATGCTGAGTCAAAATCCACAAAGTTAGTGAAAACGATGGTGTTATCACCCGCCAGTTTCATTTCTTCTACCGTTGCATCGAACAGTGCATCAATACCTGTGGCTTTAATTTTCTTAGTGATACCAACATGAGCGTAAATATCAGCAATTTTACCGATAGAAACCACTTCACCTTGTTTTTCATCAACTAATTTTTTCAATACTGTTGGTGCTGGTGGCTCTACCGCTAAGTCATGACGGTTACCTGTACGTGTGAAGTTACCGGCTTTATCACCAACAAATGGACGCGCGATAACACGGCCAATGTTATAACCACCTTTGGTTAACTCTTCACGTGCGATTTCGCACAGCTCATACAGTTTATCTAAGCCATAAGTTTCTTCGTGGCACGCAATTTGGAATACGGAGTCAGCAGAGGTATAGAAAATCGGTTTACCGGTTTTCATGTGCTCTTCACCCAGTTGATCGAGGATAACTGTACCGGATGAATGGCAGTTACCTAAATAGCCCGGCAAGTTTGCTTTCTCGACTAAAGTGTCCAGCAGTTCTTGTGGGAAGCTGTTTTCTTCATTAGAGAAATAACCCCAATCAAATAGCACAGGTACACCCGCAATTTCCCAGTGACCTGACGGGGTATCTTTACCCGAAGAAATTTCGCTCGCATAAGCGTATGCGCCAATAATTTCTGCATTAGGATCAAGGCCTGCAGGGAATGAACCGCTTGATTCTTCTCCTGCTTTACCTAAACCTAATTTTGTTAAATTCGGTAAATGCAGAGGCCCTTTACGACCAATATCCGCTTCGCCACGTGCGCAAGCATCTGCAATGTGACCCAGTGTGTTTGAGCCTTCATCACCAAATTTATGTGCATCGTGTGCAGCACCGATCCCAAAGGAATCCAAAACCATAATAAATGTGCGTTTCATATTTTTCTCCTGCGGTATTTTTAAATACGATATACCACTAAAATCTTGTGTATTACTCGCTGATTTGGCGATAAACCATAGGTGTAGCTTCAGGTGCTTTATCACCAATCACCATCGCTTCACGCACTTCCTTCGCGGCTTCTTCCCACGCTTTTTCACTATTTGCATGGATAATTGCCAGTGGCGTTTGGGTATCCACTTTGGCACCTAACGCAGCGATATCACTCAAACCAACACTATAATCAATTGGGTCTGTCGCTTTACGACGACCACCACCTAAAGTCACGACAGACATTCCCAGCGCACGTGTATCCATTTGCGTGATAATGCCGTCTTTTGGTGCATAAACCGCTTTGCTCAGCACTGCAGTCGGCAGGTATTTGTTGTAATTTTCAACAAAATCAGCTGGCCCTTTTTGCGCTGCAACCATACGGCCAAACACTTCTGCCGCTTTACCATTGTCTAATACTGCCTGTAATTTTTGACGTGCTTCTTCGCGGTTTGCGGCTAATGAGCCAGATACTAACATTTCTACGCATAACGCCATGGTGACTTCATAAAGACGTGGATTACGGTATTCACCTGTCAAAAATTGTACAGCTTCACGCACTTCAACGGCGTTACCGGCACTGGATGCCAGTACTTCATTCATATCAGTTAATAATGCGGTGGTTTTACACCCTGCGCCATTCGCGACTTTAACAATAGACTCAGCTAGCTGTTCTGACTTCTCATAAGTTGGCATAAATGCACCTGAGCCAACTTTAACGTCCATCACCAGAGCATCAAGGCCTTCTGCCAATTTTTTACCTAAGATTGAAGCCGTAATTAGCGGAATTGAATCCACTGTCGCTGTGATATCACGGGTTGCATAAAAACGTTTGTCTGCAGGTGCTAATGAATTGGTTTGCCCAATAATTGCTACCCCGACATCTTTGATAATGTCACGGAAACGCGCATCATCTGGGAAAATATCGAAATTAGGGATCGCTTCGAGTTTATCTAATGTGCCACCGGTGTGGCCTAAACCACGGCCTGAGATCATCGGTACATAGCCACCACACGCTGCGACCATTGGGCCGAGCATTAATGAAGTGACATCACCCACACCACCAGTTGAATGTTTATCAACTAATGGGCCATTGAGATTGAGTGATTTCCAGTTCAACACCGTTCCTGAATCACGCATAGCTAGCGTTAATGCAACGCGCTCAGGCATGGTCATATCATTAAAATAGATAGTCATTGCCAATGCAGCAATTTGACCTTCTGAAACTGAGTTATCGCGAACTCCATTAATAAAGAAACGAATCTCTTCTTCGCTTAATGGCTTACCATCACGTTTTTTACGGATAATTTCTTGTGCCAGAAACACAATATGCTCCTTTAAAGTCGAATTTATCGGCTAACAATATTGCGAAAATTAATAGCTACTGCTTGATTTTTTAACGTCAAAACCCAGCGTATTTAATAAATTTGCTAATAAACTAGAAGCACCAAAACGGAAATGGCGGCTATCTGCCCAATCATCACCTAAAATCCGACCTGCTAACGCTAAATATTCTGCCGCTTCTTCTGCGGTACGTACGCCACCAGCAGGTTTAAAACCAACAGTTTTTTCCACACCCATATCATGAATGACTTGCATCATGATTTCTGCGCTTTCTAATGTTGCATTAACAGGCACTTTACCTGTTGAGGTTTTAATAAAATCAGCACCCGCTTTAATGGAAATTTCAGAAGCTTTACGGATTAATGCCGCATCTTTTAACTCACCGGTTTCAATGATCACTTTCAACAGCACATTGGCTGCCGCGCAAGCGTCTTTACAGGCTTTCACTAAGTCAAAACCAATTTGCTCATTACCGGCAATCAATGCGCGATAAGGGAATACCACGTCAACTTCGTCCGCACCGTAAGCAATCGCCGCTTTAGTTTCAGCTAATGCGATATCAATATCATCGTTACCGTGAGGGAAATTTGTGACCGTTGCAATACGTACATCTGGAGTGCCTTGTTCACGTAATGTTTTACGTGCAATTGGAATAAAACGAGGGTAAATACAGATTGCTGCTGTATTGCCTGCAGGGCTTTTCGCCTGATGGCACAGTGCGATGACTTTCGCATCAGTATCGTCATCATTTAAAGTGGTTAAATCCATAAGGGACAGCGCGCGTTGTGCGGCCGCTTTTAAATCAGTCATATAACTCTCCAACGTTGTTAATTCTTCAGAACGACACGTTCTTTGTTGGCGAGCGGGCTTGGTTCCTTAAAGATGCTAGTCGGATGCTTTCCGAACTGAGCAGCTGAGATCCTTCTCACCGCATCATGCCCTAGAGTCCTAGACTCTGAGAACTAGCAGTTCCATAGCAGCTTACTAATGCCTATTTGACCATGGAATGATGCCATTTTATGTGCTACAAATCACATTAATCGACTGAATGTTACATTATTAAAATAAAAAATGTGATCACAGTCTAATTATATCATCTCTCGCCATCCATTTTTCTCTCAAATGGCTTTTCAATATATTCTTCATCATTAATTGACTAAGTTAAGAATAGTTGAAAATTTACGATTGATATAAAAAGTCACAAAAGAATATAGCGAATCAAAATGAAAACGGAAGGACTATTGCCCTTCCGATTGACTTATTTGAGTTTGAGATGGTATTAATCTTCCCACCAGACATATAAGTTAAATGACTGCCGCTGCGCCTAACGTCAAGAAAAAGCCTGCAATCGTTGCACTCATTAAGTTAGACAGGGTACCTGCCATAACCGCTTTCATACCTAAACGGGCAACATCACCGCGGCGATTTGGCGCCATTCCGCCTAAGCCACCGAGTAAGATAGCGACGGATGAAAGGTTAGCAAAACCACATAATGCAAACGAAATAATCGCTTTAGTATGGTCAGAAAGTACTTGTTTACCTGCCGCCAGAACTTCAGCATCCGCTTTCATGTATTCACCAAAATTCATGAATGCAACAAACTCATTCACGACAATTTTTTGGCCGATGAAAGAACCGGCAATTGTCGCTTCACTCCACGGCACACCAATTAAGTATGCGATTGGGGCAAATAACCAACCTAACAGTAATTCCAGTGACAGCTGTGGATAATCAAACCAGCCACCAATGCCACCTAAGATACCATTGATCAATGCAATCAAAGCGATAAACGCCAATAACATTGCACCCACGTTCAGCGCTAGTTGCATCCCTGATGATGCCCCAGAAGCGGCCGCATCAATGATATTGGCAGGGCGTTCATCTTCAGCGACTAAATCTGTCGCATCAACCCTATCTTTTACATCTTCTGTTTCTGGAACCATCAGTTTGGCAAATAACAAACCACCTGGAGCAGCCATAAAGGAGGCAGCAATCAGGTATTCCATTGGTACACCCATTTGTGCATAGCCCGCCAAAACTGAACCCGCGACAGAAGCTAAACCACCACACATAATGGCAAATAACTCTGATGTCGTCATTGTTGCAATATAAGGACGAACAACCAATGGCGCTTCCGTTTGCCCAACAAAGATATTTGCTGTCGCAGATAACGATTCTGTTCTTGAGGTTCCCAATATTTTTTGCAGGCCACCACCAAGTACTTTAATCACTAACTGCATGATCCCTAAGTAGTAAAGGACAGCAATCAATGAAGAGAAGAAAACAATGATTGGCAAAACGCGGAAAGCAAAAATAAAACCACCGCCACCAAACAGTTCAAACATTTTATCGGAAACCAAACCGCCAAAGATGAAGCTCATCCCATCTTGACCATATCCAATAACTTTAGAAACCGCGTCAGACATCCCTTGGAGCACACTACGCCCCGCTGGAACATAAAGAACAAATGCACCAATGGCTAATTGAATTAAAAATGCGCCGCCAACTGTGCGTAGCCTAATTGCTCGGCGATTGCTGGAAAATAGAATAGCTATCGCGATAAGTACCGCCATTCCGATAATACTCATAATGAGCTGCATGGAAGGATCCCTGTTCACTTTATTTTAGGTTGATATATAAGGAAACGTGTAAGTCGCCTTGACTCTTAGTTTAATGATTATACCTAGTCATCACCAATAACCCGCAATACTCATCACAAATACATACTGCAATAAACAACAAAAATTCAAGTAATGTGATAAAAATCACAAAATCAACTCAGTTTAGTCTGGAAAGGCACTAAAGTCCTAATTAGCCACAATAAAAACTAAATAGATTTAAATAGCTAATTAATGAAATTATATAAATATTATTTATGATTATGTATACGGTTTTACTGAGGAAGATTAAATAACGACAAACTATTGTTGTAAAGTTGTTGGGCTATTTCTGCAGGGGATTCGTGGCGAAGCTCACATAATGAACGAAAAACCCACTCGATACGTTCAGGACGATTTGGTTCGCCTTGAAAACCCGAAACTGGCATATCGGGGGCGTCCGTTTCGAATAATAATGAAGTCAAAGGGAGTTGTGACATCACATAGCGAGTTTTATTCGCTCTTTCATAGGTAATTGTCCCACCAACACCAATATAATAACCAAGTTTAACAAAGACTTGCGCTTGAGATAGGCTACCAGCAAAGCCATGTACGACTCCACGAGCAGGAACATCAAAACGACGCAACATCGCCGCTAATGGGTCATGACTTTTACGTGAATGCAAAATAACTGGTAAATCAAACTGTTTCGCTAGCTTTAATTGGGCGGACAATACCATTTGCTGGCGTTCAAACTGAGGGTTTTGCATATAGAGGTCGAGCCCTATTTCCCCTATCGCCACACACTTTTTATTTTTTTGGTTAAGATAATCAACCAAAATATCAATGTGTTGCTCTTGAAACTGGCTCAAATATAACGGATGAAACCCCATAGCAGCATGTAACTGCGAATACCGCTGTGCCAGTTGCCAAACTCGTGCAAAATTATCCACACTCACGGTAGGAATAACAATATCACTCACGCCACTTTGTCGAGCAAGCTGCAAACTTTCAGCGAAGGAATCACTAAAAGGAGGGAAATCAAAATGGCAATGGGTATCGATAAATTGATGTTTAGCCATCACGATTTTCGTTTGCTGATATTGCGGCCAAAGGCATTGACGTGACAGGCTCTGCCACCAATTCCGGAATGAGTTCGTTCGGTACTTGTGGCTCAAGCTGAATATCTAATGGATTAGACTCAATTTTTTGTGCCAAGGTATGGCTAAAGCGATTTGTGTTGTGCTCAAAGGCATTACCCAGTGCAGCAATAAAATAACGACCACACCGGCGCCCCGTATGGTAATCTTGATTAAGCGAAGACACCTTACTGCCTAGTGCACTGCTTTTCAGTGGAACGGGTGGATAAATCTCAAAGACCTGTACATCTTTTGGTGGGTTTTCAATAAATTCTTGTGTTCTACGGTAGCTTTTCAGATGAACTTTCAGCATCGCAGCCATACGTTGTAGGCCATTCTTATCCCCTTCCAGCCACCGAGTCATTCTTTTCACCCATTCAGGGGTAAAATACATTTGGGAAGGAACGGTACGGATCACCACAATAGTCTCTGCACCGCGGCGGTATGCCTCTTCAACTGGGATAGCAGCACTAATGCCACCATCTTGGTAAAGCGTACCATCAAATTCGACACCTGCCCGGTAAAAGCCAGGGATAGCGCTGGATGCGCGAATAATATCGAGCCAATTGTCAGCGTCAGGTTTTAGAAAAGCGGCTGAAAAATCATCACTGCGGCTTGCTCCCATATAGAATTCACGACCTGAATTTAATAAATCGAGCCCTGCTTGTATACGTAATGGGAATTCTTTTGCTGTGGTGTCGACGAGCCAATCTAAATCAATCAGATGGCCTCCACGGATAAAGCGCAGTGGATTAAAAAATGCCGAATTAGTCGTATAGCGAGTGATCACACGGCGCGCATAACCCGCTTGCCCACAAATATACGCAGACAGGTTTTGAGCCCCTGCTGAAGTACCTATCATCAGATCAAAAGGGTTGAAGTCAGAAATAAGAAACTCATCCAGTACACCCGCTGTAAAAATCCCTCGTTGGCCGCCACCTTCACAAATCAGGGCAGTTTTTCCCGAGTTGATATTATCAAAGAATGCTAACGGCTCAATCGTGCCGAGTGTAACCGAAACGTGTTTTCCCATAATGCCTCTGGATAGCAGAAGTTCATTTTAAATAGCTCAAAAGCAAAATGAGCTTCCTTTTGAAAGCCCATTCTATCGAGATTGTACAATAAATACTCAGCAATATGAGCTATTGAGACATTTATTTATAGATTAGTTAGCAATCACTAAACCATTTTGTACTGATTTCACCCCGTTAACTTGGGATGCAACTTGGGTAATTTTATCCATCTGATCGGCTGATTTTACGAAACCGGATAAGTAAACAACACCATTGACGGTTTTGACTGATACACTGTTACTCGAAATGCCTTTCGTACCCAGTAATTTTCCTTTTACATCCGCAGTAATCGCTGAGTCATCAATATACTCACCGGTATTTTTAGCGCCACTCGAAATGGCATTCCCAGTGTCTTTACCGGCCATTTCCACTGTCTTAGATGCACTGTCCCACGTTTCTGAAGCTTGTTTTTTCAAAGCACTATCCGATGATGAGCTACAAGCTGCGAGCGCCCAGCTCAACCCAATAACTCCTAACACGCTCAATAGTTTTGCTTTTTTCATAAAAACCTTCCTTTCACTGCAATGGACAACGAATAATATAGCCTAAGTAAAAAAATATAAAAAATAAAGAGAAAGGTAATAAAGACAGAATATTCTTGATGATAAGCACTAAAAAACAGAAAAAGAAGCTTTAAATGAAGTTCGAAATAAGATGACCCACTGACTATTGTTAGCCGTGGGCCATCAACGCAATTAGTGTTCGCGTGTTTTGCGGAATTTAACGTCAGGGTAACGTTCACTGGTGAGGTTAAGATTCACCATAGTCGGTGCGATATAAGATAAGTTATCGCCACCATCAAGGGCTAAGTTTTGCTCATTTTTGCGTTTAAACTCTTCGAATTTCTTCGCATCATCACACTCAACCCAACGCGCAGTAGAAACGTTAACGGCTTCATAGATAGCTTCAACGTTATATTCGCTTTTCAAACGCGAAACTACCACGTCAAACTGCAGCACCCCTACCGCACCAACAATTAAATCATTGTTAGTTAACGGGCGGAAAACCTGTACCGCCCCCTCTTCAGATAACTGAACGAGGCCTTTTAACAGTTGTTTTTGCTTCAGTGGGTCACGTAAACGAATACGGCGGAATAATTCAGGGGCAAAGTTAGGAATCCCCGTAAACTTGAGTTCTTCACCTTGCGTGAAGGTATCACCGATTTGAATCGTGCCATGGTTGTGTAACCCAATGATATCCCCTGCATAGGCATTTTCGACCTGAGAGCGATCCCCCGCCATAAAGGTTAAAGCATCAGAAATAACCACATCTTTTTTGATACGCACTTGGCGTAGTTTCATGCCTTTTTCATAAGTACCTGAAACAATACGCATAAATGCAACACGGTCACGGTGTTTCGGGTCCATATTCGCTTGAATTTTAAATACGAAACCGGTGAATTTTTCTTCTGTCGCATTAACTTGGCGTAAATCTGTTTGGCGTGGCTGCGGCTGTGGAGCCCATTCAACTAAGCCATCTAACATATGGTCAACACCAAAGTTACCTAATGCGGTGCCGAAAAAGACAGGGGTTAATTCACCCTGCAAAAATGCATCATGGTCAAATTCATGGGATGCCCCTTGAACCAATTCCAGCTCATCGCGTAACTGCGCGGCTAGTTCCTCACCAACAGCGGCATCGAGATCGGGATTGTTTAACCCTTTAATTATACGGACTTCTTGAATCGTATGCCCTTGGCCTGTTTGGTATAGGATTGTTTCATCACGTAATAAATGATAAACACCCTTGAATAGTTTACCGCAACCGATAGGCCATGTGATTGGACAACAAGCAATTTTCAGCTCATTTTCCACTTCATCCATTAATTCCATTGGATCACGAATATCACGGTCCAATTTATTCATGAAAGTTAAGATTGGAGTATCACGTAGACGGGTAACTTCCATCAGCTTACGTGTCCGGTCTTCAACCCCTTTACCGGAGTCAATCACCATCAAGCAGCAGTCAACCGCCGTTAATGTACGGTAAGTATCTTCGGAGAAGTCTTCGTGCCCTGGGGTATCCAGTAAGTTAACAAGACAATCATTATAAGGAAACTGCATGACAGAGGTAGTAATCGAAATACCACGCTGCTTTTCCATTTCCATCCAGTCAGATTTAGCGTGTTGATTAGAGCCACGGCCTTTTACCGTACCTGCACGTTGAATAGCATGCCCGAACAATAACACTTTTTCAGTGATTGTGGTTTTACCCGCATCGGGGTGGGATATGATAGCAAACGTTCTGCGTGTGCTAACTTCATGGAGAAAGTTCTGATCTGTCATTTAACCGTTCTTTTCGTTTATATACAGATTTGTATAAGCATTCGAAGAGGCTCAATGTGGCTCTTGGCGTCGCAAATCCGTCTTGTTAATCAAAATTGGCGGATATTTTCGCAGATCTTGGGGGTATTAACAATCAAAGCATCGAGGAACAGGCAAAACAGTCCCCCGATAGCTCACTAAATTGGCTCAATAAATACCGCCTTTAGGCACTGACTAAACGGGTAATTTCATCCCCTAGCGCCTGTGTACTAGCATTGCCTCCCATATCGCGAGTCAAATGTTGACGTTGTTTAATCGCGGTTTCTACTGCGGACATGATAGAATCATGCATCTCGGGACATCCCAAATGCTGCATCATCATGGCTG
Source organism: Providencia sp. PROV116 (assembly GCF_028482485.1). Classification (NCBI taxonomy): domain Bacteria; kingdom Pseudomonadati; phylum Pseudomonadota; class Gammaproteobacteria; order Enterobacterales; family Morganellaceae; genus Providencia; species Providencia sp. PROV116. The sequence goes on along the minus strand of NZ_JAMPQO010000030.1, from coordinate 30,395 downwards.
CAGCCCAAATCGTCCCAATCGGGTTGGCAATATTTTGCCCTGCGATATCAGGTGCTGACCCGTGAACAGGCTCAAACATCGATGGGAATTGTTTTTCTGGGTTAATATTGGCCGATGGCGCAATCGCAATAGTTCCCGTACAAGCAGGCCCTAAATCAGACAAAATATCACCAAACAGGTTTGACCCGACAATCACATCGTAGAACTCTGGCATTCTCACTAAGTTTGCTGCAAAAATATCAATATGAAATTGGTCAACTTTAATATCTGGGTATTGCTTCGCCATTTCAGCTACACGACTATCCCAATAAGGCATTGAATGAAATAGCCCGTTAGATTTCGTCGCTGAACTTAAATGTTTTTTCTCGCGTGACTGCGCCAAATCAAAAGCATATTTTAAGATACGGTCGGTACCTTTACGGGTAAAAATACTTTGTTGCAATACCATTTCTTCATCCGTACCTTCGTACTGAATACCGCCAATCGCAGAGTATTCCCCTTCAACATTTTCACGCACGACATAAAAATCAATATCTCCCGGTTTTTTATCTGCTAGTGGGCATTTAATGCCATCAAATAAGCGTACAGGGCGTAAGTTAACATATTGGTTAAAAGCGCGGCGGATGGGTAATAGCAGCCCCCATAATGAAATATGATCAGGTACACCAGGGAACCCTACCGCGCCGAGGAAAATCGCATCAAATTTTTGCAACTGTTCTAAGCCATCTTCAGGCATCATGCGCCCAGTACGGTGATAGGTTTCGCACGACCAATCAAAATGGGTAAAGTTAAGTTTTACATTGTGTTTATTGGCTGCCGCTACTAATACTTTTAATCCTTCAGGGATCACTTCGGTACCAATACCATCACCAGGAATAACCGCTATGTTAAATTGTGACATTGTGAAAACCTCTGATAAATGAATTATGTCTGTTTGTTCTCCAGTTTAGGGGTTGCTGTGATAAAGTATAGATATGAAGTGTAATCCTTAGGTTTACAAACTATGAACAAGCTTCCTTCGTTAGAGGATATCCGCGTTTTTGTCACAGTTGCCCGCTTGATGAGTTTCTCTCAAGCGGCTTCACAGCTGTTGGTGTCCCCAGCTTATGTTTCTAAACGCATTAAATTGCTAGAAGAAAATTTAGGACAAACTTTATTTTTTAGGACTGCTCGCTCAATTAAGCTAACTCACGAAGGGCAAATTATTTTACGTAGCAGTGAAGTGATGCTAGCTGAATTGGAACAGATGCAACAGCAACTCAACGCCTGTCGCGAAGAGATCCGCGGCAATTTACGTATCAGTTGTAGCACAGGGTTTGGCAGTACCTATATTAACCCGTTTATCCTCACATTACGGGGGAGTCATCCTTTATTAGGCATTGATCTCACTTTGACCGATAAGTCTGTCGATATTATTAGTGAAAATATTGATGTTGATATCTGTATTGGCGGTGCAATAGCAGAGCAATTTATTGCAAGGCGAATTGCACAAAACCAACGAATTTTGTGCGCTTCACCAGCCTATTTAGCAACACACGGCTACCCAAAATATCCACAAGAGTTAGAACAAAAACACTTTTGTATTGCGATTAAAGAGCGCAACCAAGCTCCCGCCGTATGGAAGCTTGAACAACAGCAAGAAAGTATGACGGTCACCCCCAATAGCAAATTAACCGTCAACAATGGTGAAGTCGCGAAACAATGGTGTTTAAGTGGCGAAGGGATCCTATTGCGCTCCCAATGGAGTGTGCAGCCTGAGTTACAGTCTGGCCAATTAGTACGAGTGTTACCGCAATGGCACCAAACCGCAGATGTTTATGCTGTATATTCGAGAAGTCTCCGAACGAGTGCTAATCTTAGAGTCTTTATCGAAAATCTAGAGCAATACCTTGCTACTCACTTATCACATGGTTTTTAGTTAACCCCATAAGTTATAAGGTAAACATGAATTGATGACAGAAACAGAGACATTCAAAGAACGTTTGTTGAAATTGCTAAAACAGAAAAAAATGAGTCAATTAAAAGCAGCTGAAGCCCTTGGGGTTTCCCGAACGGCGGTTAATAAGTGGACAAAAGGCGGTATGATTGATGAAGATAATCTTGAAAAGCTCGCCACGTTATTGGATGTCGACAAAATATGGTTGAAATACGGTGAATATACCAATAACCAAGTTACTGTTAGCAATTCAGGTGTCATGCGCAACATCAACGAAGTTCATCTGCAAGAATCGGCAGATATCGTGACATGGGAGTGGGACTTATTAACTGGAGAATTGAACTACTCGGACAACGTTGAAGCCGTTTATGGCATTAAAATCACCAGTAATGAAGATTTCTGGGCCTTAATGAGCCATGACTCCAAAGAAAAACTGGTCAATGGATATTCTAAAATTATCCGTGAAGGTGGTGCCCATGAAATGGATTTTAAAATTAACTGGGAAGGCGATTACCGCTGGATCACCTCCCGAGCGACAGGGGTCAAAGGCCCGAATGGCAAAGTGACAAAACTGGTTGGGATCAGCTTAGACAACACAGAACGTAAAAATACCGAACTGCGCCTGCGTAAAATCAAATGCTATTTCGACGTCTTATTGTCCCATTTCAATCATTTAGTCGTATTTACCGATAAAGCAGGTGAAATATTAGCCAGCAACTTACACAACCAATCGACTGAAATAGATTACCTTGAACTACAACGTTTATTGTATCAATTAGTGATCAACCATAAGCCATGGTTAGATGAAGTATTTCGCACTGGGCGGGGGCAAATCGTATTTCAAGATAAGCAAATTACAGCTTATCAACACTTTAATGATGAAAAACAGCCTTTTTTAATGTTTGAATTAAAAGATATTTAAAACCGCTATCTTGCCCCACTTATGGCTAAAGCGGGGCAACTTTGGTTATAAATCAAGCACCAATCGTTTAGATTTAGCTCGCGAAACACACAACATCATCGTTTTTTGCTCGGCTTTTTCATCATCATCAAGGTAGTGGTCACGGTGGTCGGCCTCTCCCTCAAGTATCGCCGTTTCACAGGTTCCACAAACCCCATTACGGCATAAACATTCCACGTTAATGCGCTTATCAGCTTCGATCACCTGTAAAATAGACTCATCTTTACCCACTTCCAAACTAAAGCCTGAACGTTGAAAATAGACCTCAAATGAATCCCCTTCACTGGCAATTTCACCAAAATTTTCAAAATGAACCTGTGATTCACCAAGGTGCTGATAACCCTTTTCAATCACCTCATTAATTAATGATTGAGGGCCACATACATACAGATGGCTATTACTCGCTTGTGCTTTAACCAATTGTTCGACAGACATTCGCTGCCCTTGGCTGCTGTCATAAAGAAATAACCGCGAGCTAATACGCTGTTGTAAATGTTCAAGAAATGCCGCTGTTGCACTATCACGAAAACAGTAATGAAGCTCAAAATCCATTTCATTTTCTTCTAGTTCATAGAGATACGAAAGAAAAGGCGTGATCCCAATCCCACCTGCGATCAAAATATGCTTACATTGGTTATCCGCAGCTAATGAGAAAAAATTCTGCGCTGGGGACAAATATAAACTATCCCCAGCAGATAGGTGCTCATGCATAAATGCCGAACCGCCTTTCGAATTTTCATCACGTAAGACTGAAATACAATAGCTTCCACATTGCTGTGGGTCACTGATTAATGAATATGCACGTTGCAAACCAGCCTGCTCACCCATATGAACGGTGACATGACTACCTGCGCTAAAAGGCATTAGCGCGCCCTCTTGTGCAACAAACTCGAACATTTTGATATTTGGGCTAATTTGCTCAATTCGACTGACATTGACTGCAATTTTTTGTTGGTTCATCACAGTGCCCCTCTCATTATTCAATATCTAAACACAGATACTTAGTACTTAAATAATCCTCAATGCCATATCGAGAGCCTTCTTTTCCTAAACCTGATTGTTTTACTCCTCCAAAAGGAGCAACTTCATTAGAAATTAAGCCTGTATTGATACCGACCATGCCACTTTGCAGTTTTTCAGCAACGCGGTAAACACGGCTAACATCACGAGAAAAGAAATAAGCCGCTAAGCCATAAATCGTATTATTGGCACGAGCAATCACTTCATTTTCATCACTAAAACGAATTAATGTTGCAATGGGACCAAAGATTTCTTCATGAACAATCCTCATTGAGTCATCAACATCAACAAGGACTTTTGGATTAAAGAAATTGCCATACTCCGCCACTTCGCTACCTAAGGTTAATTGGTGTGCCCCTTTCGCGAGTGCATCTTGCAGTAACTCATTCATACCATCAATGGCACGTGTTGTTATCATAGGCCCAATATCCGTTCCTATTTCAAGGCCATTACCGACTTGCAATTTGGCGACTTCTGCAACGAACTTGGACTGAAATTCATCGAAAATAGCATCTTGAAGATAAAAACGGTTCACACAAACACAGGTTTGCCCGCCATTACGAAACTTCGCTTGCACCGCACTTTTTACCGCTTTATCAATATCTGCATCATCAAAAACAATAAAAGGCGCATTTCCCCCCAGTTCGAGTGATGTTTTTTTAATTGTCGATGCACACTGCTCAGACAATACTCGGCCAACTTGCGTTGAACCGGTGAATGAAAACTTACTAATAAGCTCATGTTTAGTTAGACGTTCACCTAGAACACGAGAATCCCCAGTAACGATATTAAATATCCCTGCGGGAATACCCGCTTCATCAGCCAGCTGAGCGAGGGCAAGTGCCGTAAAAGGCGTTTCAGTCGCTGGCTTGATGATGATACTACACCCCGCAGCCAGTGCTGGAGCCGCTTTACGGGTGATCATCGCTGCGGGAAAATTCCATGGCGTAATCGCACTGCAAACACCGATCGGCTGCTTGATTGTCGAAAGACGATTACTTCCCACCGTTTGAGGGATAGTTTCCCCATAAACACGTTTCCCCTCTTCCGCAAACCATTCGATAAAAGAAGCCGCATAGCGAATTTCACCTTTTGCCTCATGTAATGGCTTACCTTGTTCAAGAGTCATTAAACGCCCAAGATCGTCAACATGGGCTTCAATCAGCTCAAACCAGTGGCGTAAAATGATAGAACGCGCTTTAGCAGTAAGCTTACTCCAATCTTCCATTGCGACATGCGCTTGTTCAATAGCGTCATCCACTTGGGTGACTGACAGGCTGGGAATTGTTCCCAGCACAGATTGGTCAACAGGATTAGTCACAGGGATTTTTTTATCTGAATCAACCCATTGCCCATTGATGTAGCATGACTGACGAAATAGCGCAGGGTGAGTTAAATGATGCATTTGTGACTTCTCCTTTTGTTTTTTTATGGATAACGTGATTACTCAGTGTGTGCGCCAGCAACAATTTTGTGGAAATGGGCAACCCCATGTTCACTAATTCCACTACGCTGTCTGTCAGCCATAATGCGCCCTTGGCCTCGGTAACCTCGTGATCGCAATCCTTTTTGTACACTTTCCACCAAGCGCAGATCTTCTGGGCGGAATACGGTACGATACCATTCAACTAAGTTTTTCTGATATTCAGTCAGTTCTTCATTGAGGAAATAAATATCATAGTGCTGCAAGGTTTCCCCTGCGTTCACTGGAAACTCATAAATCACCGTCATGAAATCCCCGCCAGGAGGCATATTGAACATGGTGCTTGGCCAAATCCAAAAACCAAAGAAACGAGGGTCTAAAACAGATTCATCAAACTGATAAGAGGACTCAGAGGGTTTTGCTTTACCAATTTGAACAGTCCAATTATCCAATAATTGGTGTTCGTATACGTTAACATCTACGGAACTTGCAAAGCTCACATGGTTAGTTGGACAGTGATAACACTCAATATAGTTATCAACGATGGTTTTCCAATTGGCTGGTGTATGACTAACAAAACGTGCAGCCAATTTTAAATCGCTAATCACCGCACATGCTTCTTGCATTTTTTCGGCTAAGCCTGGAAGCTGCTCTTCAATAGGTTGTGGTTCACCAACTGTCATATTCACATAGATAAACCCTGCATGTTCAATAACATGGAAGCTACTCAATGACATTGCATCTGCTTCAAAATTGTTCACATTCTCACAATTGGTCGCATGTGCTAGTTGACCATCTAACTTGAATGCCCACGCATGGTAAGGGCAAGTAATCACATTTTTGACTTTACCACTTTCACCGCTGATCAACTGGTGCCCACGGTGCGGGCAGACATTATAAAAACCACGCAATACATCATCACGACCACGAACAATCACGAGGCTTTCGCCAATGAGCTCACGAGTGATATACGAATTTTTTTCTTTTACCTCACTAACATGAGCGACACAAACCCATGAATTAGCAAATATTTTTTCTTTTTCATACTCAAAAACATCATTAGACGTGTAATAACGAGCAGGGATTGTCCATGCGTTATCAATATCAAGGTGATCATTAATCGAAATGACTTTAGCTGCATTGCTCATAATTGCCCTCACTTATGTAAACTTATAGTTAACATCTTTTTCAGGAATGTTAATGCAGATCGCATTAATGATCAAATGAAATATTGATAAAAATTTAATCAATAACATTTATTTGTTTTATAACAATGAATTGCATTAACAATAATTATTGCAACTGTTAATAATTAGTTAATTACTTGTTGACTACGTAATCTTTGCATGGCTATTCTCTGTAAACCAAAAGTAGCATTTAACAAAAAAGTACCCTTAAAAACAAAACGAGTATTCCCTGCAAGCCAACTCTCATAAAAGAAAAAAATAAGTGAGCAACTGGAGAAGAGGTATGATGAATCACAAAAAATCCGTATTTTACGTGTCGCTAGCCTTTAGTCTGGCGTTAATCAGTTTTGGGGCATTTATTCCTGATAAACTGGAAGCTTTTTCACATTCCGCCTTAAGTTTTATCTATAACAATCTAGGTTGGTTTATCCTAGGTTCCGTTTTTATCTTTTTCAGCTTTTGTATGTTTCTTGGATTTTCCAAATTTGGTCACATACGTCTTGGTGATGACAATGATAAGCCGGAATACAGCACAGTCACTTGGATTGCGATGTTATTCAGTGCCTCAATTGGTATCAGTTTGATGTTCTGGGGAGTGGCAGAGCCTGTTTCCTATTATATCAGCCCACCAGTTGGTCAAGGTTCAACAGAACAGTCGGCCAAAGCAGCCATGCAATATGTCTATCTACACTGGGGGGTTTCCGCATGGGCGTGTTATGCACTCGTCGGCGTGGCTTTGGGCTATTTCCAATTTAGGAAAAAGCTCCCGTCGTCACTTAGTTCTGTTTTCTATCCCTTAATTGGGGATCGGATCTACGGCTCTGTCGGGAAATGGATCAATATATTGGTGATGTTATCCGTCGTTATTGGTATCGCCACATCATTAGGTTTTGGTACACTACAAGTTAACAGTGGTATGAATTACTTATGGGGATTGCCCATTAGTATTTATGTACAAATTGGTTTGATTGCTATCATTACTGTTGTTTATGTTGCTTCGACAATTTCCGGGCTACAAGGGGCAATAAAACACCTATCAAACTTAAATATCATACTTGCTCTAGGATTGATGGCATTTATCTTTCTATCTGGCCCAACCCAAACTATCTTAAAAGTCTTATTCCAAGGCATAGGAGACTACGTCCAAAATTTTGTCAGCATGTCATTTCGCACTGAACCCTATAATGACGGTACTTGGATTGCTAACTGGACACTGTTTTACTTTGGTTGGTGGATAGCATGGGCACCGCTAGTTGGCAGCTTTGTGGCTCGTATATCGAAAGGAAGAACAATCAAAGAATTTATGATTGGCGCAGTATTTATTCCTGTATTAAGTGCTTTTGCTTGGTTTGCAGTCATGGGTGGGTCAGCAATCCATCTTATTCAAAATCTAGGCCAAACAGCACTGGCTGATGCCGTAAAAACCGATGTCACATCCGCATTGTTTAAGTTCTTAGACTATTTCCCTGCATCGACATTTATTAGTGTTTTAGCCATTGTCTTAGTGCTGATTTTCTTTATTACTTCTGCTAACTCAGCGGTATTTGTACTGGGAATGGTCAGCGAAAATGGGAACCCAAATCCGTCTCATGTCACTAAAACTATTTGGGGAGTCATTATTGCAGCAATCGCGATCGTGCTAATTATGACAGGTGGATTATCAGGTTTGCAATCCGCACTGGTTGCTATGGCGGTGCCATTATCCATCATGATGCTAATTATGTGTTACTCCACCTATAAAGGCCTCAATGAAGAAGTCAATGCACAAGCTGCAGCCAAAAAAGAGTTAAAAGATAATATCCAAATAATTAGTAAACCTATTCTTCCTGAAATTGAAAAATAATCGTCACTAAAAGCACAAACCCCAGTATGTCTGACAACATATTGGGGTTTAATTATATTAGTAATAAATTATTTATTACTTAAATTTATTCATCGGAAAATAGAGTTAAAGCAAGTACTAAAGCATCTTCTCGGCCTTTTTTGGCAGGGTAGTAATCTTTACGTACCGTTACTTGGTGAAAACCTAGCTTATCGTATAGATGCAAAGCAGATGCATTTGATTCTCTCACTTCTAACCATAATGTGAGAATGCCTTTCTTTATGAGTTCCTTGATAAGCTCTTCTAGCAACAAGCGGCCATACCCTTTCCCTTGGTAATCAGGGTGGAGAGCAATATTGAATAGGGTCGCCTCATCAAGAACACATTGTGTTATCGCATAACCAATAATTTGATTATTAACAGAAATTTTTAAGTTATGATACTTTTCCCCTTGATTTCCATAAAAAACTCGCTCAGTCCATGGAAAGTCATGGCTTAACTTCTCAATTAAGTACGCAGTTGCAAGATCAGATTGCTTTAGTGTTGAAATTTTCATCATATTGATAAATTTGTTTCCATAGTGCCCGTTTAGCGCTACAGCTTGTACTTAGCTCAGACAAAACAGGTGAAGTAAACATGACTTTTGAACCTTCAGGCTGGATTTCATCACCTAATACCCAACATGGTGTTATTATTGGTGTTGGGATTAAACCTAATTGCTCTGAATTGACACAAACCACATCGTCCTGTGCAATATTCATGGAAAGAAAAACATCTTTTAGCAATTGGCTATTTAAATCAAGGTTCTCATCAGTAATAATAATAAGCTTAGTCGACGCTGGGATCCTTACACCACGTTCACCACGTAACACAGCAGGATTTCTCACCATCCATTGAGTGATCCCCATTTGTTCTAAAAGCCTGTCACGTCGTGTCATTTGATTTTCCAGTCGCAATTTTACAACCACATCTTATCAAAGGGGATTAATAGCGCCAACAGAGCAATGCTATTTCTCTTATCTTTGGTAAGATGTCATCGGTTTTTTTATTATTTTAGGAGATTGACAGAATATGTCATTACTGACACCTGCCAGCGAAGTTATTCAACGCCATCTCGAACATTTTACAGATCGTCATGTCATTTTGGCTGGTGACATTCAGGATGAGCTCGCTGCAACCTTAGAAGCAGCTAGTGTTCGCGTCATCACCAACCAGTATCATCACTGGCAACGCTTACAACCGTTAATGGGTGATATGGCGTTATTCTCTGCCATAACCCCAGCAGAATTTATCCAGCCTTGCGATACTCTCATTTATTTTTGGCAAAAAAACAAGCAAGAAGCCTGCTTCCAACTCGATGACCTTTGTACTCACCTTGCTGCGGGTAGCCAAATTTTTATCGTCGGCGAAAATCGCAGTGGTGTTAAAAGCGCCGAATCCATTATGGAAGGGATCGCTAACCTACAAAAAATCGACTCTGCACGCCGTTGTGGTTTGTACTATGGTGAATTAGAACAACCCACAACCTTTGATATTGCTCGCTGGTGGCGTCATTATCAAATTGATAATGTTAGAATTAACGCATTGCCTGGGGTATTTAGCCATAATGAGCTTGATATCGGTAGTGACCTACTATTGTCGACGCTAACTGACCCAATGAGCGGTGATCTGCTTGATCTCGCCTGTGGTAATGGCGTGATCGCTGCGGTGATCGGCTCACAAAACCCAGAGATCAAACTCACCTTAAGTGATGTCAGTGCGTCTGCGCTTGATTCCGCAGCATCCACTCTTGAGGCCAATAAACTGGTCGGCAGAGTCATCGCAAGTGATGCCTACTCTGATATTAACGATAATTTTGATTGGATTATTTCAAATCCACCATTCCATGATGGCCTAAACACCAGTTATCGTGCGGTTGAAAATATGATTTACCAAGCCCCTAAATACCTGAAAAAAGGTGGACGTTTGCGCATCGTGGCTAATGCCTTCTTACCATACCCTGATTTACTTGATAAAGCTTTTGGTAGTCATGAAGTACTTGCCAAAACAGGAAAATTTAAAGTTTACCAAGCAGTTAAGCGTTAATTTAATCGCTAATAATTTAGACTAAAGCACAATTCATCGTACTGCTCATTGGCTGGTGATCCTTTACCGGCCATTTTTTCATCAATCAAAAAATACTTCATAAAAAAATTATTGACGTTCGTCCAAATTAGCCTAAAATCCGCACCACATTATTGCTGGTTAGAAGCATTGATGAATCAAAGTTTAGTTAGGTATTGCGAGGGTGGCGGAATTGGTAGACGCGCTAGCTTCAGGTGTTAGTGTCCTATGGACGTGGGGGTTCAAGTCCCCCCTTTCGCACCACTAACTTTGTATAAACCACAATAATTTATTATTGACGTGACAGTATTGCGAGGGTGGCGGAATTGGTAGACGCGCTAGCTTCAGGTGTTAGTGTCCTTCGGACGTGGGGGTTCAAGTCCCCCCTTTCGCACCACTGGTCAGTCATTGTTTATAACACCCTGCCCATTTTGACCTTCCTTGTACGACTAGCGCTGCCCTAATTCTCTATTTTGTTCTGTTACTTACTGATTAGATTATAGAACTAACTTTGTAGAACAAAGGCCATCATAAAACATGCGAGTGAAATAACTGCGGGGACAATCAATAAACGACGAGAACCGCGATTAAATAGCATCCCAGCGGTTGCTACCATCATGGTAATCATAATGATTTTTAGATTATCTAAGCCCATATTATTGAGTATATAAGCAATGCTCAGCAATATCACAGCAAAAACACCCCAAAGGCCAGCACCTATTCGCCTTAAACCTGTGGTTTTTGATATGCTAGTTGGCATAGTGACCTCAACACCCTTAAATGATAATGATTATCAATCATATCTAGTTTCTAGTAAATTTCAATGCTTTTTTATTTCACCACGCTATAAATTAACACTTATTTTACAAAATACAAACTTACGAAAATAGATAAATAAAATGAATATCTTCGGGCTCCAATGCAAATAATTCAGGGTCAGGCTGGGCAATTAAGGAACAACCGAGATGTTGATAAAAGTGCACCGTATTTTCTGAAGGTGTCGCAGAAATATATAAGCCTTTTGCACCTTTTCGCATCGCCATTTCAGCGCATTGTTGGAATAACATCCCTGCTAAACCTTTACCACGATGTGAGTGGCTCACATGCAGGAAAGACAATTGCAGTAAATTTTTTTGTTCGCCGCGCCACACATTATCTAAACTTGCGGCAGCAATTAGCTTGCCCTGCTCAAAAATACCAAGAAATACCGCTCCTTGGTCATAACTTTCCAACAAATGAGGGGTATAAGCTTCAGGTTCGCCTTCTGGCCAACCTTTCATATCAAACCGCTGCTTGGATAGCACCAACTCACCATTTCGATATAGATAAAGGTTTTCAATTAATTCAGTGCGGTCGATAGACCAAACAGATGGGATTTCCTCTCGTTGCAGTTCGCGAACTTCTCTCATAATGTCATTCTCATTATTCGTGCCTATGAATAAGCACATTTATTGTTATTTAATAAATCAATTTATCAAGATAATGAATAAAAAAAGAAGTGCAAATGTTTAGTACGTTCATTGAGGCATGGTTGAAAAATAAGAAAAAAAAGGGCTAGAAATAAAAAAACTCCCCGCAACATCCTATTGCGGAGAATTTTTACTACAGGGTTGGTTTATTGCTTCAATCCCATTGCATCGCGCATGGTAAAGAACAAATCAGTTTGGTCAGTCAGACCCATTACGTTTGCCGCATGTGGACCATAAGCTGCCACACGTAACTGAGCACCTGTGTGCTCTTGAGAATCATCTTCTTCAGAGTTACCGTAATTTACCACCATCACAGAACCGTCTTTAGTAATCAACGCTTGCGTTAAACCCGTTGACTTAGTGCCTTCAGGAATAATTTGGCTTGAATGTGAATGGTCAGCAGTCACGATAACTAATGTATCACCATGTTTTTTAGCGAAATCTAAGCCGACTTGTACTGCTTGGTCGAGAGCGACAGTTTCACCAATTTGACCACATGGATTTGCTTTATGGTCTTGCTTATCGATAGAAGCGCTTTCAACCTGCAAGAAGAAACCATTTGGGTTGACTTCTAACAGCTCAATCGCTTTTTTCGTCATTTGAGCCAATGTTGGTGCATTCGGGTCTAACTTAGCATTCGGTTTACATTCTAACGGCGCATTGTTGATATTACCGTAATGAACCGCTTTCGGGCCTTCCCATGCAACAGTCATGTTGCCATCATGGAATAAGCCCAGAACAGGTTTATCTTGATTTGCAACAGTAATGCTGTCTAATGACTTAGCGTCACGCACAATATTATACCCACGCTCAATCGCCTGTTGCTCCAACGTTTTACCTTTGTAGTCACCCGCCTTTGCTTCTTGCTTGAAGCTCTTAGCTCCACCACCAAGGGTGACATCTGGGCGAGTTACTAACAGTTGCTCTGAAATTGAACCACGACCGCCATTTTCTAGCGCGTTAGCCGCACATTTTTCTGCTGTTTCCTCAGGGCCATAACATTTACGAGCACTCACATGCGAAAACTGTGCAGCTGGCGTAGCGTCTTGAATCTCAGAGGTTGTGACGTTACCCGTCGCTTTACCATTACGTTTAGCTATCTCAATTAATGTCTCATGATCGTTGCCAAATACATCAATCCCTAATGCGCCATTGTAGGTTTTTACACCAGAAGACCACGCCGTGGCAGACGCTGCAGAGTCAGTCACATAGTCTGGTTTTTGGGTTTTCTTATCTAACGCATAATGGGTATATTGGCCTGTAATTGGCAAGGCATCGATTCCTTTAAAGAACCCTGAAGCACCTTCTGCATAGTTACGGGCAACGGTTATCTCTGAGTCACCCATACCATCACCAATAAACAGAATCACATTTTTGGCTTGGCCATTGTGAAGTGCCGCTTTCATGATATCAGTTTGCTCTGTCGCTAAACGACGCGCACCACCAAATTTTGTGATATCACCTTGTGCCGCACGGTTTTCTGACACCGCATCATTTTTATCAGCCGCGTAGGCAGGGACTGCACTTCCTAAAATTAAAGTACTTACCGTGACAGCTAAAAGGGATTTCATAAAATTACCAGTCATAACTGTTTCCTTGCCAATCAATAATGAAAAGAGAAAATGTGTATTTCAAATAATGACAGGCATGCTAAAGGAGCTAGATGACAGTTGAATGACGCTTTTATGGCGAAATGAAGACGTTTGTCATAAATGTGAAAAAGCAGCTAAATATAAGCTGCTTGTTGTGAATCAGTGTTATGGCTATTTACCATTGTGACACAAGTTGATTTGTTCCCTCATAAAGCGTTTCACACCAAGAAACATAGTCGTGCCCGCTAGGTAACTCAATAGCATCAACTTGATAACCTTTGTGTTTTAGAACATCCAGTAATCGGTAGTGGTTCTGAATAATTCCCCCCCAACTACCGCGTTGTTCGAATAAGCCGGCCTCAAGGAAAAAACGGATAGGTTGCGTTGGTATAATTTCGATTTCACGAATTAACCACTCAGGGTCTTTATCTTTTGGAGCCCACCAATAAGATCCTGACATACTGATAACATTACCGAAGATTTCAGGATGTTGTAATGCATTCCATGTCGCGCCAATCCCACCATAACTGGAACCCGCAATAATCGTATGGCTTGCAGATGCTTGAATTCCCATTTGTGCTAATTGAGGCATGAGCTCATCCGCCAGCAACTTAGGAAAGACATCATTAGGGGGAAGCACATCCCCACGACGCTCTGAATTTATGCTATCAACAAATATAATATTCATAGCTGGAAAACTCCCCTGATTCATCCACTTATCAAAGAATTTCTCCATTTGATAGTTTTGCAGGTAAATTTGCCCATCCAATAGCAACAATAACGCCGGTGTTTCCATTGGTACATTAGGCTGATAAACCGTTATTTTTCTTTCGTTTTTTAATATTTGACTCACCAACGTAAAAGTCTCTAAACGGCCTTTAATCTGCCGATTTTCTACATCAGGAAAGTGACACTGGCGTATGTTCGGTGCCAATGATAACAACGAAAAACGATTATATTTATCTACATTTAGGGAAGGAATAACGTGAGAATTATATGGGTCAGACTGCGCGGTGACTAGAATTGCTTTACGTTGGGCAAAACCGCCTTCCGGTACAGAAGGGATATCAGGTGCAATTTTATATTGCGATAACGTATCATTCGGGATGATAAAAGAACGATACCAAATATCCGTTCCCGCCAAATGGGCCATTCTTTCGTGATTACCTGACGGCGCACCTAAAATATAGGCGTTTGCTTTCGCGCCACGCCAAAGGAATGTCACCCGTTTTTGTCTATTTGAAAAATCTTCAACCAGTGGCGTTCCTTGCGCGGCAACGGCTTGCCAAAATGCGCTTGTATCACCATTTTGATAATATTCATCCAGTAAACTTTGCAGCTTGGGACTAACCGGTTCATTATCCTTTTTAATGGCTAAAGGCTGGTACTGGGTGACATCAAACTTTAATTGCCAAGGTTTACCCAGCTCACCATTCAACGCTAAATAATAAACCCCATTTTTTGATACTAAATAATCTGCACTATGAGGTTCTTGTACTGAACCGTACTCTTGCAATGCACGCACTGGCTGTTTATTGGAATCCAATAATAGAACCTTGGAAAGACCTTCACCGCGTTGTTTTATAAAATCTTGCTGCGATACTTCAAAAGATAAGCAGCTATGACCTTCGCTATCATGTACCCCTTCAGCAAAGGAAAGCTCAGATAAACGCATACAGTCAGCGTGTGTTGCCATCACCGCAGAAGAAAACAACATACAACCTAAAAGAGGCAAAGATTTCACATCAAATTCCAGTGAGTCAATTGATAATAATTATTACTATCAAAAAACTCTTTTAAACTCAATGGCTCACAGCACGTTTTTCCACCAGTTGGTTAATTAACTGCAGCGCACTCAATAAATAATAGCGTTGTTTTTTTATTAATCTCAAATAACGACGAGTCGCGGGAATGCGGCTCACCATTTCTGATGCCGTGTAAGGCTCAATTTCACAACGCCAACGACCTCGGCTAAACTCTATCTCGCAATGATTAAATTCCAGCTCTTCTAATGTTTGCCTAATAATTGGGTACTCATTCAGCCATTCAATCACTTTCTGCCCATCCATCTGTTTCGAAACAAAATGGACATGCTTCTTCTTTATAGTCCCACGGGTTTTTACTTCAATTTTTGCATTGATACTATCTGTACATTGGCCAGATACCGCAAAACGGCTATACACGATAAAAGCGAGAAACAATTTTCTTGTCCGTTCAGTCACCTCAATCGTTAATTCGGGTTGAGGCTGCATATGGAGCACTCCGGGTGCCCCCCACTCACATGGATAAGGCGCCATGTCCTTCTCAACACGGTTAAGAGTCAATCCTGTTTGATATCCGGCAGGCAAACGTTGCTGGATAAACTTACCGATTTTCTTCTGCAAAGACGGTTTAGGCGAGGTTACGTAATGGCTCAAGTTGGCCTCCTTCCATTTCTTCATCAGCGAAGGAATTAGATAAAACGTATTCAACATCCACAGGTTTAAATGGGTTCACTTTCTGTACAAAAACGGTCCAAATTAATGCATATCCTGCTGTTAAACCTAACATAATGGCAAAAGGAATATAGATATCCGATTTATTCATGCCTGGTGGAGTGATATACACAATCGCTAAAATAATCCCGACACTCGAAATAATTTGCGGTATAGGGAAAAAAGGCGAACGATAGGCTCGATGTAAGTCAGGTCGACGAATACGCAATAACACTACTGAAATCGTTACCAGCAAGTAAGCCGTACCCCAAGAACACACCGCCGCCAGTACCAATGGAATGATACGATCAAGGTCGCCTTGAATAGCAAAAGCGTGCAAACATGGGATCATCACAGCTACTAAAATACCGAATACTGGAGTTTTAAAACGAGGGTGCAAATAAGCAAAGATGCGTGGTAATGCCCCATCAAGAGCCATTCCATAAAGAATGCGAGGAACCGCTGCCATTAACGTATTGATGGTCGCTCCACCAGCCAGTAATAACGCGATACCTATCCAGTATTTACCAAACTCACCCATAACAATTTCGGCGAATGCAGGGATTGCCATCGGTGTTTCAAGTAAACGCGTACCTGTCAGCGGGTCAACGACCACATTTTCCACTTGGTTCGCTAGCGCTGCACCGAATAACACCATACAGAGTGCGACACAAAATAAACCTGTTGTCATCGCACGGGGAATCACTTTCGCGGAATTTTTAATTTCAGGAGCCATTGGGGTTACTAGCTCACAACCAACAAACATGAACATTGCCATACCAACAAAGCTCAGTATTAGTGTTGGGTCAGTATTGAGAGGCTGACCAAACCAGCCGTCCATATCCACATGAAATGGCAACAACAAACCACTCACACTAAAAATTACTAACGTGGACCACATGGCAAATGTCAGTACAACCTCGACCTTACCAAAGGCCTCAATACCAAATGCATTTAAGATACCAAACGTGACAACCAACCCAACACCAACCATCCAAGATGAGTTACTGGTCTCTAAGACCGTGTTGAGATGTTCAAAATTAACGAGAGCCATAATCCCTGACAGAATAGTTTCAGCTGTTCCTGCAAATACATGCACAATCAAGTAAGCCGAAAGCGCACCTGTTATCGCCCAAAAGCGTCCCATCCCACAAGAGATATAGTCATATACTGAGCCTGACGTTGGTAGAATGGCCGCAGCCTCCGAAAATGTAGTTAACTGAGCTTGCATCATGATGAAACTGAGTAGCACCGCTAAGGCAAACGTATCGCCACCGATGCCGAATCCACTCGTGACGGTTAAAATAACAGGACTGGCCATAATCAAACCAGCAGAACTCGCCAAGGTGGTCGGAAAGCCAACTTTCCCTTTTTCTAAATGTGTCGACAATTTTGAGGATAAATTCATCTTGCTTCCCTCTCACTCTCTATCTAGCTATTAATGTGAATTTTTTGTAAAAATAAAGTGGTTTCATATCCACTATAGAAATAAGCTTAAATCCACTGCTATCGTTCTAAAGGACGATACCCAGAGAGAGGGGAAATAAAGTATAGCTCGCGAAAAGTACCCATATTTTTAAAAACAAAAAAAATAATTAAAGTAATATCAATATGTAACAAACAAACCACTTGTTAATATATTAATAAATATCTTTCTAAAGATACCAAAAAGCAGCAAATCAATATTCATGAGGTTTTCATGAGTTTTAAATACTGCTATCAACTTCACGTTATTAATATGTTTATTTTATGTTAAATCCATTAAGAGGCATGATAATCATTCGATTAGTACACAAGGGAATATGATGAATTCACCATTATTCGAGCCTCATCAACAAACATTGATTGATTGCTGCCTAAATACCATTGCGCATATTATTCCGGTTTCTGCATTGGTGTATTACCTCGTGAATGATCATTGCCAACCAGATAACTACGTTCTTCACGGGATACCGGCAAAAATGCATGAAGAGTATCTCGCTTATTTTCACCAATTAGATCCTTTACACCCTGACCATTTTCGCAGCGATGATTTACGCTTAGTGAGAATGGATTCTGAAATACGCCAGCAGAATCAAGCTTTTTTCCATGATTTTATGCAGCCAAATAACATGACTGATATGGCGGAAATATTTATTCGTCGTAAAAATAAAATTATTGCGGGGATTTCGGTGCTGCGAGACAGCCCATTTAGCCAACAAGAAATCATGCGATTAAATACTATTTTACCTGTCGCTGAGCTGATGACATTTGATGTACTACCTGATTCCTTAGTGGCTTATACCCCCAAAGAACAAGAAATTATCCATTTAGTACGGGAAGGCGCGAGCAATAAGCGAATTGCATTATTACTGGGGGTTTCGCTATCAACAGTGAAGACTCACTTACGCAATATCTTCACTAAAGCAAATGTGACTAACCGAACCGAGCTTGTTTCATCAGGGTTTATCATTCGCCAAGAAAAATGACAATAAATCTAACGACCACCCGCTGCGGATGAACATCCACAATAGCTTTGTCTTTAAATTGATTAATAAGCCATAGTATCTATCAAATATAAAAAACCCGGCACGATGGCCGGGAAATGTTGATTAATTAAATATAAATTGAACACTAATAACGCACCATGACAGATTTTAACTCTGTGTAATACTCAATAAAGGCACTACCAAATTCACGACCAATACCTGATGACTTAATGCCACCAAATGGCACTGCGGGGTCAAGGAAGGTATGCATATTCACCCATACCGTTCCCGCTTCAATGCGTGAAATCATACGCATTGCTTTACTAAGATCATTTGTCCATAAACTCGCAGCTAAACCAAACGGAGTGCTATTCATCATCTCAATAAGTTCTTCTTCGTCATCGTAACTCAAGAAAGTCCCTATTGGCCCAAATGTTTCCTCTTTCATCAATACATCATCTGGGCTTTTAGCACGAATAATGGTTGGAGGCACAAAGTACCCAGCGCCTGCAATGGGTTGGCCACCATAAATAATTTCACTACCCTCTTGGCGAGCTTTTTCAAACAAACCTAAGATTTTTTCATAATGCGCTTTATTGGCCAGCGGCCCCATCTCGGTTGTTTCATCCAATGGAGAACCGACTTTCATCGCAGACAAACGCGTTTTTAGTTGCGCTAATACTTCATCCATCAATTTAGATGGAATATAGAACCGCTCAGCAGCCGCGCAAATTTGCCCTTGATTTAGATACCCCGCTTCAATAATCCCATTAACAATTTTTTCAACCGGAAGGTCAGCTAAGAATGCCGCACCATTTTTCCCACCAAGCTCCAGAGTTACTCGGGTTAATTTACCTTCCATTGCTGAACGCCCTACTGCCAGCCCAGTTGGTACAGACCCCGTAAATGTTACTTTAGAACAAAGTGGATGATGAATTAGTGCAGGCCCAACTTCACGACCACCACCATTCACGATATTAATTACACCGTCAGGAATTCCTGCCTCTTTTGCCAATTCTGCCACTCTTAGCATGGTTAGTGGGGTAAATTCACTTGGTTTCAACACAATCGTACAGCCACATGTTAAAGCAGCCGCTAATTTCCAAATGGAAATCATAATAGAAAAGTTCCAAGGAATAATACCAGCTACAACACCAACAGGTTCACGCTGGGTAAATGCAGAATATTTCTCACCATTAAAAGAAGGCAATGAAACATTCAATGTTTCCCCACTAATTTTAGTCGCCCAACCGGCAAAATAACGCAAGAATTGCGCAGATGACCCCACTTCAAGAAAACGAGATAATTGAATGGTTTTACCTGAACATAACGTCTCTAACTGGGCTAATTCTTCAAGATGCTTTTCAAGCAGGTCAGCAAGGCGGTTTAAGCAATTCCCTCTTTCCATCGGTGTCGTGTTTGCCCAACCCCCTTTAAATGCAGTATGAGCCGCATCCATTGCAGCATCAACTTCCGCTAAAGTTCCTTCTTTTACTTTAGCAATAACCTGTTCAGTGGCTGGGTTAACAACATCAAAAAAAGTATCGCCCTTGCCAGAAACCGGTAACCCGTTGATAAAATGACCGTGCTGACGCTTCAAAAATTCACTGACTTCTGGTAATAGGGTTAACTCGCTCATTGTTATCACTCCACTCAATAGAAATTAATTAGGCATTTACACAAGCTAAGTAATGTTTTACGAAGCGTGGTGTATCAATTTCCCATAAAACTTCGGTACCTTTCGCGGCAAACCAGGTATCGCCTTTATGGTATTCAACCGTCACACCGGTTTTCACATCCGTTAACTTCACCGAACCTTCGTGGACTGTCGCCATTTCATCAAATGGATATACCATTTTGAACTTGCCTTTAGTACAAGCAAAAATACCGCAGGTCAGGTTATCCGTTGGTTCACCGTGGATCATTGCAACACTCGCTTGAGGATCGCCTTCAACAACCACAGAGCCTAAATTTGTCACGCTACCAACATTCAATAACTCAGGTAGTGGTTTATTTAACAGTAATGGACTAATCATAATTTTTACCTTTAATCGATTTTAATAAACTAGTTAGGTGGATAACGAATTAGCGACGACCTTGCCAATAACCGGATGTCTGATGCATTATTTTTGCCAACGAAACAATCACATTACGCAGACTATCTTTACCAATAATATTGGCGTGCGGGATAGAACTCATTAAGTCATAACGATGAGAACCTTCCACCATCCCTTCAGCAAGAACTTTGCACACAATCTGGCTTGGCGTAACACCAAAACCTGAATAGCCCTGTGCATAAAACACATTTTTGTGTTGTGGTAATGAACCAATTTGTGGAAATAAATTTGCACTACATGCCATTGGTCCACCCCAAGCTAATTCAATTTTGACGTCTTTGAGATAAGGAAAGACTTTTAGCATTAAATTACGATTCCATGCTTTAAGATCAGACGGAATATATTCAAGAAAATGAGTGGAACTGCCAAATAATAGGCGATTCTCATTCGTCACCCGGTAGTAATCTATTACAGGACGAATATCACTATAAGCACCACGAATTGGGCTAATTTGCTCGATTAATTCATCAGGTAGCTCTTCCGTCATTAATTGATATGCGTAAGTATTAATAGTTTTAGGGTAAATCGTCGGCTCAAGGCCATTTAAAAATGAATCGCAAGCCCACAGCATTTTCTGTGCTTTAACTGTTCCCATCGCAGTTCTGACTTTGATGGTATTACCATATTCCACATTTAATACTTGGCTATTTTCAAATATTTTAGCGCCATATATTTCACTAATCGCTTTCGCTTCACCCAATAATAAATTCAATGAATGAACATGACCGCCACCCATGTGTTTGATCCCACAGGTATAAGCATCAGAACCAATAATCTGTTTTAGTTCTGAGCCACTGTAAAACTCAATTTCTTCATCAGGATCAACTGACTTAAAATCTTTTAGCCAACTGCGTAAGGTTTTTTCTTGGCGCTTATTACTACCTAAGTATGCGTAACCACGGCAAAAATCTGCATCAATATCATATTTAGCGATACGATCACGCATGATCCCTGCGCCCATATTGCTGAGTTTAAAAATCGTTTCTAAACCCTCTGGCCCGACATATTTTTTGATTGCATCGATATCATGGCCAATGCCCGCCATTACTTGCCCGCCATTACGCCCTGAACCACCGTAGCCAAGGTGCCGTCCTTCCAAAATAGCGATATTGGTAATCCCTTTCTCACACAGCTCAAGCGCAGTATGGATCCCAGAAAAACCACCACCAATAATCACCACATCAACATCAAGATCTTCCTTTAGCGTAGGAAAACGTAAGTCATACTTTTTAGTTGCTGCATAGTAAGTCAATGATTCTACTTGGTTATTCATTATGGATACCCTATTTAGTATCTTTCGATAACTCGATTATCTTAACCTTACATTAACAATTACATAGCCCTTTAGGGATATTCGAAACATAAAGTTAACAATTGTGACGTAAGTAGAATATTTAAATAATAATAAAATTTTAAAAAAATAAAAAAAAAATTTAAAAATCAAATAATTAGAAAACCATTCTCATATTAATAATAATGATTATTAATTTAATTTTAGTTCATACAAATCATCTAGACAAAAATAAAAAAAAATAATGCAGCAATAAAAAAGATAACAAGCCATAAAATGCTATTAAATCACTAGGTTAAAATAAATATAAAAACACATTATACTTAGCTTAACCTATTCATTAATAAGTTAAATAATTCAACCTGTGAATTAATACTTAGTTTTTGATAGATATTTTTACGATGATTTTTCACTGTTCCTAAACTAATGAAAAGCATCTGTGCAATTTGTGGTGAACCTTTACCTGCTAAGATTAATTCGACAACTTCACACTCTCTTGGTGTCAGCCCAAATCGTGTTTGCATATCAGTATTTTGATGGTGGTTCGACACCGAAGAAGGAGAAACATCTTTATGAAGTTTCACCATACTACGAATGATATCGAAGGCGTCTTTAAGGGGCGCTTGCGTATATTTTCCCGAGAAAAAAGGCCTATCTTCATTACCAAAAAAAATGCCTAATTGCCTGTCAGTTGAAATATCTAATAACAGCCCAGCTTCATCACACCACCCTGTCTTACGATAAAAATTGAGATAATAATCTGTATGGTAAAACCCTTTAGGAGCAAGTTCTTTTAATGTTAATACTTTGGAAGCCCCTCCCTTTTGGATTTCTTGGTAGAATGGATCCATTAAATAAGCACCTCGTTGATAGATTCTATTAATACTATCGCTATTGCGGCGCTCTACTTTAGAAAGAAATCGGGGTGGAGCTCCTTTTTCAAAGGAGTAAACAATCGCATTATCGAATGCAATAAGTGAAGATAACCATGATAATAAATTAGGATAAAACTGGTTAGTTGCAACAGAATCAATGACATCAGGTAGTTTTTCCAGATAGCTCTCCATTCTGCCTCCACAATTATTAACTAATTAATAAAACCCCTCTAGGCGGCTTCATTTATATTGCTTAAAACTTCATAAAGAACACATTATCTTTATAAACTCAACACGATTGTTATTAATATGTTAATCACATCACTCTCTATTAGTAACCCTAATGAATAATTTCATTACATTAGTATTCATAAAAATAGAACTTACATCACATAAAAATAAATTCATCCATATATTATGTTAATTAAAAGTAAATAACCTAATAAAAGGAGAAATAATGTCTAGCAATAAAATTATTATCGATTGTGACCCTGGCCATGATGATGCAATGGCAATTTTCTTAGCATTAGGCAATTCAAATGTAGAGTTACTTGCGGTAACGACGGTTGTCGGAAACCAAACTTTAGACAAAGTTACTTATAATGCACGCGCAATTATGGAATTCGTTAGTGCAAATGATATCCCTATCGCTGCTGGTTGCTCTAGGCCATTAGTGAGAACAATACAGACTGCCCCAGAAGTTCATGGAACAACAGGACTGGACGGCACTCACCTCCCTGAACCCAAATTACCTATTGACCAACGCCACGCTGTGGACTTAATTATTGATACGCTAAAGTCACATCCCTCTAAAACGGTTACTCTCGTACCTATCGGAGGACTCACAAATATTGCTTTAGCCGTGAGGAAAGCACCTGAAATTGTAGAATTAGTAAAAGAAGTTGTTTTAATGGGAGGAGGATACCATACGGGCAACCGTACTGCAGTCGCCGAATTCAATATCCTTATAGACCCTGAAGCTGCTCATATCGTGTTTAATGAAACTTGGCCTATCACTATGATTGGGTTAGACCTTACACACCAAGCAAGGCCAGACGACCAAATAATGGAAGCAATTGCAGCGTTAAATACACCTGTAAGTGACTTTGTTGTTGAATCTCTAAATTACTACACGGCAGGTTACCGTAGACGTAATGGCTATACTGACCACGCCCCGGTTCACGACCTATGCGCTGTTGCTTATGTTATCGACCCATCCATAATGGAAACGATTAAGGCTCCAATTGATATCGAGCTACAAGGCGCTCTAACAACAGGTATGACAGTGACTGACTTTCGCCATCCAGCTAAAGCAGATTGCCACACACAAGTCGCCACAACATTAAATAACCCTCAGTTATGGGATATGTTTATTGCTTCTCTAAAGCAACTAGAAAAATAAAAACAAAAAGGTAGCCTATAAAAACAGCTACCTTTTCAGAAGATTATGATTTGATAATTTCTTTTAACTTAGTGTAGCGTCTAATTAATCGCCATTTTAATTTTACTGTTGTTGCATGCGCCCACACTATTTGCCAATAACCCTTATCAAAAAATAGTTGTACCATTTCCTTCTGTACATCGGGTGATTTAATGGCTAATAGCGCTTGAATCACCCCCAAACCTTCCTTTCCTACCTGCCATAAGCAAGCTGGTGCCTGTTTAACTTGTTCAGGATAACGCTGGTAAATATTTAGCAGCATATCAATAATCTTCAAATACGTTTTTATCTTGCGGACAGAGCGTTCATCACCACTTAATGAGTGCGAAACAGATTGGTTATGGATTAAATATCGGTAGTATTGTTCATTAATAAATTGCACGCGCTTCGCCACGAGTAAGACTTCCGTCGTCCAAGGAATGTCTTGATGATGTAACTTAGGCTCAAAGAAAAATTTGTGTTGGCGCAACATGTCCAAACGATATAAATTCAGCCAAGTTACATGCAGAAACTTGCGTGAACTTAAGCCAATTTCAAGCCATTCAGGGCCTGAAATTACCCCAGTTGACGGGACTTTATTCGGTGGAAAAATTGCCTTTGGTGCATCACCATTAGTATAAACATAAGTTCCATTACAGGTTGCAACATCGAGGTCATTTGATAATGCTATTTCTAATAAACGCCCATACATTTTAGGGCTAATTTCATCGTCAATATCAGGGAATGTAATATATTTTCCCGTAGCCTCTACCATCCCCGTATTACGGGCAACTGATACGCCTTGGTTCTCTTGATAAAGCACTTTTAAATGTACAAATTTATCTGCGTAAGACTTAATGATGTCTTCACTTTTATCTTTAGAACCATCATTAACAACGATCAACTCCCAATTTTCTAACTTTTGCGCGATTAAGCTATCAAAAAACTGAGGTAGAAATTTTTCACCATTATATACAGCAACGACAATACTCAAAACTGGCTGAGAAGACATGTATTAACCCTATACCAATCTATTAAAAATTATTCATAAGCTAAATAATTAAACCAAATATAAAGCAAAGTAGCAGATAGCAATATGTCACTTCATGTTACTTCACTAAAATTAATAATTTAGAAAAGAAAAAATCACATTGGTTCCATTGTCATAAAAATTTAATAATTTAAAATTCAGATTTATCAATCTGCAATGGAATTATCTTATTTGTAAGTATGATTTATATTGTAATGAACTAATTATCCATTAATTGACCTAATAAACATTAATGACACCTTAAAAAATATTGAGGATATTCTTGTGGCTGGAAGTAGCTTACTCACATTACTTGATGATATTGCCGCTGTACTAGACGATGTTTCCGTCATGACAAAAATGGCTGCCAAAAAAACATCCGGAGTTTTAGGTGATGACCTCGCACTAAACGCCCAGCAAGTCACAGGTGTTCGTGCAGAGAGGGAAATTCCTGTTGTTTGGGCCGTCGCTAAAGGGTCATTTGTTAATAAATTAATACTTGTTCCTTTAGCGTTGTTAATCAGTGCGTTTATCCCTTGGGCTATCACACCTCTACTCATGATTGGTGGAGCCTATCTTTGTTTTGAAGGAGCAGAAAAAATCACTCATAAGCTATTGCATTCTAATGCAAAAGATTCTACTCCCCAACACCAATTGCAATTATCAGCAGAAGAACTTAAGGAATTTGAAAGTAAAAAAATCAAAGGAGCTATTCGTACCGATTTTGTTTTATCAGCTGAAATTATTGCCATCACACTCGGCATTGTTTCCACTACCTCTTTTATCAACCAAGTGGCCGTACTCTCTATCATTGCTATCGTGATGACTGTCGGTGTGTATGGCTTAGTTGCAGGTATTGTGAAATTAGATGACTTAGGCTTTTATTTACAGAAGAAAACCTCTTCTTTATTAAAAAAATGTGGTAATGCCTTAATTTATGCGACTCCTTATCTCATGAAAACATTATCTATTGTAGGAACAGCTGCGATGTTTATGGTCGGTGGAGGTATCCTAACGCACGGTATCAGCTATATTTCAGAATGGATTACCGAAATATCATTTACCACAACCTTAACACCTATCATTGGTAGTACTATGCAGTTTGTCTTACCGACTATAATTAATTTATGTTTTGGGCTAGTAACCGGCCTAATCCTTGTCGTGATAATCTCACTATTCAAAAAATTTAAAAAAGCCTAAAACAAAAAGATAGCTCTATCGATTAGAGCTATCTTTACTCCTACCATTCGATAATTTTTCAGTAACATTTTTCGGTGTATATTATTTTACACATTGATTTTCATCGATATTTAAACTGATCTAAATCAAAGGAAATTCATCTTTAATTTAAGCTATAATACGTATCCCCATTCCAGACTAAACCAAATTTAATCTTATATATCAATAAATAAAAGTACAAAACTTAAAGAGAAATTTTATTTTCTATTTTCTATTTTGTTATAACACCAGAAAATTACTACCAAAGTAGTATATTTAATGTTCGCCCCTTTATGAACAATACTAGAACTATGCATTTTAAGTTCGCTAGCGCGACTCTTTAAGGAAGTGACACATGCCCACACTGTATCGTCGATTTTCAATTATTAACCAAGTAATCGGCCTTATGCTACTTATTGCGATCTTAGGAATTATTGGGATGACGATTTCTAATCGAATGATTATAAGTGTACAAGGTAATGCTCACGCAATAAATAAATCAGGTTCACTACGAATGCAGAGCTACAGATTGCTTTCTCTCGTCCCTCTGAATACTCAAAATCAGCGTTATCTCGACGCATTAGAATCTGACCTCATTAGCCCAGAACTGACTCAAGTTGTAAAAATTGAAAGCTTAACGCCTCAATTTGATGAGCTCTATAATTACTGGTTACATATCTTACGACCTTCATTAATGGAAGCAAATACGCCTAACGATGCAAGGTACGAAGTTATATCATTTGTAAGTAAACTTGATGAATTGGTTCATAATATTGATGAGAAAACAGAAAGAAAGATTGCTTATGTAGCTATGACACAACTGATTTTTATTAGCTTAGTATTCTTATTACTTATGGGAACCATCTGGCACTTAAGAAGAAAAA
Organism: Providencia sp. PROV116; assembly: GCF_028482485.1. Lineage (NCBI taxonomy): Bacteria > Pseudomonadati > Pseudomonadota > Gammaproteobacteria > Enterobacterales > Morganellaceae > Providencia > Providencia sp. PROV116. Next base: position 3,105 of record NZ_JAMPQO010000030.1, on the reverse strand, counting down.
TTTATTACCCATGGGTTAAATTATTATCAATGGTCAATGCGATTGGGCGAAAAGATTTTAGCCAACGCTACCCTAAAAATAATAGGCAAGATGAGTTAAACGCATTAGGAGAAACGCTGAATCAAATGTCAGATGAATTAGCGCTAAGCTATCATCAACTTGAAGAAAGAGTTGCAGAAAAAACTGCAGATTTAATCACAAAAAATAAAGTGTTATCTTATTTATATCAATCAAACCAAATTCTTCATTCATCAGATCCCCTCTATTTGCGATTACAAAAAGTCCTTATTGAACTAGAAAACATTACCATACTCAAAAATCTAAGTTTACGGTTGTATGAAGAAAGTAATGAAGCCTATTTTCATGAAATATGTTGCCATTCAACCGGATTATCTGAAGAGAAGACAACGAAACTAAAACAACAAATTTCAATCGATAAACCTCTCAGCATACAATGGGATTTATCAGACAATATGCATCGTTATGGCGTTATTATTGGTGAGATTGAAGATAATCAAATACTTTCAGACGAACAAAACAACCTCGTTTCTGTTCTAGCAAAACAAATCTCTGGTATGCTCGCGATGGAGCACCAAATAGAACAACAACAACAGTTGCTTATCATGGATGAACGTTCTGCAATTGCACGCGAACTTCATGATTCTATCGCTCAGTCTTTATCTTGTTTGAAAATGCAAATTAGCTATCTGCAATTACAGCCTGAGCCATTACCAGAAAAACCTCAACAGCTTTTAACAGAAATGCGCAGCGAAATTAATACCGCATATAGCCAACTGAGAGAGCTATTAACCACATTTAGGCTTAAATTAATGGAACCTGGCCTACTTCCCTCATTAGAAAGTACCATTAGTGAATTTAGCGAACGTATGGGGTATACAGTAACCTTAAACTACGACCTACCCGCAAAGAGTATTTCACCACACCAATCTATTCATATTATACAAATCGTCCGAGAAGCATTAACTAATATTCTAAAACATGCTAATGCAACATCGGCTGAGGTTTCATTAAACCAGTATGATGGTATTGTTACTATTACCATTATCGACGATGGTGCAGGGATCACGTCAAACACTGATAAACTTAATCATTATGGGCTTATTATTATGAGAGAAAGAGCTTTAAGCCTTAATGGTAATTGTTGTATTACACCTAGGCCTCAAGGTGGAACAGAGGTAAAAGTTACCTTTCCTTTATCTGACGCTTAACATACCGGAAAATCATCTATGGAAAATACAAATATAGTAAACGAAAAATCAACCATTCTACTTATTGATGATCATCCGATGCTAAGAAATGGAGTCAAGCAATTGATTAGTTTGGAATCTTCATTACAAGTTATCGGTGAAGCAGGAGATGGTAAAACAGGTATACAGATCGCTGAAGAGCAAGATCCTGATCTTATTTTACTGGATCTCAACATGCCTGGAATGAATGGTTTTGAAACTCTTGATGAACTTAGAAAGCGAGAACTATCCGGTAGGATTATTCTTTTTACTGTTTCTAATTATAGTGATGACTTAGTCAATGCACTAAAAAGAGGTGCTGATGGCTATTTGCTTAAAGATATGGAGCCTGAAGAGCTTATAGTCGCCCTAAAAGAAGCCGCTAGCGGTAAGTTAGTTGTTAGCCCAACATTAGCATCTGTACTTGCTGAATCACTCAGAGACAATACCACACAAGATGATAATAATATAACTTCATTAACACCAAGAGAAGCCGATATTCTAGAGCTGATATCACAAGGCTTATCAAATAAAATGATAGCTCGTAAACTAGATATCGCAGAAAGCACAGTAAAAGTACATGTTAAACATTTACTTAAAAAGCTCAATTTAAAATCAAGGGTTGAAGCCGCTGTTTGGGTGTTACAACAAAAATAATTTTTAATCTCACAGCTATATAACCTTATGATAGCTGTGAGCTTTGAAAAAATCATGTTAACTAATAAACAGCTCTAATATGCAAACTTATATTTTTAATTATACTAAACTAGTGTAATAATTTTTATGATGGAAAATAGTATAAATGGAAGATGAATTAATTTTAGTTAATGAACATGATGAACCTGTTGGTGTTATGTCAAAATTATTGGCACATCAACTCGGTTATCTACATCGAGCATTTTCAGTATTTATCTTTAATGAGCAAAATGAGCTATTAATTCAACAACGGGCACTTCATAAATATCATTCAGCAGGGCAATGGGCGAATTCTTGCTGTAGTCATCCTAAACCTAATGAGGATACTCAGAAAGCCGCTGAACGTAGACTTCAAGAAGAGCTAGGATTTATCACTCCATTAACGCATGTAGGCTCCTTAATTTATAAAGCTGATGTTCAGGGGGGCTTAATTGAACATGAATATGACCATATTTTTATTGGTTATTATAACCAATATATTCAACCAAATAGGGAAGAAGTCTCATCTATAAGGTGGGTAACTCTTCCTCAATTAAAACAAGAGATCGTTCTTACTCCTGAAATATTTACACCGTGGTTTAAAAAAATATTGGAAGATTTTGCCCTATTAAATATTTTAAATAAATGAGTTTATAATATTTAATTTATAATTTAACTTTTAATACACCATTCAAATCATAAAAAATATTTATATAAAATCACATACCATAAAGATATATTATAGACAAGAAAATAATTTAATTATCAGTTTCACATAAATAAATAGTGCTAGTTTAATCTCAATTCTCAACGTAGGCTAACTAATCTTTTCCATTGAATTATTTTTAATACTAAATATTGTCATTATTATTTATTCATTGAATATAATTGCATTATTAATAAAATTTACTGGTATATTTCTATAGTAAGTAATCACTTAAAACTTACTGCGGCCTTATTCACTATATTTTATTACTTTCTTTTACCCGATATATTTTTAATCCTATAATAAGTGAGCTATTACTCACTACCTTACCCCCTCAATCGCATTCCCCCCTGAATACTCAGAGTGCAACGCCTTGATTTAATTCTTCCCTCCTATCTTCCCATCCCCTCTGTAGCCCAAATAGAAGTGAGCTATTACTCACTACCTTACCCCCTCAATCGCATTCCCCCCTGAATA
>NZ_JAMPQO010000029.1:0-7894 GCF_028482485.1 Providencia sp. PROV116 | reverse complement strand
ATTTATTTTACTAAGCGATGATTTATTAAACAAATCACACAGAATAACTACGTTTTGTTGAAATTACGAACTACAAACCATCAAATTCAACAGTGAATTCAGCAACCTTTTCCCAGTTAGTATATTCAATCTCTGTTTTTGGATCGGTTGGGCCATCCGTCATTTTCATTATTAGACGAATCATCATTCTATCAAACCATGTATAACGTGGATAAAACAGCGCTCCGGCAAAAACAGATTTCAATGTAGGCTTCCAAGGACATGCTTCTAAAAATTTTCGCGTATATGCATTGGTCTCTACCGTATTCTTGCCTTCTTTTCTTGCAGTCAAATTTACAGCAAAAAAACCCGTCTTCATTGAGTTCAATTGATTTTGATGAGAAAGCACGAAGCGTTGTAGTTTTTTATTAAAATGCCCATAACGAATGGATGCCCCTACTAATACTTTATCGTAGCCTGATAAATTAAGCTGTTGGTCAGTATTTAAATCACGAATATCACATTCACGACCTGAGTTTCTCAGTTGCTCCGCCATTTTTAGAATAATTTTTTTAGTTTGCCCATCCGTACTGGAGTGTAAAAGTAAGTAGCTCATTATTGTTCCTAAATTAATATCATTTCTATATAGGTAATATTATTTATTAATTGTACCCAACTATTCACGCCAAAAAGTGGGAGTCAGTAGCACTAATAAAGTGAAAACTTCCAAACGCCCAAATAACATCGTGACAACTAATATCCATTTGCCTGTAGGGTTCATCGTTGTGAAATTATCAGCCACAGTCCCTAACCCTGGCCCTAAGTTATTCAGTGTCGTTGCAATTGCTGAAAAAGCAGAGAATTCATCAACCCCTGTAGCAATCAGTAATAATAAGCTGACGACAAAGACCAGTGCATATGCAGAAAAGAACCCCCAAACAGCTTCGATGATCCTTTCAGGTAATGCGCGTTGCCCTAATTTGATTGTGTAGACTGCATTTGGGTGAACTAGGCGCTTTAACTCACGCGAGCCTTGTAAGAAAAGTAACAATATACGAATAACTTTTAACCCACCACCTGTCGAGCCTGCACATCCACCAACGAATGCGGCGCACAATAGCAGCATAGGTAAAAAAAGAGGCCAACCAGAAAAGCTATCTGTCGTAAATCCAGCCGTTGTCGCCATGGACACGACTTGGAAGAATGCCTGATCAAGTGTTTGACCAAAGCTACTATAAACAGAATGGAACATAAGTACTAAGGTACAAATAACCACCAAGACAAACTGGAAGCTAATAAACATTCTAAATTCAGGATCGCGCCAATAAATCCCTAAACTACGTCCAGTTAATACTGCAAAGTGCAAACCGAAGTTACAACCAGAGATAATCAGGAAAATACCAATGATAGTGTTAATCGCAGGACTATTGAAATAACCAATACTAGCATCGTGAGTTGAAAACCCACCAATAGCGATAGTCGAAAAGCTGTGAGAAATAGCATCAAAAACATCCATACCGGCTATCCATAGAGCAACCGCACAGGCAATGGTTAGCAGTACATAGATAAGCCATAATGTTTTTGCTGTTTCTGCAATACGAGGCCGCATTTTATTGTCTTTCAAAGGACCCGGCATTTCTGCACGATATAGCTGCATTCCCCCGACACCCAAAAGTGGTAAAATTGCAACGGCAAGTACAATAATCCCCATCCCCCCAAGCCATTGAAGCATCTGCCGATAAAATAAAATAGCTTTGGGTAGGGAATCAAGCCCTGTTAACGTTGTCGCACCTGTAGTCGTCAAGCCTGAAAACGATTCAAAAAAAGCATCAGTTACCGAAAGATTAGGTCTTTCAGAAAAAATAAAAGGTAATGCCCCTACGCTTCCCAGTACCGTCCAAAATAAAACAACGATAAGAAAGCCTTCTTTTGCTTTCAGTTCGTGCCGGCTATTACGGGTTGGTAGCCACAAAAAAAGGCCAATTAGCAAAGCAGTAACAAAAGTCTGGCTAAAAGCTCGCCCTGCACCATCACGATAAATGAGCGCAACAATACCAGGAATAACCATGGTAAAAGAAAAGATGATGACAAGCAGCCCGACTATACGGGTTATTGCACGAAAATGCATTCGGCAGGTTCCTTGATAAAACTGTTTACTATTGTGATTCTGACGTGAGCGTTAAGGCTCCACGGCTTATATCGCGTAATTTATCATTGGCTTCCTGCTCAAGAGTAGCAGGAATTGCAATTTGTAAAGAGACAGTTTCATTATAATCACTGTGTAAAACTGTGCCATTCACTTGGACAAGCAGTTGTTCAATCGCATTAATCAATGAATAGTCGCACACTAAATTAAAGATTTTTTGTGGTACTTTTGTCTTTGTTGGTAATATTTTTAATGCTTGCTGGGCACCATTTCCATAAGCTTTAACTAGCCCACCAGTGCCTAGTTTTATCCCACCAAAATAACGTACAACAACACAGGTAACCTCCCCTAGATTGCTACCTAATAGTTGCGCCATGATGGGTTTTCCTGCTGTTCCTGTCGGCTCTCCGTCATCAGAGAACCCTAATTTTTGTGAATCATCAGGCCGACCAGCAACAAATGCCCAGCAATGGTGCCGGGCATCTGGGTATTGAGCTTTAATCGATTGAATGTAATCTTTTGCCGCTTCAATACCATCTGTATGAGCTAAATACGTAATAAATTGGCTTTTTTTGATTTCTTCTGTAAAAGAAATGGTTTCAGCCGGTATTAAATAAGGTTTCATTAACGTAAATGTAAGTCTCGAGTCATATTCTCAATACGATTTGCATGGATCACGATATTATCTTCAATGCGGATCCCACCGTAAGGTTTGAAGAACTCGATTTTATCCCAATTAAAGTGTTGGCTGAACTCCCCATTTCTCCATTCAGATAACAGAGATTCAATAAAGTAGAGCCCAGGCTCAATAGTTAACACCATTTTAGGTTCTAAAACACGAGTACAACGCAAGAATGGATACATTTTAGGAGCTGCGAGATGAGTACCACTATCATCTTGCATAAAACCTGCAGCATCATGAACTTGTAACCCAAGTGGATGGCCTAAACCATGAGGTAAAAATGGCGTTGTTAAGCCACTTTCCACCATCGACTCTTCGCTAATACCTTTAACAATATCATTTTTAATCAGTATCTTAGCAATCCTATGATGCATATCCACGTGATAATCAGTATAGCGGACACCTGCCTTAATCGTATCAATTAAAGCAAGCTGCTCTGTGTTGACATCTGCAACCAATTCAGCAAATTCGTCTTTACCTTTCGCCGCATAAGTTCTCGTAATATCAGCAGCATAGCCATTATATTCAGCGCCTGCATCAATAAGAAAACTGCGTAATTCGTTCGGCACAGTTTGCTGTAGTTTCGTGTAATGTAATACCGCCGCATTTTCATTCAGCGCAACAATGTTACCATAAGGCACATTGGTATCTCGATGACCGGTAGATTGTAAGTAACTGACATTAATATCAAATTCGCTCATACCTGCACGGAATGCTTCGAGAGCAGCGAGATGCCCATTTACAGCCATTTTTTGAGCTTCTCGCATACAGTAAAGCTCATAATCTGTCTTATAAGAACGATGATAATGATAGTAATCTAAAACCGATTTGGGATTGATATTATGCAAAGAAATCCCTAAAGATTCTGCTCGTGCCGTTGCTGAGCCTATATAGGCAACATTTTCTTTTGATAAGCTTGCGAGAAGCGTTTTGATGTCATCCGCATTTTTTAAGTGGATTAGCTCAATATCTTTGGTCCAAAAACTGTTCGGTAGTGGCTCAACACTATGCCAATAGTCAACGGGGGAATAAAACCATAGCTTAGGCTTATTTATACCATCAACTAATAACCATGAATGTGGAACATCGGTAACAGGTACCCACGCTTTGAAATGAGGGTTAACTTTAAACGGATAGTCGCTATCATCAAGAAAGATGCGTAGGGGTTCACCTGAATGAATCAATATGGCATCTAATTTGCTGCGCTGTAAAACTTGCTGAGTTCTGTTTTGTAACGTTTTAATGTGTTCAGCGTAGAGTGCAGTCAGTTTTTCCATTTCCTTCAACCTTTCAGCATTAATTAGAAAAATTAAGCTTACCACGTTCTGTTATTAACGGATATGCACTCTGTTGCAAACCCTAATTAATTAATTGATATATAATACATTTATCATTTAAATCATTAATTATTTCACTTAATTGCTGTGACCAACCTTCCATTTTTGTCATTAATCATTTGCAATTAATTAACATTCTAGTCACACTCTTTTCATCTGGTCGTACCAGATAACACTACCACGTAGAGGAGAGCAGAATGCTTTATCAAAGTGACACTATCTATATTCAATGGTTGAAACAAGGGATTGCAGAACTGGTTTTTAACTCACCAGGGCCAATTAATAAATTGGACACCCACACCGTTGCTTCACTTGATGAAGCCGTGTCTGTTCTTGAGCAACAAACCGAGCTGCAAGGTGTAATTTTCCGTTCTGATAAACCCGCTTTTATTGTTGGCGCTGATATCAAAGAGTTTCTGTCACTCTTTGAAGCATCAAAAGAAACACTAAGTGATTGGTTACACTACGCTAACAGTATATTTAATCGTATTGAAGACCTGCCTGTTCCAACGATTTGCGCCATTAATGGCTATGCACTAGGTGGTGGTTGTGAATGTGTTTTATCCACTGATTTTCGTATCGCCTCCCCTGATGCCCGAATTGGGCTTCCTGAAACGAAACTTGGGATCATGCCTGGCTTTGGTGGGTCTGTTCGGCTACCTCGATTAATTGGTTTGGATAGCGCATTAGAAATTATTACTGCGGGTAAAGATATCGATGCCTCTCAAGCTTTAAAACTTGGCCTTATTGATGCCGTTGTTAATACAGAAGCTCTCGCACAATCAGCGCTACAAGTCATTGAATCTGCAATCACCGGAGCCTTCAATTGGCAGCAAAAACGCCAACCTAAACTTAGCCCTCTGCAATTGAAACCTATTGAGCAAACGATGAGTTTCAATGTCGCTAAGGGAATGGTGTATAAGGTTGCAGGCAAACACTATCCAGCCCCTATGGCGGCTGTGAATACAATAGAAAAGGCAGCAAATTGTACCCGCGATGAGGCCTTAAAGCATGAAACAGCAGCATTTGTTCCTCTAGCGCATAGTGATGTTGCACGTGCGTTAGTGAGTATTTTTCTAAATGACCAACAAGTTAAGTCAAATAGTAAAAAGATCGCACAACGTATTGAGATTCCAACACATGCCACCGTATTAGGTGCAGGAATTATGGGCGGAGGCATTGCTTATCAGTCTGCCAGCAAAGGCGTACCTGTTTTAATGAAAGATATTAATGTTAAGTCATTAGAATTAGGGATTGAAGAGGCACAAAAGCTATTAAATAACCAATTTGAGCGTGGAAAAATTACAGCTGTAAAAATGGCGGCGACCTTATCATCTATTCATCCTTCATTATCTTACAATGGCATAGAAGATAGCCAAATCGTCGTTGAAGCCGTTGTTGAGAACCCTAAAGTCAAAGCTGCTGTATTATCTGAAGTTGAGTCCTTAGTAACAAGTGAAACTATACTGGCTTCAAATACATCAACTATTCCAATTTCAACCCTTGCTAAATCACTAAAACGCCCAGAAAATTTCTGCGGAATGCACTTTTTTAACCCTGTGCATCGAATGCCATTAGTCGAAATTATTCGTGGAGAACAAACTTCTGATAACACTGTTGCTAAGGTTGTTGCCTACGCCAATAAAATGGGGAAAACCCCTATTGTTGTCAATGATTGCCCTGGCTTCTTTGTTAACCGAGTACTTTTCCCTTACTTTGCTGGCTTTAACTTACTGTTACAAGATGGGGCTGACTTTAGAGAAATAGATAAAGTCATGGAAAAAGAGTTTGGCTGGCCAATGGGACCTGCTTATCTCCTTGATGTGGTTGGTATTGATACTGCTTTTCATGCAGAGCAAGTTATGGCTCAAGGTTTTCCTGAACGAATGGGAAAAAAAGGCAAAAATGCCATTGATGTGATGTATGAACAACAACGCTTTGGCCAAAAAAATGGCCAAGGGTTTTATCAATATGAAAAAGATAAAAAAGGGAAACCGAAAAAAGTTGATGATCCGCGGACGGATGAACTACTTGCTACTATTTGCTCAACAAGACGCTCTTTCACCAAAGAAGAAATTATTGCTCGAATGATGGCTCCAATGATCAACGAAGTTGTTCGTTGCTTAGAGGAAGGCATTATCCAAAGCCCTTCGGATGCAGATATTGCTTTAGTTTACGGTTTAGGCTTTCCACCATTTAGAGGGGGAGTATTCTGCTATTTAGATACCTTAGGTAGTCAATCTTACTTAAAAACAACGGAATCTTTGCAGCACTTGAGTCCTCTATATCACGCGCCTAGCGGCTTAAAAGAAAAAGCGGCTACTAATGCAAGATATTACCCACAGCCACCAGTAGTGGCGATTGATGTCAAAAAAGTTGCGAGAGGTTAATTCTATGGAAAATGTCGTCATTATTGATGGAATACGTACACCAATGGGCCGTTCAAAAGGTGGGGTATTTCGCCATGTTAGAGCTGAAGACCTTTCTGCGCACCTCATGAATGCGATTTTTGAACGAAATCCAAACGCAAGTAAAAAAGAATTGGATGACATCATCTGGGGTTGTGTTCAGCAAACACTAGAGCAAGGGTTTAATGTTGCTAAAAATGCAGCATTACTCACAGATATACCTCATACGGTTCCTGCCGTTACAGTAAATCGCCTTTGTGGTTCATCAATGCAAGCGATACATGATGCGAGCCGGTTAATTATGACAGGTGATGCAAAATCAGTACTCATTGGTGGAGTTGAGCATATGGGCCACGTCCCAATGACTCATGGTATAGATTTCAACCCTAAACTGACTTTACGTGTTGCTAAAGCCGCTGGAGCGATGGGATTAACCGCTGAAATGCTTGCCAAAATATATAAAATTAGCCGAGAAGAGCAAGATGCATTTGCATTAAGGTCTCACCAACTTGCAGCTCTAGCAACGGAAAAAGGGAAGTTCAATAACGAGATCGTTCCAATTAGTGGCCATGATGCCACTGGTAACCTCATTTCGGTAAATTATGATGAAGTGATTCGCTTTGATGCAAGCCTTCAAGGTTTGGCTGCTCTTCGCCCCGCCTTCGATCCTGCTAGTGGTACAGTGACCGCAGGTAATTCATCTGCTCTATCTGATGGTGCATCTGCGATGCTGCTAGCCAGCGAAAGTTATGCCACACAGAAAGGCATTAAGCCTAGAGCTAAAATACGCGCGATGGCAGTTGTTGGCTGCGATCCATCGATCATGGGATTTGGCCCAGTACCAGCAAGTGAACTCGCTTTAAAGCGCGCAGGACTAACTTTAAATGATATTGATATTATTGAATTAAATGAAGCTTTTGCAGCGCAATCTATTGCATGCTTAAAAGGCTTAAAGCTATCAGAAAATCAACTAGATGATAAAGTAAATCTCAGTGGTGGGGCCATTGCGCTAGGCCACCCTTTGGGATGCTCAGGAGCAAGAATTTCAACAGCATTGCTTAATCAATTAGAACAAAACGATAAACAATTTGGTTTAGCCACCATGTGCATCGGGTTCGGCCAAGGTATTGCTACAATTATTGAGCGTGTTTAACAATTTAGTTTTCGCAAACATTGTATTTTGTCTATGTTCCCGCCTAGTCAGGGGCGGGTTTTTTTTGCATTTTTCTGGTCAAATAGCCACGAAAAATTTAAAGATTATCGATAGGCGGTAAGTGAATGAGACCCTAGGAGCATACAAAAGTATGTGACTAGGGCGAATGAGCGAAACCAACACCCCTAC
>NZ_JAMPQO010000028.1:0-75307 GCF_028482485.1 Providencia sp. PROV116 | reverse complement strand
AATTTGAAGTAGGACGGGTTAAATGAATTCGTAAGCATCTCCAAAGAGTTGTTCTGCCTTAGCTCCTCGCTCACTACAAAACCGCTCTCTCGCTATTTTAGCCATTTCAAAGCGGCCTGCGATATAGATATCATGACTGGATAAATCACCAAAATCTTCTAATACTGCGCTCAGGACTGTTCCTGTTCTACCACGCCATAGTTCGTCTGGTTGCTCTACAACTGGAGTGATCTTCAAATTAGGGTAATTTTCACTGAGGGCCTGCAATTCACCAAGGTCATATAAGTGTTCCAATTGGCGACCACCCCAATAGAAAGTGATATTACGATCCGAGTTTTCAGCTAAAGCTGCAAGTAATACAGAGTGGGTATAGGAAAAACCGGTTCCACCTGCAATTAAGATCATTGCGTTACTGCTATTTTCCCGAAACCAAGCTTTACCGTGAGGAATGTCAATATTTATACGTTTCTGGTCTAAAATTCTATCCATGACAGCCATTGCGTATAAATTAATCTCAGAAGCACCAATATGTAATTCAATAGTTTCTTTATTATTCGGTGTAGAAGCCATTGAAAATGGTCGCTTATCTCTCTCATCCATCACGACCATTAAATATTGACCTGCTTTAAAATGAAAAGGACCATCTGGCAACAAAATCACCCGATAAACCGTATCCGTGATAGATTCAACAGATGTTACTTTACAGCTTAAAGTTGCCATGGTTTCCCTCTTATTTTGTGTCAAAAATATTTAACTGTTCCCAAATATCATCAATGCGAGATTTAACGCTCTCTGTCATTACAATAGGACGCCCCCACTCACGATCTGTCTCACCCGGCCATTTGTTGGTGGCATCAAGCCCCATTTTTGAGCCTAATCCTGATACAGGAGAAGCGAAGTCGAGATAATCTATGGGCGTATTTTCCATCATTACTGTGTCACGAGCAGGATCCATACGGGTTGTAATTGCCCAGATGACATCTTTCCAGTCTCGTGCATTAATATCATCATCACAAACAATAACAAACTTAGTGTACATGAATTGGCGCAGGTATGACCAGACTCCCATCATGACTCTTTTAGCATGTCCTGCATATTGTTTTTTCATTGTCACAACGGCAAGACGATACGAGCACCCTTCAGGAGGAAGATAAAAATCAACAATTTCAGGGAATTGTTTTTGAAGAATGGGAACAAGGACTTCGTTTAAGGCTTCCCCTAATACTGCGGGCTCATCTGGTGGCCTTCCCGTATAAGTTGAATGATAAATTGCATCACGACGCTGAGTCACATGAGTCACAGTAAATACTGGGAAATTATCTATTTCATTATAATAACCAGTATGGTCACCATAAGGGCCTTCAGGGGCCATTTCACCCGGTTCAATATACCCTTCTAAAATAATTTCAGCGCCAGCAGGAACTTCGAGGTCATTCGATATGCATTTAACAACCTCGGTTTTATTACCACGCAACAACCCCGCAAAAGCGTACTCTGATAATGTGTCAGGAACTGGTGTTACCGCACCTAAAATGGTCGCAGGATCTGCACCAAGGGCAACTGCAACAGGAAATTTTTCACCGGGATGTGCTTGGCACCATTCTTGAAAATCCAAAGCACCACCGCGATGAGATAGCCAACGCATAATAACTTTATTTTTTCCAAGAACTTGCTGACGATAAATACCTAAGTTTTGCCTTTCTTTATGTGGGCCTTTAGTAACCGTCAGACCCCATGTAATTAGAGGGGCAGCATCTTCTGGCCAACAATGCATAACAGGTATTTTTGTGAGATCAACGTCTTCACCTGCCCAAATTTGTTCCTGACAAGCCGCTGAGCTTAACCGTTTAGCTGGCATATTCAACACTTGTTTAAATTTTGGAAGCTTATCAAAAAGGTCACGGAAACCTTTCGGTGGATCAGGCTCTTTCAGAAACGCCAGTAATTTGCCTACTTCATGTAAAGCTTTTATATCTTCTTGCCCCATCCCCATCGCAACACGTTTAGTTGTTCCAAACAGGTTACACAAGACAGGCATGTTATAGCCTTTGGGATTTTCAAATAATAGGGCCGGTCCCCCTGCTCTTAGTGTACGATCTGCAATTTCTGTCATTTCCAAATAGGGGTCGACTTCCATTGTAATGCGTTTTAGCTCGCCTTGTTTTTCAAGTTGCGAGATGAAATCTCTAAGGTCACGGTATTTCATTATCTTCTTTTACTGTTACAGAGGGAGTCCCATTATAAGACGTCCGGCCAAGGTTACAAGTTACTGTCTAAAGCACTTAAAAATCAATCTTTTTCTGGTTTAGTATACCATTTTACTGGCAATCAAAAGGGACTAATTTTTCTAATAGTAATGTATTAAATTGCTCTGAGAATGTTTTATTATGCTGAAATAGTTTAAAACCTTCATCTTTTCCGCTGAAATAATGAAGTTCATTACCTTTAATTTGTAACCCACTTCCTTCCCTGAGCGCAACAACAACTTCATGAGGATTAATCACACAAAATTCTTGTAATCGCTCATCACGAGTTTCTCCCATATGACCAGAGATGTGAGCATCAATATAATGAGGATTAATTTGTAATGGGAATAGCCCTAAAGATGGCATAATTGCTGCGTTACTCACAGGCATATCATTCGTAGTACGAATACTTGGTGTCGCTACATTACATCCTGCGCTCCAGCCGATATATGGCACGCCACGTTCACGAACTGCGCGTTGAATCGCAACGATCAACCCATTCTCATGTAGGCATTTATTCAACCACCAAGTATTGCCGCCACTTACAAGAATGCATTCTGCCTGCTCAATCGCGTCCACTGGGCTAGAAAAATGCTCAATTGATGTAACTTTTATTCCCAACGCTTCGGAAAGCTGCTCTGCTCTTTCGTCATGTGAGCCACGAAGAACTGCATAAGGAACCAAAACCGCTGACTTTATGTTCTTACGAGCAATCATTTCTTTGATTCGAGGTAAAGCGTAGCTTAGCCATACAGGGTTGCCTGGTAGCTTGCCGTTACTCAACAAAAAGATATCCATTATGTCTCCTACTGATTTGGTTTTTGCATTACAGTTATCATAAGACTATATTCGATTAATATAGACTGATGAATATCAATGATATGGTGCTGTTATTCATTAGTCACATTGTTATGTCGTAATTTGTTATCATAAACATAGTTTTGTCAGATGGAATTCAAAAAAATGGAAAAATGGTATTTGCTTTATTGCAAACGAGGCCAAATTGAACGCGCTATGGAGCATTTAAATCGACAGAATGTTGTTTGTATGACGCCCATGACTGAAATGGAAAAAGTGGTTAGAGGAAAAAGAACGACTGTGCAAGAAGCTCTGTTTCCAAATTACTTATTTGTGAAATTTGATCATAATGAAATTCATACGACAACAATCCAGTCAACGAGAGGGGTCAGCCATTTTATTCGTTTTGGCCAATTGCCGACGGAAGTCCCTGAAGAGATTATTGAACTCCTACAACAAACCCCTATTAGTTATTCCGTCGCGCCAGATATACCAAAGCATGGTGACCAAGTGACTATTACCGAAGGTATTTTTGCGGGGGTGCAAGCTATTTTTGCTGAACCTAATGGTGAGTACCGTTCTATTCTTTTGCTGAATATTTTAAATAAAAGCGTCCCCAAAGTAGTTGATAATAAACAGTTTAAAAAAAATACAGATTGAGCATTTTAGGTAATAAAAAAGCCCTTCTTAGAGGGCTTTTCATCATTCTGTATTGAATAACGATAGGTTAACGCAAATTAGGACTCTTCTTTTTCTTCTTCCTCTGCGCCTTCTTGTCGATTTCTACCTTTGCCAACATAGAAATTGGATAGTAAAACACCGAGCTCAAAGAGCAAATACATAGGAACAGCAAGTAAAGTTTGAGAGAGAACATCAGGCGGCGTTAAAAACATCCCAACGATAAATGCCCCGACTAAAATATAAGGACGTTTACGTTTTAGGGCCTCAGGTGTAGTGACGCCTGTCCAACACAGTAAAATAATTGCAATAGGGACTTCAAATGCAGCACCAAAAGCCATGAATAATGTCATGACGAAACTAAGGTATTTACTGATATCTGGGATAAAGTTAACGCTATCTGGGGTTGTTTTAACAAAGAAACCAAATGCGAGCGGAAAAACAACGAAGTAGGCAAATGCCATTCCCAAATAAAACAAGAAACTACTTGAAACAAGCAAAGGCAACATGAGTTTACGTTCATGCTTGTATAAGGCAGGTGCAATGAAAGCCCATATTTGATAGAGAATAACTGGGATCGATACAAAAACCGAAACCATCATTGTCAATTTAATTGGGGTAAAGAATGTAGACGCCACATCCGTCGCACTCATTTGCGAACCTACTGGCAGCTTATCAATCAAAGGAGCTGCAACCAGCCGATAGATATCATTTGAAAAATAAGCAAGCGCAGCAAAAACAATTAAAACTGTAATTAAACAGTTGAGTAGCCGTTTACGAAGTTCAATGAGGTGGCTAATAAGTGGTTGTGTATCATTTACAGCCATGTGTTATTTTTCACTTTCAGTTTGATTAGAGTTTTTTACATTAGCATCGAGTGATTCTACTGTTTTCACAGCGGCTGAACCTTCCGGTTTCTGCTCCTCCTCAACAACTGCCGCCATTTTAGCTGCATGTTCAGGGTTTGGATCAGACTCTTCAGGTTGCTGAGTATTATCTTTCGCTTCCTTTACAGCACTATCGTAACTGTCAGTGATCTCTTTTGCTTTGTTTAACTCTGTTTCAATATCATTAGTTGTCGCTTGGTAATCGCTTTTAAGCGATTGTGCCGCTGTACGCAGTTCTTCCATAGACTGCTTAAGTTCCGGAGAAAGCGCTTCTAAATTAGCTTTTTCTTCCACCTTTTTCAGCGTTTCTTGTAGCTCTTGCAGCTTTAATTCTTGCGATAACTCGTTTTGTACATTTGCAGCCATAGAGCGCATC
Source organism: Providencia sp. PROV116 (assembly GCF_028482485.1). Lineage (NCBI taxonomy): Bacteria > Pseudomonadati > Pseudomonadota > Gammaproteobacteria > Enterobacterales > Morganellaceae > Providencia > Providencia sp. PROV116. The sequence goes on along the minus strand of NZ_JAMPQO010000028.1, from coordinate 70,322 downwards.
GCACGGATCCACCCAGCGACAGTTCTCACTGCCACTGGTAACCGCTCAGGGCCTAATACAACGAGACCAATAACTGCAACAAGCAACAGTTCACTAAAACCTATGTCAAACACGGTTTAACCCTGCTCTTTGTTTTTGCTCTCAACTGGGCTTTCTTTCTTTTCAGCAGCCTGTTGTTCAGTAATATTTTTAGGTGCGAAGTCAGCATCTTGCTTTTCTTGTTCTGCTTTTGCTTTTTCGTCATCATTCATTGCTTTTTTAAAGCCTTTGAGTGACTCCCCCAAATCCGAGCCTAAAGAACGCAATTTTTTGGTGCCGAAAATTAAAATAATAAGCAAAGCAATGATAATGAGTTGCCAAGGACTACCGAAAGCAGCCATTGCAATAGTTGATTCCATTGTTAATACCTCTATAGTTTTGGGATCAATTGTTGTTAGATCTATTATATACAACCAACACAAAATACGGAAATGTTCACAGCCTTATAAACTTGTCGCAAAACAAAGTTTACTTAATTTCCGCCTGTTTTACACCAACCAAACAACCAAGACAGTGCTCCTGCCACCATAAACACAATACCAAACGGGGTGAGATTCGAAATAAGGAACATACTCCCACAAAGAATAAATGTGGCACCTATACCTAAAAGGTACTGAGATTTACGTTGTTTATTACGCTGACTTTTCAGTTGTTGCGTTAGTTGGTCTATGTTTGATTGTAAGTACTTATGTTGCCGTAATGCACCATAAATTAAATCAGGAATTTCAGGCATTTTTTCTGCCCAATACGGTGCCTTTTCTTTTAATGCTTGAGTAATTGCAGGTATCCCTACTTGGCTATGAACCCAATCCTCAAGGAATGGTTTTGCTGTTTTCCAGAGATCAAGCTGCGGGTAAAGCTGCCGACCTAACCCTTCAACATACAATAATGTTTTTTGTAATAATACCAACTGTGGCTGAACTTCCATGTTGAAACGACGTGCTGTATTAAATAAATTCAATAACACTTGCCCAAATGAAATTTCAGCCAATGGTTTTTCAAAAATAGGTTCACATACCGTACGGATAGCAAACTCAAAGTCTTCCACATTCGTGTCTGAAGGAACCCAGCCTGAGTCAACGTGTAGTTCTGCTACTTTGCGGTAATCACGATTAAAAAACGCAATAAAGTTTTCTGCCAAATAACGTTTGTCTTCTTTGTTCAATGAACCGACTATTCCACAGTCTATCCCTATGTATTGAGGATCTTCTGGATGATCGTAGCTAACAAAGATATTTCCTGGATGCATATCTGCATGGAAAAAACTGTCGCGAAAAACTTGTGTAAAGAAGACTTTAACACCACGCTCTGCCAGCAGTTTCATATTGGTTCCTTGCGCTTTAAGCGCAGCAATATCAGAAACTGGGATCCCGTAGATACGCTCCATGACCATCACATTTTCACGACAATAATCTGGATAGACCTCTGGCACATACAGCATGGCGCTGTTTTCAAAATTACGACGAAGCTGAATGGCATTTGCTGATTCACGGAGCAAATTAAGCTCATCAATCAACGTTTTTTCGTATTCACGCACGACTTCTTTTGGTCTTAACCGCCGCCCATCTGGCAACAACGGAACCCAATTGGCAATGCGGTACATTAATTTAATGTCAGCTTTAATAATTGGCAGAATATCAGGGCGAATAACTTTGATGACAACATCTTTGCCATTTTCTTTTAACGTTGCGGTATGAACCTGAGCAATAGATGCAGAAGCTAAAGCTTGTTCATCAAAATCATCAAACCATTGTTCTAAAGGGCCTTCGAGGGATTCTTCAATATAGCTTCGTGCCAGTTTGCCATCAAAACTCGCCACTTTGTCTTGCAATAGCGAAAGTTGATCTGCGATTGCGGGTGGGAAAAGATCTCGACGAGTCGATAACATTTGACCAAATTTGATCCAAACCGGCCCGAGTTCTTGTAGAGCGAGACGAAGCCTTTCACCCAATGCTTTGTCTTTATGCTTATTTCTGATCCAAAAGAAACCTAAGCGACCAATTCTTAATGGTAACGTTAGTTTAATTTTGGGGATTAACTCATCTAATCCGTAAGAGAGAAAAACCCGAATAATGAAGTAAAGTCGTTTTATTTCACCGGGTGTCATGCTTCTCCTCCAACTGGCTTAACCGTTGCTCAAGCGCACTCATTGAATATTCCACTTGCTCGACCTCATCACTAAAATGAGCGAGTTCAAGCTGGCTAGGTGCCATTTTCCATTCTTCAACAATGGCGTCTTTGATATACGTTTTTTGCCGTTTTACTAAATGAGATGCAAGACAAACACCTTTATTCAGAAACTTACTAAGGCCCTCTGCTGCAACATCACCAATGTAAGGAGACAGATAATGAGCAGGGTTCCAAATTGCTAGGTCAAGCAAAGAAGACCAGTGCTGTACAATTTGCATATCCCCTTCAATCACGATATCACCACGATTGATAAGTTGAGATAATTGCTGTTTGTCTTTCAATTTAACGAGCGTGAAGATGGATGTTTTAATGGTACAGTCCGCAGGCTCAACCCACTGGCTTAACACATCAACATGATTTTCAGCAAAAACGAGCGTCAACGTTTTATTCAGTTCTTTAAGTTCAATTGCCATAACTTTGCCTGCCAAACGCATCCTAGCCGGCTGTAGAACTTTTTCTTTGAACAACATGTGGTTAAGAGAGGTTTCCATCAATGCTGTGATCAAAGAATACAAAACTGTATTTTGGTTTTCGGTATGTGTTGATGGTGCTTCCATCTTAGAATTTAAACCCTTTATGCAATGCGACAATTCCACCTGTCATATTGGTGTAGGAAACCTGTTCAAACCCTGCATTTTCCATCATAGCTTTTAGTGTTTCTTGGTTTGGATGCATGCGGATTGATTCAGCTAAATAGCGATAGCTATCGGGATCATTAACGATCGCTTGACCAATACGAGGGAGTATATGGAATGAATAGGCATCATAAGCTTTATTCAGTGGCTCAATAACTGGTTTTGAGAACTCTAATACCAATAAACGCCCACCTGGCTTCAACACTCGGAACATAGAGCGTAGCGCTTTGTCTTTATCGGTGACATTACGCAGACCAAAAGAGATAGTAATGCAGTCAAAATAGTTATCAGGGAATGGCAGCTCTTCCGCATTGGCTTGCACGTAATTAACATTACCGACAATACCAAGATCACGTAATTTCTCACGCCCCATTTTTAGCATTGAATCATTAATGTCTGCGAGTATGACTTCGCCTTTTTCGCCCACTAAACGTGAAAATTTAGCGGTTAAGTCACCCGTTCCACCCGCAAGGTCAAGTACTCGCTGATTACGACGTACTCCGCTCGCCTCAATGGTAAAACGCTTCCAAATACGATGAATACCAAACGACATCAAATCATTCATTAAGTCATATTTTGATGCTACTGAGTGAAAAACATTCGCTACTAGGCCAGCTTTATCTTCTTTGCCGACAGTACGGAAACCGAAATCAATGGTTTCTTTAGTTGGTTCAGTCATTTCTCTTATGCCTGCTTATCATTCAAACTTTTGTAGGAAGTGTAACAGTCTTTGAGCCAAAACCCTATCAGAAGTCTAAGATTCCGCACAATTAGGCGTATCAGACTGCTCAACCAATTGAGGCTGGATAGGTTGCTTTATTTCGACCCCTAGCTCTTTAAAACTTTCCGCCTGGCTAATTAAATTTCCACGCCCTTGAGCAAGACGCTTCATTGCCGATAGGTAAGTATTATTTGCTTTATCAAGACTGGTGCCTAAAACCTGCATATCATCTACAAACAAACGCAGCTTGTCATACATTTTTGCTGCTCTATTTGCTATCTCCTGAGCATTTTGCCCTTGGCGTTCATACCGCCAAATATTATTAATCGTTCTCACTGCGACTAGCAATGTTGAAGGACAAACTAACATAATATTCTGTTTAATTCCTTCATCAAGTAACTCGGGAGCTTCTTTCAAAGCCAGTAAATACGCAGGTTCAATAGGGATAAACATTAAAACGTAATCCAGTGAACGAATTCCCGGTAACTGGTGGTAATCTTTACGACTCAACATACGCATGTGATTACGGATAGATGCCACATGATTTTTTAACGCTTGTTGCTGTTCATGTGGATCTTCGCTATTGAAGTAATGTTCATAGGAAACCAGCGACATTTTTGCATCAACAACCACATCTTTCCCTTCTGGAAGGTGAATAATCACATCCGGTTGATAACGGCTATTATAACTTGTATTGATACTAACTTGGGTTTCAAATTCACTTCCCTCACGTAAACCTGAGACTTCGAGGATCCGAGTAAGAATGGTTTCCCCCCAGTTCCCTTGAATTTTGTTATCCCCTTTCAGCGCTCGTGTCAGGTTAACGGCCTCTTTGGTCATTTGATTATTGAGCTGCTGTAATTGCCGAATTTCATAGGCTAAAGTGTGGCGCTCTTTGGCTTCCTCACCAAAACTTTGTTGAACTTGCTGACGAAAACCTTCTAATTGCTCGCGAAAAGGTGACAACATCGCCAATAGGCTTTTTTGTTGTTGCTCAGATGCACGACGCTCATTCTGTTCAAAAATACGGTTAGCTAAGTTTTCGAATTGTGCTGTCAGCCGTTGTTCACTATTTTGTAAAATACGCTGTTTTTCTTCGTTGGCTAGCTGGTTCTGTTCAAAACGAGTGATTACCTCGCGAAGCTCTGCTTCTTGTTCTCGGTTAATATCCCTTTGAGTACGCAGCTCTTGATCTAGCCTTTCGTATTCTTCTTTCCATTGCGCAAGGTGAATATTTTTTTCGTCACTTGCCGCAAGTTGGCGGTTGAGTTGTTGCAGTTCCTGATCTTTTTGCGTAATTTTTTGGGCAATAGAGAACCACGTTGCCAAGCCACCAACTAAAACGCCACTCAACGCACCAATAACAGCATATAAAAGAGAGGTATCCACGGTTAAATCCTTACTTTACAAAGTCTAGTGTAAGGTAATGGGATACTGTATAAGTGTCCAGAGGTAATTTAGCCATGGAAGAAAATTTTGCGAAGCGCTTCGCAAGCTTAGCCTATCCAGCTCGCAAACCATTTCAAGCCTAATGCCCCAGGCGCTAGAATACCAAATGCCCAAATCATCGCAGAAGCGATATTAGCGAGTTGGAAATGCCGTTGTGGCATGGCGCAAATCCCTGCAACCAAGGGAACAATGGCTCGCAAAGGCCCGAAGAAGCGCCCAAAGAAAATGCCCCAAATACCCCATCGGTCAAAGAAACGCTGCCCTTTATCAATCATTTGCGGGTTACGAGAAATCGGCCACATATGGCGTACATTTTCTTTGTAATGATAACCAAACCAATAAGAAAGCCAGTCCCCAAAGAAAGCGCCGAGTGCTGCTGCTAACCATATTGGCCAGAAAGTAATATTACTTTCACCAATCAAAGCACCGAGTGCGAGTAAAATAACCGTTGCAGGTAACAGAAGCGACAAAAATGCCAGAGATTCCCCAAAAGCCAGAAAGAAAATAATAGGAAGCGCCCATACTTCATGTTCGCGTGTAAAGTCCGTCACTATGGTGACAATTTCATTGAGTGTCACGGTCAGTTCCTTTCATTAGGGGATAATCAGAATACTGTAACGAAAAAGTGGTAAATCAAAGTTAAACAAAGCAAAAACACCTTTGGGAAAACCGAGTTGTGGATAAAGAAAAACGGATTATCCGACAACTCATATTCCAATTAGAGCAACTTAGTCCAGAAACTGGCTTTGCAGTACTTCTCGTTGCTGCCTTCCTAAACCAAAGTCTTTTTCTAGCCATTGGTCAACATTGCCATACTGGCTTTCAATACTGTTTAGTGCTGTTCTCAAGAAGTCTTCACGTACCGAATAGACATACTCAAATTTTTTCACGATGCTTTCGTCCATCGTTTTTGCATGCTCTTCAAGTAAGTGTTTGCGGTAAGGTGCAAGTGTTTCATTAGTCAGTAAGTAATCTTCCATTACGGTGTCTAAATCTGCACCTAAAGCAAATAACACCAATGCGGACCCGACGCCCGTACGGTCTTTTCCTACAGCACAGTGTTGTACTATGCCACCTTTTTCTGGTTGTTTGAGTAAATTGACCAATTGATGATAAGCGGGGTTGTTCAGTGGTAACAATTCATATAAACGAAACATAAAGGCTTGCGGATCAAATTGTTCCAATATCTCTGGCGTTAATTTATCTAAATTTGCGGTGACTTCTTTGGCTAACGGATTTGCTGGCGCATGCACATAATGCGCTCCTTGCCAAATGACATCAGGCTTATCTAAGATTTCAGCTTCATCACGATAGTCAATGATTTGGAAAAGATTTTGTGAACGCAAAACCGCTTCGTCTTCCTGTGTTAATCGGTCTAACGCACCGGAACGAAACAGGACACCGGGCTTAATTTTGCCACCGTTAGCAAGTTTTTTACCACCGAGGTCACGGAAGTTAATACCGCCCTTCAAAGGTAGAACAGAAGGATGAAGATAAGGTGTTGTTGACATAATAATTCCTTTTCGCCCTATAGCTTTCATTCCTGTTAGCCATAAAATAAACGTAACCTGAATAATTTAAGGGCACATAATATTGATAATTGTTTTTATGACAATAACAGATCTAGCAAATAAGAGGATCAGAATATTTCCTGTAAATTGATTAGTAATTGTCAAATCTATCGAGGAAATAAAGAGAAATGAAAAATGGATAAAGGGACTAAGCCCGCTTACTTTTTGTCCACAACCGAGTGAAAGTCAAGTAAACGGGCCAGTAAATCACGGACTACAGTAAGCGGCGCGCAGCTTCAACCACAATACTTAATACGTTACCTTCCGTTTTCTTCAGTAACGCTTCATTTGGAATTTCTTGTTGGGTACGATTCACGATAACACCCGCAACCATACCAGCACGTAACCCTTTACTACTAGAACACATAGTCAGCAATGTGGCTGATTCCATTTCATAGTTCATTACGCCCATGTCTTGCCACTCTTTCATCGAACCTCTGAAATGACGCATCACACGGCCAGTATAGGTATCATAACGCTCTTGACCTGGGTAGAAGGTATCAGATGATGCAGTAACACCAACATGAACGGTCGCACCTGCGTCTTTCGCTGCAGCATAAAGCGCATTAGTACAGTCAAAATCAGCAACAGCTGGGTATTCTAATGGTGCGAAGTGTTGACTAGCACCGTCTAGGCGCACTGCCCCAGTTGTCACCAGAACATCACCGACATTGATATCTTCTTGGATTGCACCTGTTGTACCAATACGTAAGAAAGTACGGATACCAAGCTGTGCAAGTTCTTCAACTGCAATTGACGTTGATGGACCACCGATACCGGTTGAACAAACAATGACAGCTTTTCCGTCAAGCTCACCACGCCAAGAGGTGTATTCACGTAATGACGCAAGGTGTACAGGGTTATCCATCAGACGTGCAATTTTTTCAACACGGTTAGGATCCCCAGGAACAATCGCTACGGTCGCACCCTGTAAGTCACTTTTCTTTAAACCTAAGTGGAAAACGTCAGACATTTCAAACTCCTTTACACAATGGCATCATTAAATCAGTCAATACTGATTAATCGTTATTTGTAATATAGCGAGAAAACGATATTTTTTTAGTGATGAATATCACTTTTAATGAAAACAATAAAAGATTGATTTCATTATTTAGTGATTTACATCACATAAATTCATGAATTTTATTTCTCTTTGAATTCCATTGCCATCAGTATAGATGAAAGTTTGGTATAACGACAAAAGCGCCCCTAATTGCTGGGCGCTTTGATTATTTGGCAGAACTAAAACTGATAACGCTATGTTAGAGAATTACATCAAGAACGAGGACACCAACTAGACCTATCGCCCACGCAATGGTGGTCGGAATAGACCAAACAATCATTTGTTGTTTAACATCCTTAATTCCCATCATTCTGTTCACCACCCAATATAGGCTGTCGTTGAAGTAACCGAAGAACAGAGACCCCATGGTTGCCGCTTGCGCCGCGACCAATAAGTTAATATCCGGTATTTGGCTAATGATTGGCGCAGAAATAGATGCTGCGGTAATCATTGCTACCGTACCCGAACCTTGAATCAAACGAACCAATGTCGCGATGATAAACGGAATCAATACTGGTGTAATCGGCAGATTTGCAACATGTTCAGCAAGAATATTTCCTGTGCCACTATCACGCAGTACCGCACCTAATGCACCACCCGCTCCCGTAACTAGCAGGATAATACCCGCTGCTTGTAAGCCTTCTTCCATACGGTCGATGACTTCTTCTTTTGTTGCTTTTGGCATTAATGTGTAAACAGAGATCAACACACTAATTGATAATGCAATAATTGGTGCGCCTAAGAATTCAAATGTTTGGAAATACCAATTACTTTCCATACCTTGGAAAGATTCTGTTTTGAGAATTAATCCATTGATAGCATTGATAAAAATTAACAAAATAGGTGTGATAATCGGTAAAAGCGATAAGAACAGGCTTGGTAATGGCTTATTCGCTTTTTCTTCCATATAACGAGCGTGAACTTCTTTCAGGTCTTCGCTGCCCGTTTCATCTGGCATAAATTCAGGGTACTTAGTCCCTAACCATTTTGCGTAAAACACAATACCGATAACACAAGGAATAGCCAGACTCATACCCGCTAGGATCATGGCGCCAACATCGACACCAAAAATCCCTGCCACGCCTAAAGGCCCTGGTGTTGGTGGAACGGTGTGGTGTGTCACCACTAGCCCACCAGCGAGTGCAACGCCTAAAGTTAGTATGCTACGTTTACCATTTTTGGCTAATGCTTTTGCCAATGGGTATAAAATCACAAAAGCAGAGTCAACGAAGATAGGAATACTAACAATATAACCCGTAATCGCTAACGCCCATTCTTCACGCTTTTTACCTAACCATTTGATAAAGCTATAAGCGATTTGTTCAGCAGCACCTGAAACTTCCAGCACCCTTCCCATCATTACCCCGAGTCCGATAACAATACCGATGCTACCGAGTGTTGACCCAAAGCCTTTTGTAATGACTGTCACTGTCTCTGCGGCGGTCAAACCACCAGATACACCAGCGATTGCTGCAGCTATTAGCATGGCTAATAACGCGTGAACACGCGTTCGTAATACTAAAAAGATCAGGACAAATATGGCCACTGCGAGGCCAATAACAGGAATATAGGACATAGGCTATCTCCTACTTAGACGAGCCGTGGTGAGTGATAAACGAACGGATCGCATCACCAAATGAGCCATCGGCACGGAAACCGAGATCCAATGCACGGCTGATATCAAATTTACCCGGCCAGCTCGCCACAATGCGGTTAATAGCTTCATCTGGTTCAAAACGAATAAGATCCACCGCTTCTTGGCCTGCAACATCACGCAGGGCATCAATCATGCCTTGAACAGTAACCGTAATACCTGGTAGGTTCACAGTGCGAGATTTACCGAATTTCTCAGCAGGGATACTGACCGCATGAATAAAGTTGTTAATCACGGTTTCAGGGCTAGATAACCATAGCGCAAGGTCAGGGGAGACAGGGCAAACACTTTCAATCCCATTTAATGGCTCACGAATAATGCCGCTTGCGAATGAAGACGCCGCTTTATTGGGTACACCAGGACGAATACTAATGGTGGGTAAACGCATCACACGGCCATCAACAAAGCCTTTACGTGAATAGTCATTGACCATCAGTTCACACATCGCTTTTTGAGCGCCATAGGACGATTGCGGGTTAACGACACACAAGTCTGTGATGACATCCGGTAGCTCACCACCAAACACGGCAAGAGAACTGGTGAACATAAATTTGATTGCTGGGTTCTTGGCTCGAGCGACTTCCAATAATTGGCGAGTAGCTTCGAAGTTAACCTTCATACCCAAGTCAAAGTCACTTTCAGCGTGACTACTTACGATAGCGGCAAGGTGGAAAACCACGTCGGTTTGTGCATCGATCAGTTTATCAGCCGCGCCTGCTTGCGTTAAATCTAACGCAACGCAACTGACTCTGGCATCTTCAACCGGTGATGTAGGGCATTGAATATCGGCTAAAACAAGGTGGTCAAATTTTAAACCCTGGCTATTTTTAAGCAAAGCAGCGGCTAGCTGCTGGCCCAGAAAGCCTGCGCCACCAGTAATAATAACTTTCATTGTAATTCTCCTTGCTATAGCCTTTTAGCTGGCTATGCAGTTTTAGGTAAGATTATTTATGTTTTATGTCTTGATTAAATGAAGTTTTATGTTTTGTTCTGTTATCCGCTGCACCACATCAGCTGGCAACTGGTCATCGCAAATGATGTCGTGCAATTGATTCAATGGGCAAACACGAAACATGCCATATTTGCCGAATTTGCTACTGTCTGAAACCAGTACACAGCGACGGGCAACATCTAATAGCGTTTGTTTTATCTGAACTTTTTCTTCATGTGGGGTAGAAACCCCGTGCTGTAAATCCCATGAGCTAGTGCTGATAAAAGCAATATCAACATTGAGTGTTTTCAGCATCATCGCGGCCGTATTTCCTACACTAGAATGGTTACGTTTATCCACCAATCCCCCGGTGTGGTATAGGTTTAGCTGCGATTTATTCATTAAGTACTGCATAATCGAAAAATCATTAGTGACAATCGTTAAGTTAAAACGCTCACCGAGTACGCGCGCTATCTCAAAAGTGGTGGTTCCTGCATCGAGATACACCACTTGCCCATCTTCAACTAATGAGCTGGCAAACTGACCAATTTCACGCTTATGGCGATGATGCAACCGCGCCTTTTCACTCCAAGGTAGCTCTTGGCGCAACACATCATTTAGCTTAACTCCACCACTGATACTGAGTACCTTCCCTTCTTCTTCTAACATCCGAATATCACGTCGCACTGTCATATGAGAGACATTCATTAGCTCAACCAAATCACTGATCGATACGGTTTGATGTTCATGCACGTAACGGTAAATAAAATCACGACGCTCAGAAGGGAGCATAGGTTCTCCTAATTATGAATTTGCTTGTTTAAGCCAGCCTAATCCATCTTCGGTGCGGCCTGCAGGATGGTATTCACATCCTAACCAGCCTTCATACCCCATTTCATCCAACTGCTTAAAAATCCATGGGTAATTGACTTCGCCGCTATCCGGTTCATGACGATATGGAACTGACGCTATCTGAATGTGACTAAATTTACCCCATAAACGCTCAATTGTTTTCAATAAATCACCTTCCATAATTTGGCAGTGATATAAATCCAACTGGATAAATACATTTTCACGATTAATTTCAGGTAGTAATGCTTCCGCTTGTTTTTGCGTCGTCAAAAAATACCCGGGCATATCGCGGGTATTGATGGGTTCGATAAGCACACGAATACCGTGCTCAGCCATCACATCTGCCGCATATTGAATATTTTTGATATAGCACGCGGTTTGCTGTTCAAGTATATAATTTTCATTCACTTTCCCCGCCATCGCATGAACTTGTTTACAACCTAATGCTTTCGCGTATTTCAATGCAGTTTGTACACCTTCGGCAAATTCGCTCTCACGACCCGGGAGCGAAGCCATACCACGCTCTCCCTGAGCCCAATTTCCCGCAGGCATATTAAACAGGGCCTGTGTTAAATGGTGTTTGCTCAGTTCACCCGCAATGACATTGGCATCTTCTTCATAAGGGAAGAGATATTCAACACCGTTAAACCCCGCATTTGCAGCACGTTCAAAGCGCTGTATAAAAGGCACTTCGGTAAACATCATGCTTAAATTTGCAGCAAATTTAGCCATTTTCGCCTCGCTACTTTTGTGGATAACGACTTTCGAGCTGTTCAACTTGCTCTTGCGTTAATGTTGTAAAGCCATGTGGGCGCAATGTGATATATAAACGAGCGGTATCTTCTAACTCTTCTGCATTGAAGAACGCTTGTCTTAACGTTTTGCCACCCACGACCGGACCATGATTCGACAGCAATACCGCATTATGTGTCGGTGCTAATTTTGCAATTTCCTCACCAATTCGGTCATCCCCCGGTGGCAAGTATTCAATCAATGGCAGTTTCCCCACTCGCATCACATAATAAGGTGTGATTGGAGGTAAACAATTTTTTGTATCTAACCCCGGCAAGCAAGACAACGCCGTTAACCAAGGTGAGTGAAGATGAACAACCGCTTGGCAATCAGGGCGTTGCAAATACATCGCCATATGCATAGAAACTTCTTTTGTCGGTTTATCTCCCCCAATCCAATTTCCTTGTGCATCAAGTTTACTCAGTTTGCTAGGGTCTAAATCACCAAAACTGGAGTTTGTCGGTGTCACAATAATCGAACCATCAGGTAACCGAGCACTAATATTTCCTGCACCACCGCTGCTGTAACCACGGTTAAACATTGATTTAGCCCAATCGACTAACTCTTGGCGCAGCGCCTTTTCATCACTCATTAAACATCTCCTGTGCAAACTGGAAGAAATTTTCTTGGCCGAAATTACCTGATTTCAACGCTAACCAGTTACCGCTTGCTAAGTCTTGTACCCATGGCACACCTGGGGCGATTGGTGAGCCAATACTTAATTGTTCTGTCCCAAGGCTTTGAACCACTTTTCCGGAGGTTTCACCACCCGCAATAATAAAGGTGTCATATCCTTTCGCTTGCAACAGCGCGACGACCTCACCAAATACCTTCTCGACCGCGAAACTCGACTCCGCAGCACCGTATTTCTCTTGTGTTTTTTTCAGTAATTCAGGTGATTGAGTGGCATAAAGCATTGGCGCCAAACCCGTTAGTTGCTGTGCTTGCACCCAATCTGCCAATGTTTTGGCATACTCAGGGTTATTTAAACACTCACCCACATCCAACATTTTTGCAGGAGCAACTTGCTGATAAGCCTGAACTTGTTTGTTAGTCATTACCGAGCAACTTCCCGATAAAATAACTGTTTTTCTGCTTTTACCTGTTGGCTTTTCACCTCGTTGCGTTGTACCGTCCCATGGACATTGGCTATCCACATTGGCCAGTGCAGCACCGAGACCGGAACCCCCTGTCAACAATGGCATCGCTTTAACCGCTTGTGCAATAGGGAGCAAATCATCCATTGTTAAGCTATCAACAACCGCGTAACTCACACCTTGTTGGGCTAACTCGGTCAGTTTTTGGCTAACAACCTCACTGCCTTTTTGAATATCTTCAAGTTTGATTAGACCGGCTTGACCTTTTGATTGTTTTTCCATCACACGCAATAAATTTGCGTCGGTCATTGGCGTTACAGGATGGTGCTGCATGCCACTTTCATTAAGTAGCTGGCCATTCACAAATAAATGTCCATGAATCACCGTTCTACCGTTAACGGGTAGCGCGGGGCAAACTAATGCTAAATTTGTACCCAGTTGCGCCATTAATGCATCCGTAACGGGGCCAATATTGCCTTTTTCGGTTGAATCAAACGTCGAACAATATTTAAAGAAAATTTGCTGGCAATGCGCTTTGTGTTTCAGCCAATTACATGCATTGGTCGATGCACTGACGGCTTCATCGACAGGACAAGAGCGGCTTTTTAAACTGATCACTATCGCATCAACATCTTGTGGTACTGGTGTGCTCTCATTGGGTTCATTCAATAACTGAACAACCTTCCAACCGTTTTGCACCATAAAGCCTGCAATATCTGTCGCACCGGTAAAATCATCTGCTATTACGCCTAACTTCACTGTCATGCTTTTTTCTCCGGTAAAGTAATACCTTTAAATGTTTTAATCACCGCGCTGTCATCCTGTTGACCAAAGCCTTCATTGCTCGCTGAAATAAACATTTGATGAGCTGTTGAAGCAAGTGGTAATGGGAAATTTAGTGCTTTTCCAGTTTCCATCACTAGCCCTAAGTCTTTGACAAAAATATCTACTGAGGATTTTGGCGTATAATCACCGTCTAAGACATGTTGCATACGGTTTTCAAACATCCATGAATTTCCAGCTGCATGAGTGACAATGTCGTACATCACGTCAAGCTCAATACCCGCTTTGGCGGCTAAAGCCATACTTTCTGCCGCAACAGCAATGTGTACCCCAGCTAATAACTGGTGAATCGTTTTGACGGTTGAACCTAAGCCAACTTCATTCCCTACTCGATACAAGCGCTCAGAAATAGCGTTAAATACGGGTGAAAGCTGCTCAAATAGAGCTGGTTCACCTGAAGCCATGATGGTCAACTTCCCTTCAGCGGCTTTAATTGAGCCACCTGAAATAGGCGCATCTACAAGGGGTAATTGATATACAGCAAGTCGCTGAGCGATATTTTTAGTTTGTTCCGCAGCCAAGGTACTGTGCAGCACAATAACTGTGCCGGGGCGTAATTGTTCAACTAAAGGCTGTTCCCCCGAAAACAAAATGGCTTCAACTTGACGACCATTAACCACTACCAGCAACAAAGCATCAATTTCATGGGCAAATTCCGCTGCATTTTGCCCCACTGCAATTGCTCCTGCATTAAATAGGCTTTTGCATGCATCTTGGTTTAAATCAAATCCATAGGTGGGAATGTTATTTTTTATAAGAGATTGTGCGATCCCCATCCCCATAGAACCTAGGCCAATCACGCCAATTTTATTAACGAAATTTCCCATAATGACCCCTGATGTTGTTAATCTTCGTGACTGTTGTGAATTTTCACACAATAAAATTCACAAACACATGACTAACATCACATTTGAGATAATATAAAAAACCAACAAACAAAGTATAACCAGTTGAATTAAAACAAAATAAAAAGCACCGCACCTCAAACACACTTTCACAGGATAATGTGATAAAAAATGTGATGCACATTATGTTTATTCACGTTTAATTCACAAATGCCAAACCGTGGTTTTTTTACTGGGCTATATTCAATGCATCATTTCTATTGACCTAAAACTTAAATTGCTGAAAATAGCCGACTACAATTTTTTGAATAATGCTCCATACTATGAATGAGAGCATAAATTGGCAGATTGCCTAGGAGATAACATGGGGTTGTTTGAGCAAATGATGGGTATGGTTGCAGGCGATAAAATGCAACAGTTTCAATCAGTAATAAACTGGGTTGAGAATCAAGGTGGCCTTCAAGGTGTTATCGAAAAATTTAATGAACAAGGCTTAGGTGGTGTTATTGCCTCGTGGATCAGTGAAGGGAATAATTTACCTATCGATGCCAGCCAATTAATGCAAGTTTTTGGAAATGCGAATATCCAAGAATTGGCTCAACAGGTAGGCTTAGAACCTCAAGCAACCTCAGAAATGATTGCTAAATATCTTCCTCAGTTAGTTGACAGCGCCACACCAAATGGCGAAGTTCCAGAAAACCTCGATTTGGCTTCTATCGGTATGAACTTACTGAAATCCAAATTATTTGGTTAATATTTTCTAAAAAGGCAGGTTTCCCTGCCTCAGACTGCTGAAAACATATTATGTTTGGCGGCAAGTCGAATAGGTTTTGAAAATAAACGAGGAAAATCAATTTATTGATTTTCGGCTGATAACACAAAGCGGGAAAAACCACGCTTTTATCCCGCTTTGTCAACAACCTCAGGCAGGTTTCCCTGCCTTTTTGACACACTAACTAGTCGCCATTTTACTGCTCATTTCTAAGCTGTTTCGCTGCCTCAACCATGTTGGCTAATGCTTGGCGAGTTTCTGGCCAGCCGCGAGTTTTCAAGCCACAATCTGGGTTTACCCATAAGCGCTCAACCGGAACACGCTTCGCTGCCTTTCTTAATAGCGCAACAATCCATTCCACATTAGGTACATTTGGTGAGTGAATATCGTACACTCCTGGACCAATTTCATTTGGATAATCAAAATCTTCGAATGCATCTAACAAATCCATATCTGAACGTGATGTTTCAATCGTGATCACGTCGGCATCCAATGCCGCAATGGAATCCATGATGTCATTGAATTCGCAATAGCACATATGGGTGTGAATTTGTGTGTCGTCATCCGCAATCGCAGCACTGAGTTTGAAAGCATCAACCGCCCATTTGAGGTAAGCCGCCCACTCGTCTCGACGCAATGGTAACCCTTCACGCAGTGCAGGCTCATCGATTTGAATAATACCGATACCTGCTTTTTGTAAGTCGTCGACTTCATCACGCAAGGCTAGCGCAATTTGTTTCGCAATCGTTTCACGGCTCACATCTTCACGCGGGAATGACCAACATAGAATAGTGACTGGGCCGGTTAACATCCCTTTGACCGGTTTTTCCGTTAAGGACTGAGCATATTTTGCCCACTCTACTGTAATCGCTTCTGGGCGACTAATGTCACCAATGATCACTGGGGGTTTTACACAACGCGAACCATAACTTTGCACCCAACCATTTTGGGTAAATACATAACCATCAAAGTGCTCACCGAAGTATTCCACCATGTCATTACGTTCAGCTTCACCATGCACAAGGACATCGATATCTAAAATTTCTTGTTCTTTAATGGCTTGCTTAATATGCTCACTAATATTGGTGCGATAGTAGGTTTTATCCACATTCCCTTTTTTGAAGTCTAAACGTAATGTTCTGATTTCACTTGTTTGAGGAAATGAGCCAATCGTGGTTGTCGGCCATAATGGTAAGTTAAAGCGTTGACGTTGGCGTGCTGCTCGCTGTGGATAGGGGCTATAACGTTCTGTATCCCCTTCGCTGATTGCTGCTAAACGCTGAGCTACTGATGCATTATTCACACGAGCTGATGTTCTACGCGCTCGAATAGGTGCACTGTATGTATCTAATTCAGCAATATGGCTGTCTGTTGGCTGATTTAACGCTTTTGTTAACAGAGCAAGTTCTTCACATTTTTGGATAGCAAAAGCAAACCAGCTTTTCACCTCAGCATCTAAACGTGTCTCATCATTTAAGTCAATTGGGCTGTGTAGTAATGAACATGACGTTCCTACCCATATATCACGCTGGCCTAAGAACGGCTTCACCTGTAAGAATTTTTCCCCTAAGTCAGCCTTCCATACGTTACGACCATTAATAATTCCTAGTGATAATACCCAGTCTGCTGGCAGTATTTGGTGTAATTTTTCAATATCATCAGCGCCTGCAACCACATCAACATGTAGACCTTGCACAGGGAGTTGCTTAATCAAGTCTACATGGTGACTAATGCCATCGAAATAGGTGGTTAACAGTAATTTTATTTGGCCTGACAGCGCTTGGTAAGCCTGCTGATAAGCTTGCTGCCATTGCTCTGGTAAATCTAACACTAATGCAGGCTCATCAATTTGCACCCACTCAAGACCTTTTTCTGCTAAGCGCGACAGGATCTCCTGATAAACAGGTAATATTTCATTCAATAATGATAAGCGGTCAAACGGTTCACCTTTCACTTTACCTAACCAAAGGTAAGTAATAGGACCAATGATAACCGGTTTCACATTATGGCCTAATGCTAATGCCTCATCGACTTCATCAAACAGTTGTGTCCAAGACAGCGAAAATTGTTGCCCTTTTTGAAATTCAGGCACGATGTAGTGGTAGTTAGTATTAAACCATTTCGTCATCTCGCCTGCTGGAGCAGGTTTGCCCGTTGGTGCGCGACCGCGAGCAACACGAAATAAAGTATCCAAATCAATCGAACCATCTTCATTTTGATGGCGTGGCGGTACATTGCCCAATAGCAAACTGGTTGTCAGCACTTGGTCATACCAAGCGAAATCACCAACAGGTAATAGCTCAACGCCCGCATTTTTTTGTTGCTGCCAATGGCGCACACGTAACTGATAACCGGTTTCTAATAGTGTGGCCTGATCAATTTTACCTGCCCAATAATCTTCTTGTGCACGCTTGAGCTCTCTTTTTAGACCGACACGTGGAAATCCAAGTGTATGATTTATAACAGACATATTGACCCCTTAAAATATTTAGCCGTCTAGATGTTTACACATCCATAATCAACAGGTACTGTATAAAGCACAAGCGCAAATTATTCATTGTCACCGTGAAGGTTTCTCATGATCGAATTAAAACATCTAAAAACATTGCAAGCGCTCAGCCAATACGGTTCATTAGCGGCAACAGCAACACACTTGCACCAGACACAATCTGCTCTATCACACCAATTTAGTGATTTAGAGCATCGATTAGGTTTCCGGTTATTTGTTCGTAAAAGCCAACCATTGCGCTTTACGCCACAAGGAGAAGTCTTATTACAATTAGCACAACAAGTTCTGCCATTAGTAAAAGATGCCATTCGAGTATGTAATGAGCCTGGGGTTTGTGCGTTACGCATCGCTATTGAATGCCATAGCTGCATTCAGTGGTTGACCCCTGCATTACAGCAATTCAGACAAACTTGGCCTCAAGTTAGCATCGATTTTAAATCTGGGGTGACGTTCGACCCACAGCCTGAGTTACTTTCAAGGGAATTGGATATTGTGATGACCTCTGACATTTTGCCAGATCAAGGCATCCACTATACGCCAATGTTTGATTATGAAGTGAAGCTGATTGTGGCGAATGACCATCCGCTAGCCAAAAGACCGCATATTGAGCCCCATGATTTGGCGGATGAAACGTTGTTTATCTACCCGGTACAACGGGATCGCTTCGATGTTTGGCGCCATTTTCTGCAACCTGCAGGCGTGTCACCTAATGTGAAAAATGTTGATAACACATTAATTTTAATTCAAATGGTCGCAGCTAAAATGGGCATTGCCGCACTGCCTCACTGGGCAGTTGATTCATTTGAAAAACAAGGGTTGATCAAAACCAAAACCTTGGGTAGCGGTTTGTGGAGCCGGCTGTATGCCGCTTGCCGTGAAGGAGAGCAGCGCCAGCCAGCTATTGAGGCGTTTACTGAGACGACGACGGATCACGCTGTGGAGAACTTGTCTTATGTGAAGGCCGCGAAAGGATCCAACGCTTATGCACCCAAAGAGAAGCAACTATTAGGCTCGATCCTATGGTAAAACTCAGCCAATCCGGATGTTGTTGCCAGATAGCAAAATTAACTAATAACCCCGCTGGGACCATCATGTTATTCATAATAGCAAGGGTTCCAGCATCCACTTTGGTTGCGCCATAGTTCCACATAAAGTAGCCAATGCCTGAAGCTGCAATCCCCAACCACAGTAAGACACCCCACTGGAGAGTTGTTGTCGGCATCATCGATTTATTACCAAATAGCAACCACCCTAGTAATGCAATTAACGTTGCACCAAGGTAAAACCATGAGAAAGCCTGATGTTGAGGGATTGGATGCACCTCCATCAGACGCTTATACCCCACCTGCCCAATCGCAAAAAAGATATTTGCTAGCTGCACAAAAAGCAAACCTAACCAAAAAGATTCGCTCAAGTGGTCATAACGAATAATTGCCGCGCCAATTACCGCCAATAGTGAGCTAAACAAATAACCTTTACGCAACTTTTGCCGTTCTAGTAAGTCATAAATTAACGTGACATATAGTGGTGTTAATACTGTAAAAAGCAAAAATTCGGCAACGGTAAGGTATTGATAAGCATGGAATACAAATAGGTACATGATGCCAAGTTGGCAAGCGCCCACTAGCATATAAAGTGCAATCACTTTAGCGCTAAACTGGCGCCAACGTAGGAAAGGTAAAAAAACTAGCGAAGCCAGTGCCACCCTTACAAGTACTGAAAACCAACTATCTACTTGGCCCGCAAGGTATTCGCCGATAAGACTAAACGACGCTGCCCAAAGCAGCGTCGTGATAACAAGTAACCACATAATGCTGTATTTCGCCCCAAACTTTACAATGTCGGCTAGAATACTCGCTTTTTGGTTTTAATGCTCTTTTTCGATCAAAACGGCTTCTAATAAATCCAGATCAACCAACAGCGTTTGTAACGTTTCATTACTGATTTTCTTGGTTGCACGTAAGTGATAAAGCTCACCACGCTCCGCACGTAATGCCGTCAAACGAAAACGTCGTTCAAGGTCTTCAACCAGCAAATTATGATCAATTTCATCTTGCCCTGCCGTACGTCGTCTTAGATAACCTGTCACACGGGAAGCGACTTCACTGATATCTTCTGAATCGAGTTTTTCATCAACGTCAGCAGATAAACGTTCCTGCATCTTATTTAAGCTAACAATTGCCACTTCTGCCATTGCGGCTTTTGCCATTCGAATTTCATTGGCATCGGCTTCTTTGTCTCCCACGGTAAAATTACGTAGCAGAAGCGGTAAAGCGACCACACCTGCAAAAATGGAAAATAAGATAACCCCTGCGGCAATAAATACTAGCTGATAACGCGCTGGGAATGGTGAACCATCGGTTAAAAATAACGGAATAGAAAGCACACCCGCTAAGGTAATCGCACCGCGTACCCCTGCAAAAGAGGCTAGCCAAAGCTCACGTACGGTATAGTTAGCAAATTGCAGTGGTTTTTTCTTTAAGAATAAACGGCTAAACCTTTTCATCAGCCATAGCCAACAGAAACGCAATAGCAGTAGAGCAAAATAGATAATGGCTACTGCCGCAAATAGCATCCAAGTTTCTACGCTTGGGTCGAGATCCGCTTGGATAACAGACGTTTCCCAAATACCGGGCAATTGAAGCCCTAACATGATGAAAACCAACCCGTTAAAGACAAATTCAAGCATAGACCAAACGCTATCAGCGCGTAGTCTCATCGCTAATGGAGCGTTACGGATAACCCCAGACTTTGTGATAGTCATACCGGCCGCAACAGCGGCTAAAATACCTGAAAAACCAATATGTTCCGCTATCATGTATGAAGCAAATGGTAGCAATAACATAAACACAATTTGGGTTGCTGGGTCATCACCGCTCCAACGGCTCATTAGACGTAATGATTTACTGTATAACCAAGTCACGATAATACCCGCGAGTAGCCCACCAATCGCGACCTTGAAAAATTCAATGGTGACGCCAGAGGCACTAAATACCATCGTCCCCATGGCAATTGCTACTGCAAATTTTAATGCTACCAGACCAGAGGCATCATTCATCAATGCCTCCCCTTCTAGCACACTCATCATTCGTTTAGGGATACGCCCCTTTCCGACAATGGATGATAAGGCAACGGCATCGGTTGGTGATAACACCGCCGCTAGAGCAAATGCTGCAATCAATGGAATACCTGGCATCAGCCAGTAAATTAAATAACCAATCCCAATCACTGTAACCAGTACAAGAACCAACACTAAAATAAAAATTTCTCGACCGTTTTGAAAGAATTCGCGTGTTGGCGTTTTCCACCCATCAACAAACAACAAAGGTGGAATTAACAGAACCATAAAAAGTTCTGGGTCAAAGGTGACATGTAGGCCGAATTGAGGCCATGCTAATAGCGCACCAATAGCAATTTGAATGAGAGGAAGAGGAATACGAATAGGAAGAATTTTAGCGGCAACCCCTGAAACAGAGACAGCTAAAATCAAAATAAGAATAGTAAAGAAAATTTCCATGTTGCCCTTACTGAATTAACCTAGCGACTAGAACCTAAAATATTGCCTGCCGCCGCATAGTAAGAGATAGCACCGTCCAGACCATGATTATTAAAACCCAGCCATTCACCAGTGGAAATCATGCACATCCACTTGATTAACCGCCTTCTCTCTATTTTATCCTTAGCCATCCATTTTCGGGGAAAAAATTGAGACTTTACGATTAATTAATACAATAAGTTAAAAAGGTGGCAACATTAGCCACCCTATTGAAATAATATACTTTAGATTGCCAATCCTGAAGCGTAAAACGCCACTAAAAGTACCGCAATAATGACTGTGCCAATATTCAATTTGCGCCATTCACCTGCACAAATACGGCCGATAACCAAAGCAGCAAAGCCCAACATGATACCCGTGACGATATTACAAGTCAGAACAATGAATACCGCACACAATAAACCAGACATTGAATCTACAAAGTCATCGAAATCAAGCTTAGAGACATTACTTAACATTAAAAGCCCAACATACATCAATGCCGGCGCCGTTGCATAGGCAGGCACCAAATAAGAAAGTGGCGATAAAAAGAGAATGAGTAAAAACAGTACGCCGACAACCACTGCGGTTAAGCCTGTACGACCACCAGCAGCAGTACCCGCTGCAGATTCAATATACACAGCAGCAGGAGATGCGCCAATCGCCCCCGCAAAGATACTGCTCACGGAGTCTGCGGTTAACGCTTTACCACCATCAATAATTTGGCCGTCTTTATCCAATAAATTGGCTTGTCCCGCCACCGCGCGAATAGTCCCCGTTGCATCAAAAACAGCGGTCATCACTAATGCAAGTAAGCTTGGCAATACCATTGGCTGTAATGCGCCCATGATATCCATATTGAAAACTAATGAAAGCCCATCATCACCCAATGAAGGCAACTTGAAAAAGCCTTGATATTTAACCGCAGGATCAAAAATTAAACCAATAATTGAAATTGCAATAATAACAAGTAATACGCCACCCGGAACGCGGCGTTTTTCTAAACCGAAAATGACCGCTAACCCAGCCAATGACATTAATACAGGGAAAGATGTAAATTCACCTAGAGCAACAGGCAAACCTGCATTTGGGTTTTTGATCACTAAACCCACCCCATTAGCAGCTATTAATAGTAAAAATAAACCGATACCAATACCTGTGCCATGTGCAATACCCATTGGCATATTGCGTAAAATCCAACTACGAATACCTGTCACAGAAATGAGGGTGAACAAACACCCCATTAAAAAGACAGCGCCCAATGCCACAGGAATACTAATTTGCTGCCCTAAGACCAAACTAAATGCGGTAAATGCAGTCAGTGAAATAGCACAACCAATCGCCATCGGTAGATTGGCCCATAACCCCATCAATAAAGAACCAAAACCAGCCACTAAGCAAGTTGCAATAAAGACCGCTGTTGGTGGGAACCCTGCTTGCCCTAACATGCCAGGTACAACGATGACAGAATAAACCATCGCTAAGAATGTGGTTAATCCTGCAATGATTTCACGGCGAACTGAAGAGCCCCGCGCTGTTATCTTGAAAAATGAATCCAATTTGCAACTGGATGAAGCCTGTTGGCCTGACATGGTATACCTCTGCTGTTTAATGGAAAACGACGACTTTCAAATACTGCTAACGACTAATTTATACGTTGACGTAAACGATTACGTTTTTAAGAAAAAACAAACTGGCTGAGAAAAAATCCCAATAAAAACAGTTGCGCAATCGTTTGGTTTTTAAAATAGAATAAAACGTATCGTGAGGAGAGCAATTATCATTCTAAACAGGGGGAATGATCAAGCATTTTTAGCATTTCTTACCCGTTTGTTCTTTCCCCCCCCCCTCCCAGATATATAGTCTCTTAAGCAATGAACATTATTTTCAAATAATGATTCTTTTTAGTTACATTTATTTTACGTAAAAATAGCTAAATACCTTTCATATAATGTCTGTTTAAAGTGGAAGGTTATTTCTTTGATACAATCCAAGAATATTTGCTTACAAAACCAATAGCTAAAAACTTATTTACTGGTGGTAACATGCGTCTGTTAAAAATGTGGCTAAAAATACATTTCTTATTGTTTTTCATTAAAAAAATATCATTCACTGAGTAAATATATATTTAAGTATATAAGCTCAATTATTATCAACCGCAGTTATAGTTTCAATTTAATCAAGTAAAAAACACATAAAACGTATTAAAATGTCAAATAAGAATGCACCATTAATCATATTACAGCGGAGTATTTTACTGCTTTTTATTAGTTTTCTTGCTCTGTATTTATTACCAGGAATATATAGCCATAGCCCTTGGAAGCAAGATGAAAATTATAGTTTTGGTATTATTCAAACTATGTATGAAACTGGTAAATGGTTAGTTCCCACAAATGCGGGTGAACCATTTATGGAAAAACCCCCGCTTTATTATTGGGTTGCTACGATTACCTCTCATTTATTATCAAGCTTGATGCCACTTTATGATGCAGCCCGTAGTGCAAGCTTAATTTTTTCGGTTATTAATTTTTCATTTTTTATCCTTTTGGCGCGTCGTTTTTTCCAAGCCACAGACTTCACTGATACTCGGATGTGGGTCGCTTTTGCACTGTATGCCTGTGCTCCCGGTATTATCAGACATAGCCATGATATGTTTACCGATGTTGCACTAATGGCAGGAACAACTATTGGCTTATATGGGTTATTGGGGCTGATACAACAACAAAAAATGCGCATGTCTGCACTTTGGTTATCTCTTGGGACCATCGTCACCATGTTGTCAAAAGGCGTTTTTATTCCTGGCGTTCTCTGGATTTGCCTATTTTTATCACCTATTTTTCTTACTCAATGCCGAACTAAGCGGTTTTGGCTACACAGTTTAACGGCGGGGTTAATCGCGCTTATCGCCATTTTGCCTTGGCCTATCCAACTGTATCTTCAGCATCCCGATTTATTTCTTGTGTGGTTTTGGGAAAACAATATCGGCCGCTTCTTTGGTTTTTCGGTTGAAAAATTAGGGGCAAAAGCTAATTTAACTCGCATTCCAGCGGCAGTTTCCTTATTTGCCTTTCCTTCTGGTTTACTGGCTGTCGCTTATTTTCTAAGGCACCCGATTAAACGTTTATTTAATTCAAATGAGTTTCTGCTGGCGCTATTTCCTTTATTAGGTATCATTTTTTTACAGATTTCAGCTTCTGGTCGCGCGCTATATTTACTCCCTTTTGTTGCCCCCATGGCCATATTAGGAACCCAAACACTACTCAGTTTCCCTGAAAAAATTCTTAATGGTATCGCTCGCTTTGCGGCTATTTTATGGTCTGTACTCATTCTTTTTTTATGGGTCTGCTATCTTATCGCCTTGATTGGCCATCAACACGAATGGCTAACCCCATTTAGCCGCTGGCTTCCTATGAGCTACCAAATGCCCTTTTCTTCCATTGCATTTATCAGTGGTCTGTTGATTACATTAGTGTGGTTTTTACGCAATAAAATTATTCCAAACTTTATCTCACCGGCTTTTCACATGATGAAAAATTGGTTATTAGGTCTATGTGCCGCTTGGGGGATAATTTTAACTTTGTTTTTGGGCTGGATAGACTACGCAAAAGGTTTCGAAGGGGTTTTTGTCGATTTAAACCAGCATTTAGCAGGCCAATTTACAAAAAACGATTGTATGGCTTCTGATAATATTGGCGAATCTGAAGCACCGATGCTCTACTATTACACTGGCGTATTACACCAACGCCAAGACCGCTTTGAAAAACCTGAACAATGCCGCTGGTTAATTGTACTCTCGAAAACAATCAAACCTGCACCGCAAGGCATGGAATTATTCTGGCACAATCATCGGCCAGATGAATTCCGAGAAAACCTTGTTGTGTATAAAGTTATTGAATAATCTATTTGTGGTGCTCTCTAGCTTAAGTAGGGCACCACAAATGCGCTTTATGGGCTGACTTGTTCAACCATTTGAGCGCTATATTTTTCTCGTGTGAACCATAAAAATACTGCCACAGACAGAACCAATAGCACCGGTAAGCCCACTGGTGAGATTGAAGTCGCCACTCCCGCCAATAATGGCCCTGATAAATTACCAATTCCCCATAGCATGGCTGCCGCTGCATTAGCGATGATCAATTCATTCCCTTTGAAATATTGGCCAATTTGTACCAAGGCAATCGTATAAATTGCCCCTGCCGTGGCTCCTAAGATAAATAACAGAACCCAAATCAGATAAGGTTGAGTAATAAGGAAGGGTAATAATAAGCTAGCTGCGAGTGTGATAATACCGCAAATTCGGTACAGTTTTTCTCTATTCATATGGTCTGCAAGCCAGCCAAAAGGTAACTGCATAATGGCATCTCCAGCAAGGATGGCGCTAATCATTAATGCAGCAACCGCCTCTGTATGCCCCATTCCCATACCATAAATTGGGAACATCGATAAAATGGTTCCGTCAAAAAAAGCAAAAAATAAAATTCCACCACAAATACCCGGTGCAATTTTTACAAATTGAATAATTGAAAAATTAGATTGCGCGGCATTTTCAGCTAAACGGTCACCAACTTTTTGATCCATTAAAATAAATAGCACTACAGAGATGAAATGGATCAACGTACAAATCAATAAAGGCGATTTATCTTCCACACCATAATAAGCAATAAATGAAGGCCCAAGTAGCTGACTTACTGTGAACACGGTAGTATAGATTGCTAAGATCCGACCCCGCTTATTTTCAGGGGATAATTCATTAATCCACGTTTCTCCCAAGCAAATCATCACGCCACTCGCTAAACCCGTAACTAACCGTAATGGAAATAACAGCCAAAGTGGTAACGTACTCAATAATGGCAATAAGCTAATGGCAGAAACGAGGGTTGCCAATAGCATTGCCTTTCGCTTACCTGACCAACGCACAATACGTTGAACCATAGGGGCAATTAAAAACATACCTAATGCAGGAGCCGCAGAAATAATGCCAATATACAACTCATTGAAACCATAATTATTTAGCCTAAGAGCCACCATTGGAATACTTAGCCCAATAACGATACCAATGACAGCAATACTCATTGTAATGGTAAAAATAGCAAAAGATGGGGAACGTCGAAAATTTTGTAAACGCTGATTATCAGAGCTCATGTTGAAATTAACCCGTTTCTTTTTAGCAAAAGAACAGATTTTAACTCCATAAAATAGATTATTATGAAAAATAAAAAACCGCATCATTACTAGTAAAACTAATAATGTTCGTGGTGATTGTAACACGACTCATATATTCTGCTATTTATCTTTATAAAACTATTTTTAATATTCTAAATACTTAAAGGACGAAAACATATCGATAAAGCAGCACAATACCTGATAATAAAATTATGACGTTAATAACTTTTAAAAAACTTTCACGTGAAATTTTTAATGTTATATGCCGACCAACCCACGTACCAATTAACATGGCAGGGGAAAATGCTAAAGCAATCAATAAAATATCTAGATTGAGATACACACCCATTACTAAAAATATCACCACTCGAGTCAGCGTACTAAAGCCAATTAACGTCATTTGAGTGACACGAAAACGCTGTTTATCTTCAATTCGGCTAGATAAATACATGGCATAGATAAAACCACCACTGCCAAATAAAGCACTAAAAACACCGCCCACTAAACTAAATGGGACAACCAACGCTTTTGAAAAAGGTGATTTTGATTTTTTAGAAAAAAAAGCATGTAAGACATAACCGACAACAAATAACCCAAGTAATAATACGAGTATATCGGGACGCGTTTTTAATAAAATCGCAGCACCAACTAAACTCCCGATTATCATTAATGGAATTATCCATTTAATTTCCTGATAATCCGCATTTTTACCATCTTTAAGTAAATTTAAAACTGCAGCGGTTAGATCTATTAACGCAAGGATTGGAACAATCATGTTTAACGGCAAATACATGGCTAATACAGGGGTTGCAATAAGAGCAGAACCAAAACCCGCCATGCCAAAAACCAAATAAGCAAACAACAATGTCGAGAAACAAATCGCCATTTCTGGTGATAACAATTCAAACGGCATGACCTTAACTCCAGAAGTTTTTTAACTTCCTCACTATAGATTTTTTCAAATACAGAAAATAGTTTTATTTTTGTAGGGTTTTAAATTTCAAATCTATATCAAAAAACAAAATAGCCACTTTAAATACAATATACAACTAAGAGTGTATAATTTACTTCTCTGAGTGATACAGAACTAGCACAATAAATTAAAATTCAGGTAAAGACACATTGTGGATAAAAAAATTAATTTAAAAATAGGGCAGAAAATTCGTTTACTTAGGCAAGCAAGGGATCTCTCGCTAAACGAACTATCTCGTTTATCAGGGATTTCGAAAGCCGCTTTATCCAAACTGGAATCTGGTGATTCAAACCCACGCATCGACACATTAGAGTCGATCGCCATTGCTCTACGCTTTCCTCTCAGCGATTTGTTTACGCGGCAACATGAAGCTTATCCCTACTTGCTTAAAGCCACTCCCAGTGAAAAAGAGTATTCACAACAGTTTAAATTTCGCATTAGCATGGGAAATATCTCTGAAATCTGGCAATTAACCATGAAAAGAGGCGCTATCATTAATAGCCCCGCCCATATGAGTGGAACTCACGAGCACATTATGGTGAATTCTGGCTCACTCATGTTGCGGTTACATAACGACCAAAATATCCTTTTGGAGGCGGGGGATTTCTATGCTTTCAGTGGTGATTTCCCACACAGTTACCTATGCATGGAAGGGGATCTCCAAGCCACCATCGTCATGACATACTCTCATCTTAGTGATAGTGTTTAAATTATGGCATGTTGTGCATCATAACTAACGCGCAACGTTCCCTTTTTAAATTTCATCGACTTAATTGAAAAATGCTGAATATTATCTAGCGAAGAAACATGCGTTCCACCACAAGGCATTTCTTCAGTTTGGTCGATGTAACTGATCCGCAAATCCCCCTTTTGCTTTATTGCAACGGCTCGCCCACTGCGAATGCTTTGGTTAACAATATCTTCGATATATTGGCTATCAAGTTTATCAAAAGGAGTGACATCCCCTTCCATCATGCTAAATTCTACTCGAGATTCATCAGGAAAATGATGGCCTTTTTGTGCCAGCCAGCCAAAGCGACGCAATTCCCAATTCAACAAATGGCCAGCGGTATGTAGCGCAGCGTAACGCTGACGTTTTTCCTTATCTACCCTTGCAACCACATTATTTTCTTGACTAAAAGTAACGCCTTCAGGTAGGTATCCTACAATTAAACCATCCTGTTGTTTCTTAATACGAACAGTAATATCATTCACCCAAGCTGTATCCATGGGTTGCCCACCACCTTGTGGGTGGAAAATATTGTCTTTTAGAGCCACCCAATGACCTTCATCATTATTCCCTTGTGCCAGTATGGTTGTTTCAATTTCATATTGATAAGTGTTCAATAAATAGATGTTATTTTGCATAAATTTATACCTGTTTATTATTCAATTTACCAAATGCAAACCTGTAATGCATTCAAAAAATCATTATTCAGCAACTGAATTTATACCATCTTTGTTCGGTTTAGGAAACCCTAATTATCGCTATGATTAAACATAAAAGAAAATAGCCCATACTGTTGGTATGGGCTATTAGGTCATAAAATTTACCTCAGAATTACTGCAAATAATTTTGCATTGTTTCGAAAAGACGCAAATCATCACTAAAGCGTACTTCCCGAACATCTTCTAATTTTTCAACTTGGTTAATCATTTGCGGCAAACGCTCATCTTTTTGTACTAATAGCCATATACGGCTTTCATCTTTATCTTTAATCGGCATACATAGAATGCCATCAACATTAAATGCTCTGCGTGCAAATAAACCACAAATATGTGACATTACACCTGGGTGATTACGAACAATTAGCTCTAAAGCAATCGGATGATGTTCAAATACCATAATTACGCTCCAATCATATCAATGTTAGCTGCACCTGGTGGAACCATTGGGTATACCTTCTGATTCACATCAATCAAGGCATGGATCAAACATGGACCTTTGGTATTCATTATCGCTTCTAATGCCATTTCTGGATCTGCTTCATTATTTAAATCGCAAGTTTGCAAACCAAACCCTGCCGCAATCTTAATAAAATCGGTTTGATACGGATAAGCTGCAGCAAATATGCGGTTTTCAAAAAATAAATCTTGTTGTTGATGTACCATCCCTAACGCTTGGTTATTCATTAAAATAATTTTGATATTCAATTGGTGTTCCGCTGCGGTGGCCAATTCCTGAATATTCATCATCAAGCTGCCATCACCGGAAAAACACACAATGGTTTTTTCGGGTTTTGCCAGCGCTGCACCAATGGCAGCAGGTAGCCCAAAGCCCATGGTACCTAACCCGCCTGATGTCAGCCATTGACGTGGGCGAGACAGAGGGTATGCTTGAGCCGCCCACATTTGGTGCTGCCCAACATCCGTTGTCACAATCGCCTCTTCACCAGCCGCACGTGCCGTAGACAGCACTAAACCATAATGGTTCAGCGGGTTATCAGCCTCGCTAAAATTCAATGGATATTGCTCTTTTAATTGATTCACTTGCGCCATCCAATCTGTGCGCTCATTGCGTTCTACTAAAGGCAATAATAATTCCAATATTTGCCCTGCATCTGCATGAATAGCGATATCTGGACGCTTAATTTTGCTGATTTCTGCTTTATCAATATCCACATGGATGATTTTCGCGTTAGGGCAAAACTTCTCTGCTTTACCTATCGCCCTATCATCAAACCGTGCACCAATCACAATCAATAGATCCGATTCTTCCATGATCATATTAGTACTTGCGGCAGCGTGCATACCTAACATTCCTAAATATAATGGATGGCGCATTGGAATAGTGCCAAGTGCCATTAACGTCATGGTTGTCGGTAATGAAGCCTTTTCCGCAAAAGCGATTGCTGTTTCTGTCGAATCAGAACTAATTACCCCACCACCAAAATACAGTACTGGACGTTTCGCCTTATTAATCATTTCAGCCGCTTGCAGAACTTTTTCCACATCAAATGCGGGTGCTTTATCTTTCGGTAATACTTCTGGTATTTCAGTTAGTTCAATAGTGGCAGTTTGCACATCTTTTGGAATATCAATCCAAACAGGCCCAGGGCGGCCTGACTCTGCAATACGAAAAGCATCACAAATCACTTGTGGCAATTCATTGATATTACGGACCAAATAATTATGTTTGGTGACTGGAATCGAAATACCATAGGTATCAACCTCTTGGAAAGCATCTGTGCCAATCATTGACGAAGAAACTTGAGCCGTAATACAAACCAGCGGGATAGAATCCAGTTTTGCATCAGCGATAGCGGTCACTAAGTTTGTTGCCCCAGGACCACTTGAAGAGATACAAACCGCGGCTTTCCCCGTGGTACGTGCAATTCCCTGAGCAATAAAACCTGCACCTTGCTCATGGCGAGCCAATATATGGCGGATTTTCTGGCTTTGACCTAATGCATCATAAAAGGGTAAAGCCGCTCCACCTGGAATGCCAGAAACGATGGTAATACCGTGTTTTTCCAGTAAATATACAATTAATTCTGCGCCCGTAAAGCGGGTTTTATGTGGTGCTGTGGTGCCCGATTCGCTCATCATAATTATCCTTTGCTAGCCTGCGGATCCGAGCGAGAGGTGATAAAAAACCCCGCTCGGTTTGCGCCGGCGGGGTTTCTAAATCTGCGTTGATTTGTACCCGTTACGGCGCTAAGCCCACGACCACCACCACACGCACGACCACCGCGGCACGTGGCGCGGTTAGTAGTAGGTTTAAGTGATTAGTCGTCATGTTCACGGGTTCTTCCTGTTTAGTCTGTCTAATTTATTGATTATTGTTTTTCAGTTTCTTTTATTAAAAGAACATAAATTTCCCAGCATGACAATCATTTTTTCTTGTTTTATCCCAAAGGAATAGTAATTGCGACACTCATCACATCTCGCACCAGCAGCAATATTATCCATTAAAACAAAAAAATATAGCATTAATCACTACTTAAAATACCATCGCAGACCTTGACTTAAAGTCAACTTTAAGTTGTATCCTTTGCTGCATTCAGAGGGATTATTCCCTCAATGTAAGAAATATAACCAATTGATTTTTACTTAATAGACAGAGGGATATATGCCAAAATCCGTTTGGTGGTTAACTATCACACTTGCATTATTTATCACAGGAAATGCGATTGTCCTTTCTGTAGCAGTAGTTATTGGCGAAAAATTGGCTACCAACCCAACTTATGCAACTATTCCACTGGTAAGTCAGTACGTTGGCTTAATCTTAGCAACTATTCCGATCGCATTTTTAATGCAAAAATATTCGAGAAGGGTGGGCTTTATTATTGGTAATATCGGTGGGTTAATCGGTGCAGGCTTCTCTATTCTTGGTGTGATAGAAAGTCATTTAGTGTATTTTTCCATCGGGTTGTTTTTCACTGGGATTGCTATTGGTACTGCACAACAATTCCGTTTTGCTGCAATTGAAGAGGCACCAATTTCTTTACGAGCAAAAGCTATTGGCCTTGTTATGAGTGGAGGCATTGCTGCGGCCTTAATCGGGCCAACATTAGCCATTACCACCCAACGCTTTTTTACAGAATACCCGTTTGCAGGGCCGTTCATCACGTTAGCCGCCATTTATGTGATCGCATTTATTCTATTACTCGTTGTGCCTTTAAAGAAAATAGTGAAAACGCCATCGGATGAAGCGTTAGTCAAACGCAACTACAGTGCATTGTATTCACAACCTATTTTAAAATTAATCGCTATTGTCAGTGCCGCTGGGTATGCCATTGTAGTTTTTACTTTTGCCTCGATACCGTTATCTATGAAACAACATGACTTCGCCTTTTCCTCTATTGCGATTGTATTTCAATTCCATGTATTAGGTATGTTTGCACCGTCATTCTTCACTGGAACATTAATCCATCTTTTAGGGGCAAAACGCATTATTTCCTGCGGTATCGTACTGTTAATTTTATCAGCAACTATGAACCTGCTAGGTAACCATTTTTACAATTATTTGTTGGCGGGTATATTTGTGGGTGTTGCTTGGAATTTGCTTTTAATCAGTACCACCAACCTACTGCCCCATACATATAAAATGCATGAGCGAGCTAAAGTACAAGGCATGACTGATTTTCTTATCTATTTTTTCGGTGGAATAGGCAGTTTAGGAGCAGGCGTTCTTTTCTTCACTCTCGGATGGCAAGCGATGAATATTCTATCTGTAATCATTTCCGCTACAATTTTAATTAGTTTTTGGAAGCTAAAAAAATATATCCCCAAACACCAATGAAAAGTGATATCACTGTGCGATGGTTTTATATTCAGAGAGCGTAATAATTTCATCTATTGTTAATCGATATGATGAATATATCTCCTTAAGATAAACTCTACTGGCTATAAACTAATTAAAAATCGGTATTTTGTCTGTTTTGCCAATTAACAAACTGAATTCAACTTCGTTTACTATTTATTTATTGGCTATTGACTGAATGAGGGATAAGATTAAAAAGTAACTAATAGGAAGATATTATGTATAAAGAAATCCCTGTCCCCTATAATGGGAAGTACACAGAATTTCAATCTACAGTTGTTAATGAAATATTAGTTTGGATTGAAATGAACTTAACCAGTCGTCTATTACTTGATGATATTGCACTAAAATCAGGATATACAAAATGGCATTTACAAAGAGTATTTAGAAAAGTTGTTGGTATGCCTTTAGGTGAATATATTCGCCGAAGGAGAATCTGTGAAGCTGCTAAAGATCTATGCTCCACTGAACTTCAAGTTATTGATATTGCATTAAAATACCAATTTGACTCCCAGCAATCTTTTGCAAAGCGATTTAGAGCTTATTTAGGTACGTCACCGTCAATCTACCGCCTGTCCGGTGAAAGCCAAAATGATCCATTACTACTGGAACCTAAAGTAGCTTGATACGCTAATATGAAAATAAAATTTATATTTCTTTTTTTTATAACACTACCAATACAAAGCCCCATGTAATTTAATTGCTGGGGCTTTTTTTATTTATTTAAGAAATTCTTAATTTAGAATTAATAAACTCTTAATGTTTCGGTTCTGTATTTGTTTTATCATTCCAATAAAAAATAATATTTTCTAGATATATATTATTAGCATTTATATTTATTAAAAAATAAAGACTTCACAAGGAAGCCTTTATTTTATTTATACATTCTAATCAGTAAGAATTAGAACGGAATATCGTCATCAAAATCCATTGGTGGTTCATTGGTTTGTGGTGCAGGTGCTGATGGGCGTGCGGCTGGCGCTCCACCACCACTGAATTGTTGTGCCGCTTGAGGCTGCTGTGGTTGGCCCCAACCACCTTGACCGCCTTGACCTTGTGATGGTGCATCACCGCCACGGCCACCTAACATTTGCATTGAGCCACCGATATTCACAACAACTTCTGTCGTATAACGATCTTGACCACTTTGATCTTGCCATTTACGTGTTTGCAGAGAACCTTCGATATAGACTTGTGAACCTTTTTTTAGGTATTCACCTGCTACCTCAGCAAGTTTGCCGAAAATAACGACTCGGTGCCATTCGGTTTTTTCACGCATCTCACCGGTTTGCTTGTCACGCCAACTTTCAGAAGTTGCCAGAGTCAGGTTTGCCACAGCTCCGCCGTTAGGCATATAACGGATTTCTGGATCTTGTCCTAGGTTACCGATAAGAATTACTTTATTTACGCCTCTGCTGGCCATTTATTACTCCTGATGCATTGAATTTTAATCTCTGGATTAGCCGTGAAGTTTACCACGACAGAGCTGATTTGCACCAATATTTGAAATTGAGCTTGTTAATTTGCGAAACGCTTTCCAGCTTTTAGTGAAATTTCATAGTGCTTTTGTCAGTATAGACACAAAATAATGCACACCGCATCTATCTTTTCGATAAATTCAGATCGCTGTTTTTCTGTTTTTCTGTTTTTCTGTTTTTCTGTTTCACAATTAAAATCTTACTCTAAATAGTTCAAGCTGTGGCTAGGCGGCAAGCGAAGATATCGTAGGGAGCATACAAAAGTATGTGACCTGCGTAGCTGAGAGAAGCCAACAACGCCACGGTTTGAAATATGACGAGCAGAACCTATTCTAAATAGTTCAAGCTGTGGCTAGGCGGCAAGCGAAGGTATCGCGGGGAGCATACAAAAGTATGTGACCTGCGTAGCTGAGAGAAGCCAACAACGCCACGGTTTGAAATATGACGAATAGGAAATACTGTATATCCATTCAGCCATAAATATGTGATAATAGTCTCTTGCGATTGTTCAATATCAAATCATCCGGGAAGTGGTAAATGGATAATATCGAAGTCCGCGGCGCACGTACGCATAATCTGAAAAACATCAATCTCGTCATCCCTCGCGACAAACTCATTGTTATTACTGGGTTATCTGGTTCAGGGAAATCATCTTTAGCTTTTGATACCCTGTATGCAGAGGGTCAGCGCCGTTATGTTGAATCTTTATCTGCTTATGCCCGCCAGTTTCTTTCTTTAATGGAAAAACCGGATGTCGATCATATTGAAGGGTTATCCCCTGCTATTTCGATTGAACAAAAATCCACTTCACATAACCCTCGTTCGACGGTCGGAACCATCACAGAAATTCATGACT
Source organism: Providencia sp. PROV116 (assembly GCF_028482485.1). Lineage (NCBI taxonomy): Bacteria > Pseudomonadati > Pseudomonadota > Gammaproteobacteria > Enterobacterales > Morganellaceae > Providencia > Providencia sp. PROV116. The sequence continues at coordinate 35,088 of NZ_JAMPQO010000028.1, read as the reverse complement.
ATCTGCGATTATTATTTGCCCGTGTTGGTGAACCTCGCTGCCCTGATCACGACATACCGCTTGCAGCTCAAACTGTTAGCCAGATGGTCGATAATGTTTTGGCTCAACCCACCGATCGCCGAATGATGCTACTTGCTCCTGTCGTTAAAGAACGTAAAGGGGAGCATGTTAAGCTACTCGATAACTTGGCCAGCCAAGGCTATATCCGCGCCCGAATTGATGGGGAAGTTTGCGATCTCTCCGATCCACCAAAGCTCGAATTACAGAAAAAACATACGATTGAAGTCATTGTTGACCGTTTCAAAATTCGTGATGATATTGCTCAGCGTTTAGCCGAATCTTTTGAAACCGCGCTAGAACTATCTGGTGGTACTGCAATTGTCGCTGATATGGATGACGCAAACGCAGAAGAACTGGTTTTTTCTGCGAATTTTGCCTGCTCCGTTTGCGGCTACAGTATGGTAGAACTTGAACCTCGCCTATTTTCTTTTAACAACCCTGCTGGGGCCTGCCCAAGCTGTGATGGCTTAGGTGTTCAGCAGTTTTTTGATCCCGAAAGAGTCATCCAAAATACCGAAATCTCACTTGCCGGTGGCGCAATTCGCGGTTGGGATCGCCGTAACTTTTACTATTTCCAAATGCTAATGTCATTAGCTGAGCATTATAAATTTGATGTGGAAGCGCCTTACGACACCCTGAGCCCAGCTATCCAAAAAATTATTTTATATGGTTCAGGCAAAGAAACGATTGAGTTTAAATACCGTAATGACCGTGGCGATATCACTGTACGCCGACACCCTTTTGAAGGCGTACTCAATAATATGGAGCGCCGCTATAAAGAAACGGAATCAACAGCTGTCCGTGAAGAGTTAGCGAAATACATCAGTAACCGTCCATGTGTCTCTTGCCATGGAACGCGCTTACGTAAAGAAGCGCGCTTTGTCTTTGTTGAAAATACAACGTTGCCGGAAATCGCAGATTACAGCATTGGCCACGCAATGGAATTTTTTCAAAACCTAAAACTCACTGGTCAGCGTGCTCAAATCGCAGAAAAAGTCTTAAAAGAAATTGGCGATCGCCTGAAGTTTCTCGTCAATGTTGGGCTTAATTATCTGACTCTTTCACGTTCTGCCGACACCTTGTCCGGTGGTGAAGCACAACGCATTCGTTTAGCAAGCCAAATTGGTGCAGGTTTAGTGGGTGTGATGTATGTCCTTGATGAACCTTCAATTGGCTTACACCAACGTGATAATGACCGCTTACTTGAAACCTTGATCCACCTACGCGATCTAGGAAATACCGTGATCGTGGTTGAACATGACGAAGACGCGATCCGCGCCGCAGACCATGTGATTGATATCGGCCCTGGTGCTGGGGTGCATGGCGGGCAAATTGTTGCCCAAGGAACATTGGAAGATATTGTCGCAAACCCAGATTCACTCACGGGTAAATTTTTAAGTGGTGAGCGCAGAATTGACATCCCGCAAAAACGCGTTCCAATTAATAAAGATAAAATGCTGACCGTGTTTGGGGCAAAAGGCAACAACCTGAAAAATGTGACATTAAAAATCCCAGTCGGGTTATTTACCTGTATTACTGGTGTGTCTGGCTCGGGTAAATCAACACTGATAAACGACACGCTATTCCCTATTGCTCAACGTCAATTAAATGGCGCAACCACCATCACGCCAGCCCCTTATTTGGATGTAGAGGGCTTAGAGCACTTTGACAAAGTCATTGATATTGACCAGAGCCCAATAGGCCGGACACCACGCTCGAACCCTGCCACCTATACTGGTGTATTTACACCTGTGCGTGAGCTATTTGCTGGTGTACCTGAATCTCGGACTCGAGGTTATAACCCAGGACGTTTTAGCTTTAACGTAAAAGGTGGCCGTTGTGAGGCTTGCCAAGGTGATGGAGTCATCAAGGTTGAAATGCACTTCTTACCTGATGTGTATGTCCCTTGTGACCAATGTAAAGGTAAACGCTATAACCGAGAAACATTAGAGATTAAATATAAAGGTAAAAATATCCATGAAGTTTTGGATATGACTATCGAAGAGTCTCGTGAATTCTTTGATGCCGTACCTGCACTTGCCCGCAAGCTACAAACTTTGATGGACGTTGGTTTATCCTACATCCGTCTCGGCCAATCAGCGACAACACTCTCAGGTGGTGAAGCACAGCGTGTGAAATTAGCCAAAGAGCTGTCTAAACGCGGAACAGGGCAAACTATCTATATTTTGGATGAGCCAACAACAGGCCTGCATTTCGCTGATATCCAACAACTTTTAGTCGTTTTACATCAGCTTCGTGACCAAGGAAATACCATTGTGGTGATTGAACACAACCTTGATGTCATTAAGACAGCGGACTGGATTGTCGATTTAGGCCCAGAAGGTGGTAGTGGTGGCGGTGAAATTTTAATTGCTGGTACACCAGAAGAAGTGGCTGAGTGTGAAAAATCGCACACTGCAAGGTTCTTGAAAACGATTTTAGAACGCGGCTATTAAGTCGAAAGGCCATTAAAAATAAGTAGAAAGACCATCAGGGAGCATTTTGCTCCCTGATAATTATTACGATAGCTAAAAATTATTGGCTAACGGCGGCAAATGCTTCCACAATACGTTTAACATTATGACGATTAACACCTGCCATACAAACGCGGCCAGTTCCAACCAAGTAAACCGCAAACTCGTCTTTCAGGCGAGCCACTTGCTCTTTAGAAAAACCCGTGTAGCTGAACATACCGCGTTGCTTTAATAAGTGGTCGAAATTTTGGTTTGGTAGTGCCTTTTTCAGCTCATTAACCAGTACCGTACGCATGTCTAAAATACGTAAACGCATCTCTTCCACTTCCGCTAACCATTTAGCTTTTTCAGCGCTATTGGTTAATACCGCAGCAACAATTTTTGCGCCATTAGATGGTGGGCTAGAATATAAACGGCGAACACCCGCTTTTAGCTGACCTAACACACGGTCACGTTCATCTTGGTTTTCACAGATCACCGACAGGCCACCCGCACGTTCACCGTAGATACCAAAAATTTTAGAAAATGAATTACTGACAAACACGGGTAAACCGGCTTTGACCATCGCTCGGATAGCATAAGCATCTTCATTAATGCCTTCGGCAAAACCTTGATAAGCAATGTCTAAGAATGGGATCAGTTTGTGTTCTAATGCCACCTTAGTGACTTCATCCCATTGTGCAGGAGTAAGGTCGGAGCCTGTTGGGTTATGGCAACACGGGTGCATTAGGATGATGCTATTTGCTGGTAATTTTTTGAATGTTGCTAGCATTTCATCAAATTTAACGCCTTTGGTTTTTTCATCAAAATACGGGTAGTAATGCACTTTTGTCCCCGCGCCTGAAAAAATAGAGGCATGGTTTTCCCAAGTTGGGTCACTGCACCACACTTCGGAATCGGGATAATATTGATGTAAAAAATCGGCACCAATTTTTAACGCACCAGAACCACCAATAGTTTGGACAGTAGCGATACGTTCCTGTGCAATTAGCGGGCAATCCTCACCAAAGACTAATTTTTGTAATTCAGTACGGTAATCTTTCAAACCTTCCATAGGCAAATACAGTGATGCGCTTGCTGGCAGTTTATTTAACGCCGCTTTTGCCGTACCGACTGTTGCCAGTTCAGGGGTTTTTCCTTCACCATCATAGTAAAGACCGATACTCAAATTAATTTTATTTTCACGAGTGTCTTTATTAAATTCATCCATTAACGACAGAATTGGGTCGCCCGGATAAGCATCAACATGTTCGAACACAGGACATCTCCTAATCATTGTTTTACGCTAAATAAACCAAGCGATGATTTGCCATATTTAGCGCCATTTTTTTACGTTGTTATCTGAAAATAACCCTTTGCTGACTATTCGTCTACATATTCCATTGCAACTCTAGAGGTTAACTTCGTCAGTAACTCATAGTTTATAATGCCTGTTTGCGCGGCAATTTCTTCAACTGGCAGTTGATTTCCCCATAAAATAACGTCGTCACCCACTTTATCTTCCGCATTTAGTCCCAAATCCACCACGGTCATATCCATGGAAATTCGCCCAACAATAGGCACTTTTCGCCCATTAATTAACACCGGTGTGCCTGAAGGAACGTTACGTGGATAACCATCTCCATAGCCGATGGCAACAACACCAAGCCGCGTATCTTTATCACTGCACCATGTTTCACCGTAACCCACACATTGCCCTGCCGAATGCTCCCTAACCGCAATTAATGTTGATTTTAATGTCATCACAGGAAATAAACCGAAATCTTTTGCGCTTTTCCCTTCTTGTGGGGATGCACCATACATCATGATCCCTGGGCGAACCCAGTCATAGTGAGCTTCTGGCCACAGCAAAATTCCGGCGGAGGCGGCAATGGATTTTTCCCCCTCTTTACCAGCAATAAACTGTTTAAAACAAGTAATTTGTTTTTCAGTTGTCGGTAAATGAGGGGCATCTGCTTGGCAAAAATGGCTAACAATATTAATAGGAAGCTGAACTTGTTGGCAGCGTTGTAAACGTTGATAAAAGTCTTCGGCATCTTTCGGCAGTACACCAAGGCGGTGCATGCCTGTATCCAGTTTCATCCAAACTTTAAGAGGATAAGGTAATTTGGTGGCTTCTAACATTTCAAGCTGTTCAATACAATGGATCACGGTGTCAATCTGGTGCTCTGCCATCAACAGCAAGTCAGACTGCTCAAAAAAACCTTCTAGTAAAACAATCGGTTTTATCACGCCGTGCTGTCGTAAAAGTAGCGCCTCATTGAGTCTTGCCACACCAAAACCATCCACCAGCTCTTCTACTGCCTGACCAACCCCTACTAATCCATGACCATAAGCGTTTGCTTTAACAACTGCAATCATTCGGCTATTTGGTGCAATTTCTTTCACCCGTTGCAAGTTGTGTCGCAGAGCGCGGCGGTTTATCAATGCGGTTGCCGCTTTCATTGTTTCCTCGTTCTTTTTTCTATAAAGCCGCTAAAAATTAAGCTGCACATTGGCAGCTCAATATGTTCTCTATTTGTTATACGCTAAAAAAAACCAATTTCCATTCGATCTTGGTCGTTTAGCTTTAATACTCTAAATAGTTTGCAATATCGCTAGGCGGCAAGCGAAGATATCGCGGGGAGCATACATAAGTATGTGACTCGCGTAGCTGAGTGCAGCCAACACCGCGACCGTGTAAAATATGACGAGTATTTAGTCTTCGTCGTTATACGCAGGCCCCGCGTAATTATCAAACCGCGACCACTGCCCATTAAACGTCAACCGTACTGTACCAATCGGCCCGTTACGTTGCTTACCGAGAATGATTTCCGCAACGCCTTTGAGTTCGCTGTTATCGTGATAAACTTCATCACGGTAGATAAACATGATTAAGTCCGCATCCTGCTCGATAGACCCTGATTCACGCAAATCCGAGTTAACAGGGCGTTTATCTGCACGCTGCTCAAGACTACGGTTTAACTGTGACAACGCCACTACGGGAACATTAAGCTCTTTTGCTAACGCTTTGAGTGAGCGTGAAATTTCAGCAATTTCTAACGTTCGGTTATCAGAAAGAGCAGGAACTCGCATCAATTGAAGGTAGTCAATCATGATCAAACTTAACCCACCATGCTCACGATAAATACGACGCGCACGTGAACGTACCTCTGTGGGAGTCAAACCTGACGAATCATCGATGTACATGTTGCGTTTTTCCATCAAAATGCCCATCGTACTTGAAATTCGCGCCCAATCCTCATCATCAAGTTGCCCAGTACGAATGCGAGTTTGGTCGACACGAGATAGTGACGCCAACATACGCATCATAATTTGGTTGCCGGGCATCTCTAAGCTGAAGATAAGTACCGGTTTTTCTTCTGTCATCGCCGCATTTTCGCACAAGTTCATCGCAAAAGTGGTTTTCCCCATCGATGGACGCGCGGCCACAATAATTAAATCAGAACCTTGTAAACCTGCGGTTTTTTTATCGAGGTCTTGGTAACCTGTTGAAACCCCAGTAACGCCGTCGTGCGGTTGTTGGTAAAGTTGCTCAATTTTTTCAACAGTTTCAGACAAAATGGCTTCAATACCTTTTGGCCCTTCGTCTTTATTCGCTCTTGACTCGGCGATTTGGAATACTTTGGTTTCGGCTAAATCGAGGAGATCTTCACTGCTTCGCCCTTGTGGATCATAACCTGCATCTGCAATTTCATTAGCGACTGAAATCATATCGCGAACAATCGCACGTTCGCGGACGATGTCTGCATAAGCATTAATATTCGCCGCACTTGGCGTATTTTTAGATAGCTCAGCCAAATAAGCAAAGCCACCCACGCTATCCAATTCACCCTGTTGTTCTAGTGATTCCGATAACGTTATAAGGTCAATGGGTTTGCCTTGCTCAAGCAAAAATTGCATTTGTGAGAAAATGGTGCGATGGGGTCGGCTAAAGAAATCAGCGTGAGTCACACGTTCAGAAACGGTATCCCAGCGCTCGTTATCTAACATTAACCCCCCTAAAACAGACTGCTCCGCTTCGAGAGAATGTGGTGGAAGTTTTAACCCTTCCATTTGGTGGTCTCGTGGGGCATCCGTTTTGAAATTTGATGAGGGTTTTTTAGCCATACATTAATATCCAAGTCTATAATTAACGATCTGCGCTTAGTATACGCCAATCTTATTTTTTTGTGGTTTTCTTTGCGTCTTTGCGCAAAGTAATCACAAGATAAAATACATCACTGAAAGCACAAACCTATAATTCTTCTGATTGAAACATGGCGTTATGATAAAACGATTGTTATTGTAATTAAAATGAATAGTCCTTATTGGAGATTGTCATGGCAAAACGTATTGAATTCGCGCAACATGGCGGCGCTGACGTACTTAACTTAGTAGATTATTCCCCAGCAAACCCAGCAGATAATGAAATTCAAATAGAAAACCGTGCTATCGGGATTAACTTTATCGACACCTATGTTCGCAGCGGTTTATACCCTGTTGCTAAGCTACCAAGTGGCCTTGGTACAGAGGCGGCAGGTGTTGTTGTGAAAACTGGTGCCCATGTCACAGGTTTCAAGCCCGGTGACCGTGTCGTTTATGCGCAAGGCCCTCTAGGTGCTTATAGCGAAGTCCATAATGTCCCTGAAAGTGCCGTGGCACACCTTCCTGATGGTATTACCTTTGAACAAGCCGCAGCCAGCTCATTAAAAGGCATGACGGTTTATTATTTATTCCATCAGACATATCAACTGAAACGTGACGAAGTCTTTCTGTTCCACGCCGCTGCAGGTGGCGTTGGGTTGATAGCTTGCCAATGGGCAAACGCGCTAGGCGCTAAGATGATAGGCACGGTGGGTTCTGCAGATAAAGCGTTAAGAGCCAAAGATGCCGGAGCATGGGAAGTCATCAATTACCAAACAGAAGACATTGCAGCTCGCGTGAAAGAAATCACTCATGGCGAGAAAGTGAATGTGGCGTATGACTCTGTCGGTCAATCTACATGGCTTGCTTCTTTAGACTCACTCAAACGTCGCGGATTAATGGTGAGTTTTGGTAATGCATCAGGCCCTGTCACCGGTGTAAATTTAGGGATTTTAAACCAAAAAGGCGGATTATACGTCACTCGCCCATCACTGGGTGTCTATGTGACTAACCGTGCTGAGCTAGACCAAGCTAGTAATGCCTTATTTGATATGATTTTAAGCGGAAAAGTGAATGTAGATGTGCCGCAATCACAAATTTTTGCTTTAAAAGATGCACAAAAAGCTCACCTCACTATCGAATCAAGAAAAACCCAAGGTTCGAGTTTATTGGTTCCATAATAAGCGACTCAATATGCAAAAAGCGCCAAATGGCGCTTTTTTCCCCACATGATAGCTATTCGCCACGCGTCACAAACTCGAGAGCTTGCTCAACAACGACTAAGTCAGCCCCTTTTTTATGCGCATTTTCACTTAAATGACGACGCCACTGACGTGCGCCGGGGATACCTTGGAAAATCCCTAACATATGGCGGGTCATATGGCCTAAATAAGCGCCTTTCGATAACTCTTTTTCGATGTAAGGGTACATCGCTCTAACAGCGTCAACACCATTAGTGACAGGAAAGTGCTCACCAAACAATTGGTTATCAACCGCCGTTAAAATAGACGGGTTTTGATAGGCTTCGCGCCCCACCATGACGCCATCTAGGTGTTGAAGATGCTCTTTTGCTTCTTCCAGCGTTTTGACTCCACCATTAATCGCCATGGTCAAATGAGGAAAATCACGTTTTAATTGATAAACTCGCGGGTAATCAAGTGGTGGGATTTCGCGATTTTCTTTTGGGCTAAGGCCGGACAACCATGCTTTACGTGCATGGATAATAAACATTTCACAGCCGCCTTTATCAGAAACAGTTTCAATAAAATCACATAAAAACGCGTAGCTGTCTTGCTCATCAATACCAATACGAGTTTTTACGGTTACAGGAATAGAAACCACGTCTTGCATGGCTTTCACACAATCAGCAACAAGCTGCGCATCTCCCATTAAACAAGCACCAAAACGCCCATTTTGTACGCGATCTGATGGGCAACCTACATTTAGGTTAATTTCATCATAACCACGCTCTTGTGCCAATTTGGCACATTGCGCTAATGCGGCAGGATCGCTACCACCAAGCTGTAACGCAACAGGATGCTCTTCCTCACTAAAAGCAAGATAGTCCCCTTTTCCGTAAATAATCGCCCCTGTTGTGACCATTTCGGTATACAGCAAGGTGTTTTTGCTTAATAAGCGATGAAAATAACGGCAATGGCGATCTGTCCAATCGAGCATAGGGGCAACGGAAAATCGGTTTAGGTTGGTATAGCCTTGTTTTGAGGTATTTTGATGCATGGTGTTCTTGTGTATTAAAATCAAATGGATAGCTCCAAAAGCAAGGAGCCAAGCAAAAACAATAGGCTATTATAACATAGAGCGAACTAAGTGCGATGATGACGAAAACGAGTGGCTGGACTTGGTTAAATTAACGAAATAACCCCCGATATGAGCAATGTCATACCGAGGATTTATAAACCAATTATGTCATTTTAATACTCAGTCACGCACTATTTTTTCGCAGAAAGCAGTGCATAGCTAGTCATTAAGTTACGGTAATCAGGGATATGGTTTGAGAACAACGTTCCTAAACCTTCCACATCATTACGCCAATCACGGTGTAATTCACAAGCAGCACCAAACCAGCTCATCAGTTGAGCCCCTGCTTTTGACATTCTATCCCATGCGGCATCACGTGTTATTGGGTTAAATGTACCTGAGGCATCAGTAATAACAAAAACTTCATAGCCTTCTTCCAGTGCAGATAGTGCAGGAAATGCCACACACACTTCTGTCACAACACCGGCAATGATTAGCTGTTTTTTACCTGTGGCTTTAACCGCTTTGACGAACTCTTCGTTATCCCACGCGTTGATTTGACCTGGACGGGCAATGTAAGGCGCATCTGGAAAGGTTTCTTTTAATTCAGGAACTAATGGGCCATTAGGACCATCTTCAAAAGATGTCGTCAAAATAGTTGGTAAGTTAAAATACTTTGCCAGATCGGCTAGCGCTAACACGCTATTTTTGAATTTGTCCGGATCTTGGTCACGAACTAGCGATAACAAACCCGTTTGATGGTCAACAAGTAATACAGCTGCATTATCTTTATCTAGGCGGTTATATTTAAAGCTCATATCAACGACTCCTCAATGATTAGAAAAGTACTCTATATTGGTTCAGATAAAATAAAAGTGGCATTTAATCTACTTACTGATCCTAAAACACCACTTTTCATCAAAAATATTTCAATAAGATGAATTCACACAATTTGTTATTTGGTTTCAGCACTCATTGTGACAAAATTCCCCATACGAGCGCTGGTAATTGTATAGCTGTCTGCACCGGCTGCTTTAGCTTTAGCTGCAATTTTTGCTTCTGTTGAAGCCAGCGTATCACCTGTTGCAGTGATTGTTGCTGCTGATGCACCAAATGCAACGAAAGATAATACAGAAGCTGTCATCAAAGTTTTTAACATGTTCATAGTCTAATTCCTTCACTTAGTATTCGATGAGACAACCCTTGTTGTCTGCGATGAAGGTATCTTACGGGTAATGACATTTAGGTTAAAGCTAATAATATCGCTCATCTAATTCAATTAAATTGAACAATATGAATATAAGAGGAATAAGAAAAAGATTTATTGATGGCTAAGTGGCGAAATACATCGATCCAACCATCGATGATGAGTTAGCTATTCAACAATTCAATAATTTGCTCAGCCAATTCTGGAGTTGCAGCTGATAGCAAGTTCCACATTGAAAAAGAAACTAAGCATAACGGACAGGCTAATGGAATAACGGTGCTAAAATGCCTTATCGAGAGGAGATAAGGCACCGATACAACCTAAATTTGCTGAAGAGAAACCTCACCAAATGTCATAAAGATCAAAGTATGCCCCGCAATTCCACGGTATACCCCTTGTTGACTATTGAGTTCGCAGGTTAATGCCGTTAATTGCCATGCATCATACTCTTCGATTTGACTAATGCGGGCGGTTAATAATGTGTTGTCTTTCCGCTCGCCATAAGCTTTCACCGCGATTGCATCTTGCGTTAAAGCGTTGTCGATAGAACTGTTTGCCCAACTCCACATCCAACTACCTTGGCTTTGGTCATATGTACCAACAATTTGCACCGGCGCTGTTGCCATAAGATTATCAGGTGCATGAAATATAATGGTTCCTTCGTCTTGGTTTACTGACCAATCTGCTTCATCTAATTTCCATGTATCACAATGAAATTGGTTTTTGGCCTGTAACGCATTCATGCTACGTTCAATTAATGCCTCATAAGGCATTTGTTCTATTTCATTATCCATTGATTACCCAATATTTTTTAATGCCTTGATAATTAACTGCCAGAATTTATGATGGTCTAATTTAACGGCAACTTGAGTATGGTAATTTTCAGGAGCCGGATGGCGGAAATCAGCCACTGTCATGCCTAACGTGTGCGTTCCGGTCAGTTCAATATTCACTGGGACTTTTTGTGTGGTCATTACGCTAGGGTCAATAACATAAGCAACCGCACAAGGGTCATGTACTGGCGGCGCATCGAAGCCTTGGGCCTGCTTGTACATTTTCCCAAAGAAATCCAGTAGTTCGACGACAAACTGCGAACAATCACTGCCAATCGCAGCAATTTCATTCACCACATCAGGAGTTGCTAACGCTTGATGGGTAAGGTCTAAGCCCACCATGGTTAACGGCCATTTCTCATTGAAAACAATATGAGCCGCTTCTGGGTCAATTTTGATATTAAATTCAGCTACCGCACTCCAATTCCCAACATGATAGCCCCCACCCATCAGCACCACTTCTTTAACTCGCTCGACAATGCGCGGTTCAAGACGAGCAGCAAGCGCAATATTGGTTAATGCGCCAGTAGGCACTAAAGTTACTGTTTTAGGCGGGTGAGACATAATGGTTTCGATAATCAGTGAAACGGCATGTCGCTCATCAAGCTGCAATGTTGGTGTCGGTAGTACAGGCCCATCAAGCCCTGAATCCCCATGAATGTCAGGCGCAACTTCAATTTCCCGAACTAAAGGACGTACCGAGCCAGCAGCAAAGGGAATACCCGTAATTTTCGCTATTTCAGCGATAGCCAGTGCATTATGAGTCACTTTTTCGAGGGTTTGATTGCCAGCAACGGTTGTTACCGCCAATAATTCAATGTCAGGGTTACCATAAGCCAGTAATAACGCGATAGCGTCATCATGGCCGGGATCACAATCGAGGATTATTTTTTTGCTCATACCTTACCTTATTAAAATTGGAGTCAGAAATGGCACTGACCCCAATTTAACGAGCTAGCAAGGTAAAATCTATGCTTAATATCTGAATATTCAGAAATTTATTTTAAAACATGCGCATAGACTCGTTTTTTCTCACCTTCATTTTTTGAAATATAAACACCTTGTAACTCCGGCGCAAAACCCGGTAATGCATTAATACCAGTTTCTAGTGCCTTGAAATAGCGCAGTACTGGCCCTGACCATACTTCCCCAGGCACAACGCACAATACGCCTGGAGGGTACGGTAATGCCCCTTCAACAGCAATACGGCCTTCTAATTCATCCAATGGCAATAATTCACAGTTACCACGAATAAATTCTAAATGTGCCTGCTGAGGTGCCATTTTCACTTCAGGGAAGTGAGCTTTACGGAACATCTCTTTTTGCAGCTGTTTAATATTGTCATTAACGCTGAGCTGGTGCATTTCTTGGCATAAACGGCGTAATGTATAACCTTGATAATGTTCTTGATAACGCAGATAAACAGAAGGCAATACATCCTCTAATAACGCATCTTCATCCAATAACTGTTCGAAGCGGACTAAATGAGATACTAGCAGTTCCAGTTTTTCATGTGTTTCTGCTGGGGTTAATAAAAACAGAATTGAATTTAAGTCACATTTTTCAGGGATCACACCATGTTCACGTAAAAAGTGAGCCAGAATCGTTGCAGGAACACCGAAAGATTCATATTCTCCACTTTCAACATCAATACCCGGAGTCGTTAGCATCAATTTGCAGGGGTCAACGAAGTATTGGTCCTGTGCATAACCCTCAAATGCATGCCAACGTTCTTGCGGTATAAAGTTAAAGAAGCGCTGCTCAGCCGCGATTTGCTCCGTAGGATATTCATGCCATAACTTGCTATCTACGATTTCAGGCACAAAAGGCTTAAAATAGCGGCAGTGCTGAAATATCGATTTTCTTACCTCAATCCCCACTTTCACACAGTCCATCCACATCATTTTGCCTGCATCACCTTGGTGAATACGTGCATTGACATCTAAAGAGGCAAATAAGGGATAAAACGGGCTGGTTGACGCGTGCATCATAAACGCATTATTGAGCTTTTTGTGTGAAACAAAACGCTCTTGCCCCTTGATATGATTATCTTTTTTATGGATTTGTGACGCTTGAGAAAAACCAGCCAGTTGTTTATGAACCGACTGAGTGACCATGATCCCGGGGTCGTTCTCATTTAATTCAAGTAGCAATGGCGAGCACTGGCGCATCATGGGAATAAATTGCTCATACCCCACCCATGCGGAATCAAATAAAATGTAATCACATAAATGACCTATTTTATCAACAACTTGCCTCGCATTATACACAGTACCATCATAAGTGCCGAGCTGGATCACCGCTAAACGAAACGGGCGAGCAGCTTGGGCTTTTTCCGGCATCACTTCTTGGATGAGCCCGCGCAAATAGCTTTCGTCAAAACAATGGGCATCAATACCGCCAATAAAGCCAAACGGATTTCGAGCGGTTTCAAGGTAAACAGGAGTGGCGCCCGCTTGGATCAACGCACCATGATGGTTCGACTTGTGGTTATTGCGGTCAAACAGCACTAAGTCACCCGGTGTTAGCAGTGCATTTAACACCACTTTATTGGAGGATGACGTGCCATTTAACACAAAATAGGTTTTATCCGCATTGAAGACTTTAGCGGCAAATTTTTGGGCTTCCTTGGCTGCCCCTTCATGGATCAGCAAATCCCCCATTGCCACATCCGCATTACATAAATCGGTACGAAATAGGTTTTCACCATAAAATTGGTAAAATTGCTCCCCCGTAGGGTGGCGACGGAAAAATTGCCCGCCTTGGTGCCCCGGACAGGCAAAAGTGACATTATGACCCGCAGCATAATCCATCATTCGGGCAAAAAATGGCGGTAATAACTGCTCAAGATACTGGTTAGCAGCATCGAGCAATTGCCGACTATTTTCTTCACGAGCAGCGGGGGCGGGTGCTAATAGCGCCGTTAAATACGGGGGCAAGTTTTCATCGGTTGGCAGCTGTTTATCACTGATGATAAACAGCGGAATACTCAGCTGGCTCTCAACGACTCTTTCCCACAGCCCTTGGTTGGCATCTTGTTCAGATAACACGACAGCGGCAATATTGTTTAACTGTGCATCGCGAATATCTATCCACTGAAATTGATTAGTGAAATAGATTGCGACCCCCTGGCTACATGCCACATTGATTTTGTTCATAGCAGTCTGGCTCTTAGTTAGCTGAGGAAAAGAGGCGGACAATATACTTGATAGATCAGGGAATTGAAATGATTAGCACGGCGGCAAAAAACGGGGAGATTTAGTAAGTCGAATATTTTCTATAAGCCACTGGTTAATAGCAGAAAAATTTTGACTCACTCCCACCTACACTTTGAAATTTAACATTAAAATAAAGTAAATAAAAAGATAAATTGACCAATATATAGGGCAATAGCCATGGTTTAATCGGTCAATTTATCCTGAATGGGATGTTAGTTGTTTTTTTCCACGTACAATGTTTGTGATGGGAATGCAAAGTCCGCATTGTGGCGTTTAACTATCTCAATGATCTTCAAATACACCGCTTGTTGCGCTGCTAACCATTCAGCCCAAACTGTTGTTTTAGTAAAGCAATACACCATAATATTTAACGAAGAGTCGGCAAAAGCATCGAAATAAACTAATAAGGTTTGACTGGTATCGATATTCGCATCTTGTTGCAACATTGTGCGGATATCGTCAACAATCGCCCCAATTTTGTCTGAATCTTCGTAACGTAAACCAATTTCTGTTTTGATGCGCCGGTTAGTCATACGCCCTGGGTTTTCCACACTAATAGAAGAAAAAACCGAGTTGGGAATATAGAGTGGACGGTGGTCAAACGTAATGATTTTGGTGATCCGCCAGCCGATTTCAACTACCGTCCCTTCAATATTTCTGTCCGGTGAACTGACCCAATCACCAATGTTGAAGGGCCGATCAAAATAGAGCATTAACCCAGAGAAAAAGTTACTCAAGATATCTTTACCGGCCATACCGATAGCAATGCCACCAATCCCGCCGAACGCCATTAGCCCAGAAAGGCTCATGCCAAAGTGCTCACCAAACAGCAACACCATAACGACAAATATCGCGGTTTTAAATACACGTGCAACGATACGTGCCGAGGTAGGGTCACTGCCTTTTTTAATTTGTGCTTTTTCTAACCGGTTCGCTAGCTGGAACAGTTTTCGCATTAAAATCAATGCAATCAATGCGATCGTAACAAAATTAACCAATGAGGTTGAGATAAAAGTGAGGTCAAAATCAGTTGCCGCCATGTCCACATATTGTGCCGCCACGATCACAATGCCACAAAGCACAATGGTTTGAATAACATGGATCAGGATGCTTTTATGTTTATGTTTGTGTTTACGCCGCTGATGAAAAACCTCAAAAGCTAAATAGACGGCAAGACACACCGCAATCAATGTCATCCCAATGGCGTACTTTTCAAGTAATGCTTCTATCATTTCTAACCGCCCTAAAATTTACCTGATAGATATTATTTTTATGCGTTTTACTGTGTATGATGTTACGTTATCTTGTTATTAAGATAACAATTATAAAGATAATTTTCCCAATAATTATCAGTTACTTTTTAGATTATCCAATAATGAATAACAACCTATTTTCCCCTAATGAGAAAGAAATAAACAATGTCCATGCGCTTAGGCCATACCAACAGTATAACTACTTTGTTGGTAAAATTGCTGACTGGGAGCAAGTGTGGAGCCTCGGTGATGGGGAAAACCTCGTTACCGCATGGAATGATGAAAAATGTCTTTTTCTGCCCCTATGGCCTGCCAAAGCGTATGTTGAATTGTGTTTAACGGGTGAATGGGCGAATTTTACGCCAATGCTATTTACCCTTGAACACCTGATGACAGAAATTTTGCCTGATATGCATGAAGCAAATATTAAGGTTGCTTTGATGATGCAACCTGATGGAAAAAAAACATTAGTTTATGATGCGGCGGCACTTCTCGCCGATTTAGCAGAAGAATGCCAACAATACGAGTAAAAGGCAGCAATGTGCTGCCTTTCTAAGGCAAAAAACTACTTTTCAACACCAGTAGTCACAGTAAATTCACGAGTTTGCCCCGCCTCTAACCAAATCAGTGTTTGGTTATTTTTCGCGGCTAAAAAGCCTTCAGGACGACAAGTTGCAGGGAGTACAAATGCGCCAACTTTTTGGTCACCATTGTACAAAATCCAACGAGTTGCATAATTTAGCTGGTTAGATTTAAAACGCGTTACAAACGTATCTCCTGCGGGTGAAATCATCCTAAACTCAGGCGTTGCGGTATATTGGCTAAGATCATCCATAAAAAACACAATTTCAGGGTCACACATTTGTGGCTGATTAAGCTGATTTAATGAGACTTTGCCAGATTTCAACGCTTCATTAAATGCCAGCCATTTTTCAGTTGGCTGTACATGCCCTGGTATTGATTCACGCAATTTAATCGCTTTTTCAGGAATATTTTGTGTTAGCGTTGCATTCTCCACGTAAGCATAATTCATATGGCACATATATTGGAGAGGCATAGGAACCGATGCTAAATTGGTGACTGACATATGAATATCAAATAATGCACTGCCCGCATTTAATTGCACTGACGGTATCGCACGATAATGGTGACCAAAACCCATCACATACTCATATTCGCCGACAACTTTCAAACTTGCGCCTGTCAGTTCCAGCCAAGCGCTATCCATTGATGCACAAGGCATTTCTCCATGTAATGGATGTGAATCTTCTGGCGATGGGCAACCATTACTAATTAGGCCTGAATGGAATGCAAAGCAACCGTAGGTTTCAACTACTGTTGGAACCGGTTTTGGCGCTGAAAACATATTTTCCATTTTCAGATTTTGGCCACAAAATTCCGCATCCCAAATCATTTGCCCTAAAAAAGGTAAAATCGTTAAATATCCTTGCTGATTTTCAATTCGTAGCCCTTCCACGCCAGTTTGGTAACGAAATGCCGTGGCAGTAAATTGGTTATTTTTTAAAATAAGCGTCGGGTTTTCCGTAAATAAGCTTTTGTGAAGAGGTATCAATGTATTCATTTTCATACTCACGGTTTAATGAGATAAATGGAATTGGGCAGCTTACACTACCCAATTTGAGGAACTATTTCGTGGCTTGTTTCGCTTTAAAGCGGCGTTCACCCACAAAGTAAATACCGACATACACGAAGCACAGCATGGAAACAAGGAATGAAAGTTGTAATGAGTGCAACATGTCTGCGACATAGCCTTGAACCGCAGGGACAACTGCAGCACCGACAATTGCCATCACAATAACCGCCCCGGCCATTTCAGTATGCTCATTATCCACGGTATCCAAAGTGCCCGCATAAATGGTTGCCCAACAAGGTCCAAACAGAATACTGACCATCACCGCTGCATAGACCGCTGTAAAACTCGGAATAAATGCAACATAAATTAGGAACAGCGCACCAATCACCGAGTAGATAATTAGAACTTTTTCTGCATTAAAGCGGGTCATTAAAATATTGGCAATAAACTTACCAATAAAGAAACAAGCGAAGCTATACACCATGAAATTCGAGGCATCGCGTTCGTTAATATCCCCCATTTCTAATGCGAGACGAATGGTGAATGACCACACTGCCACTTGCATTCCGACATATAAAAACTGGGCAATAATTCCTTTTCTAAAGCGACTATTTTTCGCTAAATATTTTAAGGTTTCTAATGCAGTAGGACGCTTATGATCTTGCGTTTCTGCCACTTTACATTTAGGAAACTTAGTAATAAGGAATAAGATCATTACCACAACCAATACCATAATCATGTAACGATAAGGTTCGAGGGTATTTTCCAACATGGCTAAACGGAATTCATGGATTTGCTCCGCATTCATTCCCGCCATTTGGTTTTGTAAGCTATCCCCTTCGGAAAATACCAGATACTTGCCCAGTAAGATCCCGCCTGCGGCACCAATTGGGTAGAAGGTTTGGCTAATATTTAAACGCAATGTGGCGTATTGTTTCGGGCCTATCATTGAACTGTAGGTATTCGCGGCAGTTTCGAGGAAGCTTAAACCTATCGCAATGGCGAAAATAGCCGCCAAGAACATGGTGTAAGTCGCCATATGAGATGCTGGGAAGAACATACTGCAACCCGCAATATACAGGATCAGCCCCACCATAATGGCATATTTATAACTGGTTTTTTTGATCACTAACGACGCCGGAATAGCGATTAAGAAATAACCACCATAGAATGCACTTTGTACTAAAGCCGAGGCGAAGTTACTGAGTTCAAAGACACTTTTAAACTGTGTGATTAAAATATCATTTAATGCTGCGGCACATCCCCACAATGGGAACAGGCACGATAGTAGGATAAATTGGAATAGAGGTGTCTTACTCAGGTAGCCATCCGGTAACTGAGTGATATTCTTAATGTTCATAGTAACCCTTATATTTTTATAATTTATACCCGATGAGTGGCTATGTGGCTCTGATGACCACTTAATTATTCAAAGGGTATATAGCTACGTTGGACTATTATTATTTAGCTATTCATTAGCGGTGTTGATTTGCACAAATTCATTAAATTGTTCAACACTTGGATAAGAAGATTGAGTTCCTTTCCCTGTCACACTGAAAGCCGAAAACAGAACGGCTTTTTTCAGTGCTTCTTCAATATTCCCCGTATGGACATAGTAATGCGAGAAGCAGCCGATAAAGGCATCCCCTGCACCACTGGTGTCAATCGCATTCACTTTAATTGCGGGTATATGTAACTCGCTGTCGCGAGTCATCCATAACGCCCCTTTTTCCCCTAATGTTACGATGACGTTTTTTAACCCTTTATCCAATAAAGACTGCGCAGCACGACGAATGTTATCCATCGTGTCGACTGGCATATTGGTTAAAATTTCAAGTTCCGTTTCATTAGGGACAAAGAAATCACATCGGCAGGCAAAATCGAGATCGAGCGTACGTTGTGCTGGTGCTGGGTTCAGTAACACTGGGATCCCATGCTTATTACCAAATGAAATCGCGTGATAAACCGTTTCAAGCTGGACTTCTAATTGCAGAACGATCAATTTACATTTTTTCAGATCTTCCGCTGCACGATCGATATCTTCAGGTGATAAAAATTTATTCGCCCCTTTTACGATCAAAATACTATTTGATGAATTTTGATTAACAAAAATAGGTGCGACGCCACTTGAGGTACAAGGTACTTTTTCCACATAACGAGTATTAATACCGTAAGACTCAAGATTACGGATCGTATTATCTGCAAAAATATCATCGCCGACTTTGGTTAACATGATCACTTTTGAATTTAACTTCGCAGCAGCAACCGCTTGGTTCGCACCTTTACCACCGCAACCAATTTTGAAAGCTGGCGCTTCTAACGTTTCGCCTTCTTTTGGCATTTGATCGATGTAAGTGATCAAATCAACCATGTTTGAACCAATAACTGCTATATCCATAATGTCCCTCGTGTTAAATAAATCACATAATGATATGATATTAACATTATCATGTTGCAAAAATATCATTTGTGATTAGGATCTCGAATAACGAATGATCAAGTGTTATATCTACCACATTTCCTCATTCTTTGTTGTCTATCCCACATTTATATAGGAAAGTTGAAAATGCAAGACTTAGCAAAATATATTGATCACACTTTACTTGCTGCTAATGCCACTGTTAGTGATATTAAAACATTATGTGCCGAAGCGGCAGAACACCATTTTGCATCGGTGTGCGTAAACACAGGTTATGTTCCTTTAGCCAGCGAGCTTTTAAAAAACAGCGACGTTAAAGTTTGCTGTGTGGTAGGCTTTCCATTAGGCGCTTGCTTAACGGAAGCGAAAGCATTTGAGGCAGCTGAAGCCGTGCGTCGTGGTGCTGATGAAGTGGATATGGTTATCAACATTGGTATGCTCAAAAGTGGCGACTTAGACTTTGTTCGCAAAGACATTGAAGCGGTATTTGCTGCCTGTGGTAAAGCAACATTAAAAGTTATTTTAGAAAATTGCCTGTTAACTGATGAAGAAATTACTCAAGTTTGTGAAATTTGCCGCACAATTAAAGTCGGTTTTGTGAAAACTTCAACAGGTTTCAGTACAATGGGCGCAACAGAACACCACGTGGCACTGATGCGTAAAGTGGTTGGCGATGAAGTCGGTGTAAAAGCCTCCGGTGGTGTGCGTGACCGTGAAACCGCAATTAAAATGATTGAAGCGGGTGCAAACCGTGTCGGTGCAAGTGCAAGCGTTGCCATTGTCACAGGCAATAATACCAAACCAAGTGACTATTAAGTGATGGGGCGCGGTCTAACCGCGCCAATTTTGTGTATTGAAAAAGGATTGTAGGGTGATAGAAACTAAACAAAAAGAACGCCTTCGCCGCTTAAGTGAATGTTTAAAACGTTCAGGACGCATTCATCTTAAAGAAGCTGCTAGAATACTCGAAGTTTCAGAGATGACTATTCGTCGAGACCTGAGCGCAGATGCGGAAGGCCCCATCCCCATGTCACTCCTCGGTGGCTACATAGTTTCTGTTACCCAACCTGCTAATTTACTGACCCAAGAAGCACAAGCCGACATTTTCACCCCCGATCAAACGGAAGAATTATATATCCCAAACCTTGCCGCTAGCATGGTGACAGAAGATGATGTGATCTTCTTTGATAATGGCATTGAAATGGCCACCTTGATTTCACTCATCCCAGAAGAAATTAATTTCACCGGTATTTGTTACTCACATAACGTTTTCCTCGCCCTTAGCCAGAAAAAAAATGCCACTGCGCTATTATGTGGCGGGGAATATCGCCCTAAAAGTGATTCTTTTTACAACCCATCACTCCCTTCATTACTTGACTCAATCAACCCGAAAAAAGCCTTTATTTCAGCAGCTGGTGTGCATGGGAATTTTGGCGTAACTTGCTATAATCTTGATGATTTACCCATGAAAAAAAAAGCGATGGAAAAATCTATCCGTAAGATTTTACTCGCCCCTTATAACCTGTTTGATGAAGTCGCGACCGCCAATATGGGGGAATTATCACAATTTGATGTGATAGTCACAAATAGGCAACTTTCTGATGAATATGAGACATATTGTCGTAATGGCTTTGTGAAAGTAATTTATTAAAATCATCAATAGATTAAGCGGACAATATCTTGCCCGCTTACATTAGATCTTCACTGTCAAATAGTCTTCTGCGATTTCGCTCGCGGGGAATACAGCTTGGCATTCCGCGAGTAACTTTGGGATATCCTCACTCGTATAACGACCACTCAAGTGAGTGGCAATAAACCGTTTAACCCCTGCCGCACGAGCTAGCTCAGCCGCCTGTACCGTCGTCGAGTGCCCTCTTTCATTGGCTTTTTGTGCAAACTCCGCTTCTAGGGTCGTTTCATGGATCATCACATCGGCATTTCTCGCAAGTTCCAGCGCTTGCTCTGTCGGTTGCGTATCGCCAAAAATCGCAATAATCTTTCCGGGGATCGGTTCACCGAGGTAATCAGCTCCATTCACTGTTCGTCCATCATCAAGAACTATCGTTTCCCCCGCTTTAAGCGCTTGCATCCAAGGGCCACGAGGAATATTGTCATTAGCTAATTTCACTGCATCTAGTGCGCCACTTTTCGGGTGCTCCTCAATACGATAACCATAGCACTCGACACGATGGTCAAGAGCATAAGCCGTCACAATCAGCTCTCCATCATCAAATAACGACCCAGCTTCAATTTCAACTATTTCCAGTGGATATGTCATATAAGACATGCTCACGGTGAGTACCGTTTCAATAACCTGTTTTAACCCTTTTGGTCCATAAACAGTCAATGGTTCTGTCGCTCCTCCCATTGAACGGCTGCATAACAAACCGGGTAAACCAAAAATATGGTCTCCATGTAAATGAGTAATAAAAATTTTCTCAATTTTTGGCGTTTTAAATGGGCTATTTAAAACGCGATGCTGTGTCCCTTCACCACAATCAAATAACCAGTAGCTTTTTCGGATGCCGACTAAATTTAATATCATACTAGTGACATTACGCTCTTTTGTCGGCACACCAGCACTAGTTCCTAGAAATGTTAATTCCATAATACCTCATCTAATCTTTTGTTTTTATTATGGTAAGATTTTTTCCAATTGAAAATTTCTTTATTTTATTCGTCTATTATTCAATATGTTCCAATTATAAATAAAAATCGACTATTCCTAATTTCTTCCAATATACAAATCCCTTTTCTGTATTAGTCCAATTAATTCCCAAGTGTTTTTTACACCGCATATTCCACAATACTAAAAGTGAATATCTAATCTAGGAATATATTTAATGCTTTGCTCTAAAAAGAAATTTCCTGCCCCTGTTGCCTTATTGATGGCAGCATGGCCATTAACTATTATGTCAACATTACCCAGCGATGCAAAAATGCTAACACCGGATGAACTCCCTATTTTAGGTAGTCCTATCCCAAAACTAGAAAGTAACGATGGCGAACGCAACTTAGCGCAATACAGTAAAACAGCCGCAACATGGCTTGTAGAACAAAAAAATAGCCATGAAATCTCACAAATGGCACAAAATTATATCAGTAATCAAGCAGCTAACGCAGCAATAGAGGAAATTACCCATTGGCTCTCAAAAGCGGGTAATGTGAAAGTCAGTCTAAATTTTGATAAGCAACTATCGCTTAAAAACAGTCATTTTGATTGGCTGATCCCTTGGTATCAACAAGCTAATATGTTGTTATTTACCCAGCACAGTATTCACAATACAGATGGCCGGTTGCAAAGCAATAATGGGATTGGTTTGCGTCATTTCAACGAGCATAGCACCGTGGGTGTCAATGCATTCTTTGATCATGACCTTTCACATTATCATTCCCGGTTAGGCGTTGGAGCTGAATACTGGCAAGATTACTTAAAACTCAGCGCTAATACCTATTTTCCCGTTTCGTCATGGCGCAGCTCATCTGAGCTAACTCGCGCTTATGATGCGCGTCCTGCTCGTGGGTGGGATGTACAAGCACAAGGATGGCTACCGGATTATCCGCAACTGGGAGGTAGCCTTAAGTTTGAACAGTATGTCGGCCATAATGTTGCCTTAATGGGAAAAAATAAACTTCAAGAAGACCCTGCTGCCGCGACTATCGGTATGAATTGGACCCCTTTCACTCTTGTTACCTTTAGCGCCGATCACAAAATAAGTAGCGGATTACAAGATACCAGTGCCAAAGTGCAATTTAACTGGGTATTTGATAAGAATTTTATTGAGCAAATTGACCCTTCTAAAGTCGGTGAATCACGACGTGTTTCGGGTAACCGCCTTGATTTCGTCAATCGCAATAACAATATTATTCTTGATTATCAAAAGAAAACTGAAATTCAATTGAAGCTCGTGGCAAAAATTCAAGGTAAAGCTGGACAAGAGCTACCGCTCGTACAATCGATGATAACCCAACACCCACTGAAAAAAATTGTCTGGAATGCACCTGAATTATTCGCTGCCGGTGGTGTTATTAGCTCATCGGGTCAAAATGCTACCGTAAAATTACCCACTTATAAAACGGCATCAACACCTTCAGAACGTGAGAAATTGAATCGTTATCGCTTAAGTGGTATTGCCTATGATATTCACGGTAATGCATCACCGACAAGTGAAACACTGATTGATGTGACCAGCACGAATACTGCAACGACTAGCCAAGCACAAATACAAAGTTTGAGAGTCGTTCAAACAGCAGCATTGGCTGATGGTAAAACAGCCAATATGGTTTCAGCCTATATCACTGACTCAAAGGGTAACCCCATATCAGGAGAAACAGTCAATTTTAGTGCGACTCGTGGAAAAATTAGCGCTCAAGGGGTGACAAATCAAAAAGGAATTATTGAGATGCCACTCACCAGTATGACAAGTGGTATCAGTGAGATTACCGCTACCGTAAATGGCCACAGTGAAACCGTTGCTGTCTATTTTATTAGTGGAAGCTTGAAAAAAATTGAGATCTTAAATACTCAATCGACCTATGCAGGTAAAGAGACAGCTATTGTACTCAAGCTAATCGATGAAAATAACAATCCAGTTTCTGGCGCTGATGGGATCATCATGGTCAATATTGGCAATAAACAAGTTCCTGTCGAGATTGAAGAGAGTTCGGTTAATTTAGGTGAGTATAGCGGGTTACTTGCAGGCCAAATGTCCGGGGATTACACCATTAGCGCTTCTTTACATGGAAAAACGTCACCTCAGCATACGTTCACGGTGAATCCACCACTGACAATTAATGCGATTAACTCTGATGGCAGCGGCCCTCATGGCCAACTTGGCGTTATTGATAAAGTCGAAATCACAACAAGTACCACGAATAACGTGAAAATAGGCGATGACGTACTTATCACAGTCACACTCAGCGATGCCTTTGGTAACACACTTGAGGGGATAAACCCTAAAAATATCGACCTTGGTCGCTATAACACTAATATCCTTGGCTGGTATGAAGACAGTGATGGAGATTATTCTACCTACTTAACATTACCGGCCACTGGTAACCTTGACATTATAGCTTCAATCAATGGGCATCCAAGCCAGACAATAACTATTTTAGTCACGCCTTAAACACGCCCTTTAGCGTACTCCCTCCGGCTCGGAGGGAGTCTAAAAAAATAGGATTCATCAAGTAATAAACCTACCATTCCAAAAATGTCCACCGTAAAAATTTCGCTTCCTTTTAAGTCCAATAAATTCACAAGCACATCTTGCTATCAGCCCTGACAATTGTAACGTTAATATTGATATCAGGAATATGTCCGATGAATGCCCCTTCGTCAAAATTGAAACCCAAGCTACCGAACCGTTTGGTACTCTCTACGGCTATGTGCTCAATAGCTATTGTGCCTGTCGCACCAAGTTATGCCCAAATCCCTCATTTGGACGATTTGCCGACACTCGGTAGTCATGCCATTCAATTTGAAGAAAGCCAACCAGAAGATACTACTGAACGTTTTTTAGCAGAATATGGGCAAAATGCCGCAAATTTTGCTGCTACAGAAAAAAACAGCAAAAATTTGGCAGAGATGGCGCAAGACTATGCACGCCATAAAGCCGCAAATATCGCGACTGATGAAATAACACATTGGTTATCGAAAGCAGGTAATGCTAGATTCAATCTTAACCTTGATAAAAAATTATCAATTAAAAATACCCAATTAGATTGGTTAATACCTTGGTATGACCAACCAGATTTATTGCTATTTTCTCAGCACAGCATTCATCGCACTGATGGTCGGTTACAAACCAATACAGGTATTGGATTACGTCATTTCCAGCAAAATAGCATGGTCGGGGTGAATGCTTTTTTTGATCATGATTTATCCCATTACCATTCACGATTAGGGTTTGGTGTAGAATATGCACAAGATTACGCCAGAATGAGTGTGAACAGCTATTTGGGGCTATCGACTTGGCGAAGTGCATCCGAATTAGCTTATGATTATAACGCGCGCCCTGCTAACGGCTGGGATATTCAATTTGAAGGCTGGTTGCCCACTTATTCTAATTTAGGGGCGAGCCTAAAATTGGAGCAATATTATGGCGATGACGTGGCTTTATTTGGTAAAAATGAGCGCCAGAAAGACCCTATGGCGGCGACTGTCGGCATCAATTGGTCTCCATTCCCCCTCCTCGCGCTAAATGCAGAACATAAAGTAGGTAATAATGGCGTAAATGAAACAAGTGCAAAAATTGCATTCAATTGGTTGTTAGGGAAAAGCTTAGCGCAACATCTTGATGCTTCAGCGATAGAAGCTACCCGCCATATTCCTAGCAACCGCTATGGTTTCGTTAATCGTAATAACAATATTGTGTTGGAGTACCAAAAGAAAACCTTAATTTCATTATCATTACCGAAAGTTATTCAAGGAATAACAGGAGAAGAGCTCTCTATTATCCGCAACTTAACCACTAAATACCCTTTAGACAAAGTTGTTATAGAAGCGCCTGAATTGGTTGCAGCAGGAGGAGAAATCCACCTTAATGGCATAGAAAGTTCAGTCAAACTACCGTCATATAAAATTGCCAACGACACCATTAAAAATCAACAACTCAACCTTTACCGTTTAACCGTGACGGCTTATGACACCAACGGAAATGTTTCCCCGCAAGCGGAAACGTTAATTGAAGTGACTAACACAGGCACTCTCACCATCAGCCATGCAAATACCGCCAAAAGAAACAATGCCGTTGCTGATGGTAAAGATGCAAATACATTCGCCGTAGTAATTAAAGATGCTCTTGGCCACCCTGTACCCAATGCGAAAGTAAACTTTATATTACCTGCAGGTCTTAAATCTATTGATCAAAAAAATACAGGATACGATTCCCTACTAAATCACTTTATGTGGAAAGCCCAAGCGGCGAAATCCGTTTCTGAACAGCCGTATAGCATCGTTACCAATAGTAAAGGTGAAGCTTCTATTCAGTTCACCTCTTTTATATCAGGAAGTTATGCAATAAAAGCAAAGACTGAGCATGGTACAGAAATAAATGAGATGTATAACTTTAAACCCGATATTAACCAATCATTTATTGGTAGCATTGATATCATTCAAAACAATGTAATGGCAGACGGGATCAGTAAAAACAAAATTAAACTGCATATTGTGAATAACAGCCGACAAAGCATTGCTGGCGCGCTTGTTCATTTTGAAGCGCCAAATGGCATTATCTCACCAGCTAAGCTGACTGATGAACATGGCAATACGGAATTAGAAGTTAGTAGCTTAGTTGAAGGTTCTATGGATATCATTACAACCCTAAATGGCGATAGTAGAACAATACAAGTTAACTTTCTAAGGAATGGATCTGCGATAAATATTGAGCCAAGCACAGGAACTCTTTTCAAATCCCCAGTAAATGAGCAAAACAGTCCTACACGCACGCCGTTAAGTTTGCTAAGGCAGTTATTTCAAAAAATAGGATAATACTTTCCGTATAAAATAGACTGAATCTAGCTGCTCTTTCAGTGTTAAAAAATTTGCCCCTTAACAGGGGCATTTTTAATTCAATTAATCTAGCTTATTGCTTTATTGAATCGCGACTAAATTTACTATCATACCCACCAAATGTTGTACTTTAACAAACCTTTAAAAGCCATATTCTAATGTTAGTATTTTGTATTTTTATAAGCTAATTAATTGTTTTTATTCAAGTAAGATTTATTCCCAGCCGATAAAAAACACCTTTATATAGGCAAGGAGGTTATTTTTCAGCGTTATCAATAAAAGCCGCCCATACTGCGATTTTCCACCTTGTAAATTTCGCTTCTGTTTAAGTCAAACTAATTCACAAGCTCTTACCTGTATAAGCATTCAACAATAGCCAAGTTAATAAAACTAGGAATAAATTGAATGAACTCCGCTACGTCGACTATAAAGCAAATACTGAGACATAAAATCTCAAATGGCTTTGTCCTCTTTACTGCAATATGGTCTTCGGCCATCATGCCGGTTATGCCAAGTTATGCAAAAATGCTCACACCTGATGACCTACCGACTCTGGGGAGTGACCCAGTACTAACCAATGATGATAAAACAGAGAAGCTTATTGCTGAATATAGCCAAAGCGCCGCGCGTTTTATCTCTGATAAGAAAAAAGCAGCAGATCTTGCAGATATGGCGCAGGACTTCGCTCGCAGTAAGGTCACAAACGCAGCAACAGATGAAATAAATCGTTGGTTATCTAAAACCGGTAATGCCAAATTCAGTGTTGACGTAGATAAAAAATTATCCATTAAAAATACCCAATTAGATTGGTTAGTACCTTGGTATGACAGTACCGATTTATTATTGTTTACCCAACATAATATTCATCGCACTGATGGCAGGCTACAGACCAATAATGGTATTGGGGTTCGTCGCTTTACACCTAAGAGCATGATGGGCGTCAATGCCTTTTTTGATCATGACTTATCTCGCTACCACTCTCGCCTAGGTTTCGGAGCCGAGTACGCACAAGATTTCTTAAAACTAAGCGCCAATACCTATTTACGTGCATCAGAATGGCGTAGTGCTTCTGAATTAAATAATGACTACAATGCCCGCCCTGCTAATGGATGGGATTTACAGGCTGAGGGCTGGTTGCCTTCTTACCCCAATATTGGCGGAAATCTTAAATTTGAGCAGTATTTTGGCGACGATGTTGCCCTATTCGGTAAAGATAAACGCCAAAAAGACCCGCTCGCCACGACGGTTGGCGTAAATTGGACTCCGTTCTCCCTGATGACCTTGAGTGCAGAACATAAAATCAGTGGTGGATTAAGTGAAACTAATGCCAAATTAGAGTTCACTTGGGCACTAGGTAAGAGCCTCGCAGAGCAACTTGACCCGACTAAGGTTGGTGACTCTCGTCGCCTATTAGGTAGCCGCTATGATTTTGTTAATCGTAATAATAACATCATACTGGAATACCAAAAGAAAACGCTGATAACTCTATCACTACCTGCGATTATCCAAGGGAAAACTGGGGATGAAATACCTTTAATCAATGCCCTCAATACCAAATATTCGTTAGACAAACTGACCATTCATGCCCCCGAATTTTTAATGGCAGGAGGAGAAATCATCCTTGATGGCGCTCTGACAAAGATCAAACTCCCTTCCTACAAAGTCGCTATGACTGAGCAGGAAAGGAAAAAAAACAACCTTTACCGATTCACGGTAACGGCATCTGATAGCAAGGGAAATATCACACCACAAGCCTCAACCTTCGTTGAAGTGACCAACTCAGGGGTACTATCGATTAAGCATAATGAGGTCATTAAAAAAGGAAATTTTCTCGCTAATGGACAAGATATCAATGCATTAACAGTTACTGCCAGAGATGTTTTAGGCAATGTAGCACCGGATTCAACAGTGACCTTCACCTTACCAGCTGAACTAAAGCTGGTCACTCAAAAAGCCACATCTTCAAGTATGGCTTTCAAGAACCTGTATAAAAAAATGCAGGCCGCTAAATCAACGGATAAACAAAAATATAAAGTTATCACCAATATAAAAGGAGAAGCTTCGGTTCAATTCACCTCTTTGACCACGGGTGAACACCGAGTTCAAGCCGTTGCAAATGGCGGCATACCAATTGAAACCGCTTTTTTCTTTATTGCCGATACGCAACAAGCACATATTAATCATTTCAATGTTCTTAGTGATAATGCGGTTGCCGATGGAAAATCTAAAAATAAAATTCAATTCCATATCACCGACAACCACTCACACCCAATTCAAGGTACCATGTTGCAACTTGACGCGATAAATGCCAATGCCACACAATTGAGCCCGACCGATGAACAAGGCAATACTGAAGTTGAGGTAAAAAGCCAAGTCGCAGGGCCTATTAAAATAACAGCGACACTGAATGAACAAAGTGTAACGGTAGAAACTCATTTTGTGTTTGGTCAATTAGCTCATGTGACTATATTGGAGCTTGCGCCAGCAGCTGCTGGCGCAGACAGCAACATCAAAATTTCATTAACTGATACACATGGCAATGCCGTATCGGGAGCTGACGGTACTGTAATAGTCAATATCGATGGTAAACCTACCCCAATAATAATTAGTGAAACCTTTCCTGGTAGCGGAGTTTATACTGGGAAATTACCAGGGCAGCATAGCGGTACACCAAATATCACCGTCACTGTTGATGGGCAAACCTCTCCCCCTGAGACGTTGATTGTTGAGCAACCAAAAACCATTTCACCAAACAATACGGACGGTACAGGCCAAAAAGGGGAAAAAGGCGTTATTGATAGTATCGTCGCCACCCCAAACAAAACCCATGGTTTACAATCAGGGGATACCCTTGATGTTACAGTGACCATCACCGATACCTTTGGCAATGGGTTATCCGGATTAAATACCAATAATATCGATATAGGCAAACACAAAGGCGACACGCTAACATGGAAGGATAATGGCGATGGATCTTACACCACGACCTTGCCATTAACGGAAACGGGTACCAATAATTTAACTGCTTCTATTAATGGCACCATTAGCCCAAAAACTGACGTTCTCGTCAGTAACGCCAACGGAACTGTTCACGTTGATAAAGTCAAAATCATCAAAACAGAAAAACCAGCGGCAGGTATAGATAGCACCATTACCCTCGAATTAACCGACAAACATGGCAACCCAGTGGTTGGTGAAACTGAAGTTACTGTCAATATAAATGATCAGCCACACACTTTGCCAGTAACAGAAATCTCTCCGGGTATTTATGAAGCTATTATTGCTGGACAACTCACGGGCAACCATGATATTTCCGCTATTGTTAACGGGAAAGAATCACCAAATGAGTTGCTAATTGTTGAGCAGCCACAACCTGTTAAACCCCAAAATCCAAACGGTACAGGGCAAAAAGGTGAACAAGGCGTTGTCGATAAAATCGAGATCAAAACAGGTAACACAGTCGGCCTGCAATCTGGCGATAAGCTCGAGATCACCGTCACAGTCACCGATGCCTTTAATAACGGCTTATCAGGCTTGAACACCAATAATATCGACATTGGTAAACATGAAGGCGATACGTTGGCATGGGTTGACAACGGTGATGGCTCTTACACTACCACCTTGCCACTCACCGAAGTCGGTAATAATGACCTCACTGTTTCCATCAATGGCACTGCAAGTCCACAAAAACAAATTCAAGTTAGCAATGCCGCAGGGAAAGATAAAGTCAGCAAAGTTGCCATTATCAAAACAGAGCAACCTGCTGCAGGCTCAAACAGCACTCTGACTGTGCAATTAACCGATAGCAACGGCAACCCAGTAGTCGGTGAAACTGAAATTATCGTTAATATTGATAACAACCCACACACTTTACCCGCGAAAGAAGGGAAACCGGGTATCTATGAAATCACGCTGCCAGCACTGCAAGCGGGCAAACATAATATCCATGCGAGTGTAAATAATACTGTATCAATCAAAGAAAGCTTACTAGTTGAGCAGCCAAAACCGATTTCCCCGAATAACTCAAACGGCACAGGCCAGCAAGGTGAGAAAGGTGTTATTGATAAGGTGACGATCACACTTGATCACACTCACCGTTTTGAATCCGATAATCCTCTTGAAATCACGGTAACAGTAACGGATGCCTTTGGTAACGGTTTGGCGGGTTTAAATACCGATAATATCGATATCGGTAAACACAAAGGGAATACCTTAAACTGGGTAGATAATGGCGATGGCTCTTACACCACCACGTTGACCTTAACCGACGTTGGTAGCAATGATTTAACTGCCTCCGTCAATGGTAGCCGCAGCCCACACACCGAAGTTCAGGTCAATAATGCCACAGGGGCATCCCATGTTGATAAAGTCAACATCATCAAAACAGAAAAACCGGCAGCAGGCACAAACAGTACCGTCACTATCGCGTTAACCGATAAACATGGCAACCCCGTGATTGGCGCAACAGAAATTACCCTCAATATTGATGGGCAAACCCATAAACGTCCTGCCAAAGAAGGTAACCCCGGTATTTACGAAGTGACACTACCCGCACTACAAGCAGGAAATCACAACATTAGCGCGAGTGTGAATGGTAAGGGCTCAACTGATACAACTTTAGTGGTTACCCCACCAACGCCAATTAAACCCAATAACACAGGTAAGCCGGGAGAAAAAGGCGTGGTTAATAGTATTGCCATGACAACAGGCAATACCAGCAACTTACAGTCTGGCGATCCACTTGAAATCACTGTGACCATCACCGATGCCTTTAATAACGGCTTGATCGGGCTAAATGCTATCACCCTCAACGGAGTTAACGGCAAACCAGTTTGGACGGATAACCGCGATGGCTCTTACACGGCTACCATCACATTAACGGAAATTGGCTCGAAAGATTTAACCGCGTCAATTAACAGCCATAAAACGCCGACAACAACGATCCAAGTCAGTAATGCGTCGGGTAAAAATAATGTCAATAACGTTAAGATCACCAAAATAGAAACCGCGGATGCGGGTTCACGTAGCACATTGACTGTCGCGTTAACGGATAAACATGCTAACCCTGTCGTCGGTGAAACGAATATCACCATTAAAATTGCAGGTAAAGAGCACATCCTTCAAACAAAAGAAGTCACTTCTGGAATTTATGAAATCACCCTTCCTGCACAGCAACAAGGTCACTACGAAATTATCGCAGTGGTAAATAAGTTTGAATCCCAAAAGAAAGTCTTGGTTGTCGAAAAGCCTAAGCCTATTAAAGCGATAAACCTGAGTGGCAGCGGCCTGCAAGGGGAACGAGGTGTTATCGATAAAATTGATATGACTTTGGCAAATACGGCTAACTTGCACTCAGGGGACAGCCTCGACGTAACGGTGACGCTAAGCGATATCTTTGGTAATACATTAACAGGGATAGACAGCAGCAATCTCGTCCTGAGCGGTTACAAAACAGATACACTCGTCCGGAAGGATAACGGAGACGGTTCTTACTCTACGATGTTGGCTTTAACTCAAACAGGTGCCCATGACTTAATTGCCTCTATTAGTGGTAAGAAAACACCTAAGGCACAGATTCAAGTACATAACGCGACAAGTAGCACTAAAGCGGCCAATATTATCTTTGACCCTATCAGCACCAGCGAAGCCGGTGAAACTCAGACTATTACACTAAAAATCACGGATGCAAATCATCATCCAGTAGCTGAAATAGCCAATGAAATCCATCTCATCATTGAAGGCCAAAAAGAGGTTTTCCAACTGACGAAATCCACAAAAGGCCCGGGGATCTACACCGCTATTTTACCAGGGAGACTCTCTGGCACCTATACTGTTAAGGCTTCAGTTAACCAAAAAATTGAGTCAAGGATCTGGTATGTAAGTAAAGCATCTACCATTACCGCCAATCCGACTGGACAACCCAATGAGCGAGGAAGCGTTGATCGCATTGAATTTCAAACCTCACCACGCCACAGCCTGAAGGTTGGCGATACCTTGACCCTAATCGCCACGTTGAAAGATGCATTTGGCAATACGCTAAAGGGAATGGATACAACATTAATTGATTTACCTTCTGGTCAGAATGGAAACGCACCATGGAAAGATAATTTAGATGGCACCTATCATTCAAATCTCATACTCGATACTCTCGGAAAGGATAAATTAGTCGCTAAGGCTAATAAAAAAATAACAAGTGATGAGATTATCATTGATGTCGCAAATAGTGAGCAGGTGGCACATGTGACCGCAGTCGAGCTAGAGGCAATTCCGAGTACGAGTGCAGGTACTGAACAAACTATTACCGTAAAAGCCTATGGCTTTGGCTCACGTAAATACGCCATTACCAATATTGCTGATGCCATTACAGTCAAAATCGACAGTAAAGACATTCCTATTCGTTTTACCGAGCACAAAAACGTAAAAGGCACCTACACAAGTACACTTCCTGCGATGCTATCAGGAAAATATACCGTCGAAGCTAAAGTAGGCAAGCAATCGGCATCAATGAGTTGGGTTGTCAATACAACCAGCACCATTACTGTAGTCCCAGTTGGCCAAGCGGGAACACGGGGTGTTGTTAATAATATCAGCCTCACAACCTCAACTCTTTCTGCGCTTAAATCTGGTGACATTTTGCAACTCACCGTTACCGCTAAAGATGCGTTTGGGAATAGCTTAAAAGGAATTGATACGAGCAATATTACCCTGACACACACCCAAAAAACCAAGGTGACGTGGAAAGATAATCAAAATGGCAGTTATACCGCTAATTTATTGCTTACCCAACTCGCTAGCGATACTGTAAAAGTGAGCATCAATGGGCAATCTCAAGATGTAAACATTAGCGTTGGTAACACATCAGAAAGTACACAAATTGCTAGTGTAGTACTTGAACCTATTTATGCAAGTGAGGCGGGGGAAGCTCAAACAATGACGGTGAAAGTGACTGATCAATATCAGCACCCCGTCACCGCAATTGGCGACCACATTAGTGTTAAAGTTAATAACCAGCCTAAAAAAATACAGTTTACAGATTCAGTATCCAACATAGGGGTCTACACCGCCACATTACCCGCTGAAAAAATGGGAGATTATACCGTTGAAGTCAGTGCTAACAAGCAAGTCGCATCACGAACTTGGCAAGTGAAAAAACCGGCGATTATTACTGCAAAAAATAACGATGGCAGTGGTAGCGAAAATCAACGTGGAGTAGTAAAAACCGTTGAATTAAGTTCATCATCAACCAACGATTTAAAATCCGGTGATTCATTACAATTAACCGTGACGCTAAAAGATGCTTTTGGTAACTACCTTGAAGGCATCAATGCTTCACATATTCAATTAAAAAATAAGCAAGCTAACACCATCAGTTGGTCAGACAACCGAAATGGCCGCTATACTGCTGTTTTACCACTAACTAACATTGGAGAAGATAGCTTAGTCGCTACCATTAATCGCCATCCAAGCTCACCACTTAACATTAAAGTCGGCAATGCCACAGGGACGACTCAAGTTAAACAGGTTGAAATCAAAAGCATCACTAAACCTGCGGCTGGTGAAACAAGTACCATCACACTGGCACTCACTGATGCCAATAACCAACCTATTATAGGGATAGATAATAACGCAGTCGTCTCTATCGATGGCGCTGAACAGTTGCTTAAGATCACTGAAACCAACAACAAAGGAACGTATACCGCTACCCTTTCGGGCCAAAAATCAGGAGACCATGAAGTCATCGTCACTATTGGTGGCGTTAAGTCCACAGGATCAACCTTAACCGTGGATGCTCCAATGCCTATTGCGATTAATCATGGTGGTAAATCAGGTTCTCGCGGTGTAATTGATCGCGCGACACTGACTGTTTCCCCCATCAAAGAGTTAAAGTCAGGTGACACCTTACAACTAATCGCTACGTTAAAAGATGCCTTTGAAAACTCACTAACTGGCGTCGATTTAGCCCAATCCCTTACTCATAACCAAAAAGGAAATGTCAGCTGGGTCGCACAACAAGATGGAACCCATACAGCTAACTTAGTCTTAACGCAAGTGGGCAAAGATCAATTATTTATCACGGTAAATAAAACATCGAGCCTAACCGATACCATTTATGTCAAACCACAATCAGGCATTAAT
>NZ_JAMPQO010000027.1:0-31481 GCF_028482485.1 Providencia sp. PROV116 | reverse complement strand
CCTCCCTGTTGAGATTACGGTTCATAACAATGAAGGGAAAAGCAAGGTCAATAATGTTGAAATTGTCCATGTTGTACCCGTAGCTGCAGGTTCTGACAGTACGGTTGTCTTTTCCCTGACTGACTCAAATGGGCACCCAGTATCCAATATTACCAGCCTGTCCGTTACCGTCGATCAGCAACAACCAATTTCCATGCAAGTTGCTCAAGTCCCTACGGGCAAATACGTTGGGACATTACCCGGACAGCAAAGTGGCTCACACAATATGGTTGCATCTATCCCAACTCAAAATGTCACTTCAATCGAAAAATTATTTGATGTTAGCAAACCAGTGCCAATTGCTGCTGTTGCTAGGGATGGGAGTGGTAAGAAAGGCCAATACAAAGTCGTTAATGAAGTATTGCTGAATGTAGCGCCAACCAGTAAACATAAAGCTGGCGAGAAAGTCACACTCACCGTCACGTTGAAAGATGCCTTTGGTAATGGGCTAAAAGAGGTTTCTAGCAACAGTATTGTGACTGCTCACCAGCAATCAGGACCTGTCATATGGAAAGACCATGCGGATGGCACTTATACCGCCGACTTATTATTGCGTAAATTAGGCTCTGATACGTTAAAGGTTACTGTCAATAACACTATCCAATCACAGGATATCAATGTTGAGGCACCACAGGGGCTATCTGCTGTTAGCAATGTGGAATTAAAGGCAACAAACAAAACTCTTATGATGGGAGAGTTAGTTGAATTGCAATTAACATTGACTGATAGCCATGGCAATGGGGTTGAAAAAGTTCTCGCTAACGACATTCAGTTAGAACATAACGGTACACTTGTTGTTAACCCGATATGGCAAGAGAAAAGCAATGGTATTTACACCACCGAGCTCCCATTACATAAGCAAGGAAAGAATACCTTTGTCAGTCGCGTTAATAACCGAACAAATACCCCACTGGTGATTAATGTCAGCGCATTAACAGGTTCAGCAAATGTAAAAACTGTTGAATTTAAGGCTAGCATTAATCAATTAGCCGTTGGTAGCAGAACCGAACTGACACTCACATTAACCGACCAATGGAATAATGGCGTTGAGGGTGTTAATGCGGCTGATATCGTCATTAATGATTCGCATACTAAGAAAGCCCTTACGGGTTTAATCTGGAAATACCAAACAAACGGTATTTATACCACGCCAACCGTCATCCCAATTGCAGGTATTCATTCCCTGGGAGCGACAGTTAATCAACAAAAAAGTAAAAATGTGTTAATTGAAGTAAAGCCTTCAACAGACCCCAGCCGAGTCCACAATGTAACGCTAACGGCGACACCAAACGTGATCACTGCAGGTGATAACGTGACCTTATCCTTAAAGGTAACAGATATCGATAACAACTCAGTTATCAATCTCAACAATAGCGACATTCACTCGACAGACATTCCTAACAAAAGACCAATAATTTGGAAAGAAGATAGCCGTGACTTAGGTACCTATACCGCCACCACCATGCTCAGTGACGTTAAAATACATACTCTGAGTGCCGGTGTTGGTACATCTACAAATACAACCAATATCACGGTCAATTCACCAACCGGTAAAGATGCTGTAAAAACAATCACTATCTTACCGATAGCCGACAGTAACGCAGGACAACCATCATCATTATCCATTAGTTTAACTGACCAATATAACAACCCAGTTAAAAATGTTAGCAGTAGCGACATCAAAATGAAAATTAACGATAAAGAGCAAAGTATTGTCTTTATGGAAAAGAATGTGATGAATAAATATATCGCTCAACTTCCTGCATCCAAAGCAAGCCGTTATAAAATAACAGTGGAAGTCAATGGCCAATCAGAGAGCACTAATTGGAACGTCAAAGTACCAACAGAAATCCCGATTGCCTCTTATGATAAAGATGGTCTGCGTGGTTCATTAGAGACCCTATCTATCACCTATAATGCAACAAAAAACACGGTCAATTCCGCGGAAAAAGTCACCCTAAAAGTGGGGCTAAAAGATAAGTTTGGTAACAAGCTGACTGGGGCATCATCGAAATTGAAGTTATTAACTGACTTGCAATCGACCTCCATATGGAAAGAACTTAAAGATGGGTTTTACTCTCAAGAACTCACTATGAACAAGTTACACAAGCAGCCTATTCAAGTTTCCGCAGGCAAAATACTTAGCGATAAGATTGAACTAATCGTT
This sequence comes from Providencia sp. PROV116, assembly GCF_028482485.1. Lineage (NCBI taxonomy): Bacteria > Pseudomonadati > Pseudomonadota > Gammaproteobacteria > Enterobacterales > Morganellaceae > Providencia > Providencia sp. PROV116. Next base: position 29,275 of record NZ_JAMPQO010000027.1, on the reverse strand, counting down.
GCCCCAGCCAAAGGGGTAAATAACGTCCATAAAACCACTCTTGAAACCGATGTAGGTACTCTTGAAGCGGGGAAAGAGGTGACCTTAATATTAGCGCTAACAGACAGTGTTGATAACGGTGTTATTGATATCAATAATAAAGACATTCAGCTCACCAATAATGGAAAATCTACAAATGTTAAATGGGTTTCCTCACAAAATGGCGTGTATACCACTAAACAACAGTTAAAAACTGTCGATAATTACCAGTTTAAAGCCACTGTCAATAAGCAACCAAGCCGCATTCAAACCGTAGAAGCAACTTACCCAAGTGGCAAAGATAGGGTAAAAAATGCAAAAATCACTACAAACCTCAAGACCTTTGATGCAGGTAAAGAAGTTGAATTAACTTTAGAGCTGAAAGACCAATATGGCAATTTGGTGACTAACGTCAATGGGGCAGATATTGTGTTAACCGATAGCCATAGCGCAGAAATTATTGATAGCCACAGTATTGCTTGGCATATGGCATCGGTAGGCGTGTATAAAGCCACCTTACCATTAACCAAAGTGGGTAAACACACATTAACCGCGACGGTGAATAAACAAGATGCCAATACCAAGGAAGTCACGGTGAAAGCTTTGAAAGGCGCTAGCAATGTTAATGAGATTAAATCAACTCCTGCAGTAACTTCAATGAGTGCAGGTGAAAGCACTACATTAACCCTCACCATGCTTGATAAATATGGCAATGAAGTGGCAGATATCGCAACGAAAGACATTAAGTTCAAAAATACTGACGACACCATTACCACAAAAGCACAGTGGGCGAAATCAGCATCACACGATAGTGTCTATACGGCTCAAATCACACTAGAGAAAGTTAAAAAGCACACATTATTGGTTGATGTAAATAAACAGGTAAAAAATATCGACATTGAGGTGAAACCACTAGAAGGCGCTAAAAATGTCGCGAAAGTTGAGTTAAATGTACCTGCAGTACTAAGCATTGGTACTAACGCCAATCTTCAACTCAATCTGAAAGATAAGTTCGGTAATGGCGTTGTGACTGTTGATGCCTCCAATATCACCATGGAACTTGCAGGCACACCAACACAGACAAAATGGATTGAAAGTAATAATGGCAACTACACATCAAGCTTATTGCTGACGAAAGCTGGTGTATATCCAGTAACTGTTAAGGTTAATGGGCACCCTTATACTACCACAATCACGATTGAAAATCCGAAAGGGGTTAAAAATGTGGCTCATGTGAGCATGAAGTCCTCAATAACCGCAGATGGCTCAGGGAAATACATCACCAAACCAGGACAAGAGTTCCAATTAACATTCAAGTTAACCGACCAATATGGTAATGGCGTCACTGAATTACAAGCAACAGATATCAGTTTGATGGACGCTAAAACATCAACAGCTATCCCCATTAAGACATTGCAAGAAAACTCAACACAGAAAGGAGAATACACAACAACAGTAGCGCTAACTCAAACAACACAATATGATCTGACCGCAGAAGTCAATAAGGTTTTGGGTACAATACAGGTATCTGTTATTCCATTCAGTGACACTGGTAACACTGTAGTCGTTCAATTGAAGCTTGATAAAAGTACGATTAAAGTTGGTGAAAAAGCTGATTTTGAGTTAAAAATTAAGGATAGATATGGTAATGATGTATTTATTGATACTGCCGATATTAAATTACTTGATACAAATAACATTTCATTACAAGTTAAATGGAATATCGAAAAAGACACTTTCACTCGTCGATATACAGGATACCTCAAACTTGCAACACCCGGAAAACATTCGATATCAGCAAGTGTTGTTCCAGTTCGTAGTATACCAAAAACAATTACGGTTGAAACTGGCGCGCCTGTGTTTGGTCCAGGGAAAAGTGAACTCACAGCAAACCGCTATGAGACAGACACTAAGAAAACATTTGCCACACTATACCTAATACTTAAAGACGATAATGGCAACCCAATAACGGGGAAAAATCCAAGATTACACTCTAATTATTGGAATCAACCGAAAACAATAACAGAAATTGAACCAGGGAAATATGAGGCTAACTTTCATAACGATAACAGGTCAGGGATTGCCAAAATCACATTAGACAATAGCTCAATTGGTTATAATGATAGTGCTCAGTCCATTCAAATTATAAATTACGGTGAAATGTCAATTACACGACTAGGGGATAAGAAAAACTACTCTATTGATGAGCAATTCCCTCATGTCGGATATACTGGCGCGCAATTTCAAATCAACCCTTCACTATGGACTGGTTCTGACTATAGTTGGACGGTTGATCAAAATTGGTTATATATTGATAGCACAGGTATTGTGACATTGAATAAACAACCGAAAGACAGCTCCAAAGCAAAAGTCACCATCACCGGAAAATCTAGAGGCTCTAATATCAAGAATATGGTCTATACCTTTACCTTAGAGTCGTGGTATACCCACAATGGAAAAGGAACACCAAAAGAAGCGTTAAAGATGTGTCAATCACCCAATGAGGTCATGACACAAGAAAATATCACCTTATTAAGTAAAGAGTGGGGGAAGGATACCGCACAAAAATTCATTACAGAGCAATATTTTTGGATTAGTAATTGGAGTTTTTCTAAATATATGATAAATGCTAATGGTCACATGGGCGCATTTATAAATCAAATAAATAGCAAGGAAAGATTATCTATTATTTGTGTTCAAGAATATTAATCACTATCTAATTTAAACCAACTCAGTTTTACCCCATCAGCCCCCTTACGGGGGCTTTTGTTTACCCATTATTTCCCTTCACCCCTTCCCAATCCAACTCAAATTTGGCGAGATATTTTCGCAGCCTGTCCGCATCATTGGGCTGTTTTTTGTGTTGCCGTGATACCGCAAACAGCTCACGACCTGCCTCGGAAAGGGAAGATGAACGGCGGCAAACTTCAAGTACTGTTGCCAGTTGCTGCTTATCGAATAAATCAATCTCACCAATTTGCTTTGGAAATGTATTGGTTGATTTTGGCTGCCATTGAGACTGCAAACGGCCAATTTCTTCCTCGGCAACCACTTTAGTAATGCGCCCGCGCTCGGCAAAGGTCGCCATCCTGCTAATCGAGGCCCCCAATTCACGGAAATTGCCGCGCCACTGGGCTTGCAAGGAACAAGCAAACTTCACATACAGGCTGCGTGCTTCGCTATCAAAGCGGATTTGGCTTTGCTGATCTTGGCAAAGTTTGGCTAATTCATAATCGATATTGGGTTCAATATCTTCACGACGTTCTTTTAACCCCGGCAAGGCAAAGGTCCACATATTGATACGGGCGTATAAGTCTTCACGAAACTTACCCGATTCCACTTGCTTTGCAAGATTGCGGTGGGTTCCCGCTATCAGCTGGAAATCACTGTGGATTTCATTGTCGGAGCCAAAAGGAAAAAAACGTTTTTCTTCAATGGCTTTGAGTAACATAGCTTGTTCATCAAGGCCAAGTTCTGCAATTTCATCTAAAAATAAAATGCCGCCATCGGCTTCTTTTAACAAACCGCCTCGTGCATTTAGTGCCCCAGTAAACGCCCCTTTGACATGGCCAAATAGCGTCGACATGGCATTATCACCGCGCAAAGTGGCGCAGTTCACTTCCACAAAACGCCCCTTGACTTGGTGGCGGCTTTCCCGCAATTGGTAAATGCGTCGCGCCAAAAACGACTTCCCAGCCCCCGTTGGGCCATTGAGTAAAATCGGCGCTTTTGAGCGCAAAGCCACCCGCTCGATTTGCTCAATCATGGTGTTAAACGCAGCATTACGCGTGGCAATCCCGGATTTTAAGAAGGATACCTGCTGTTGCTGCTCTGTTTGGAAGCGACTGGTGATGTGGGTATAACGGCTTAAATCAAGGTCAATCACCGTATGAATGCCGATTGGGTCTTTTTCTCTCCCCTTTTGGCTGGGAGAGGTTTGGATTAATTTGGCAGGTAAATAATGAGCTTCGGTTAATAAAAACCAACAGATTTGTACCACATGGGTGCCCGTCGTGATATGCACCAGATACTCTTCGTCGTCAGTATCAAATTGATAACTTGAAGAAAAATCCAATAACGAGGTATACACCTCTTCGAAATCCCACGGGTCGGCAATATCCACCTCATGCAGCACCACTTCGGTATTGGGAGAGGCTTGCTCAATATCCTCCTTCACCCGATGCGCCATGCCATAGTCATTGACCTGATGTAGCAGTTCAAAGCGACCGATATCCAAATCAGGTTGTTGGCACAAGCCTACCGTTGGGCGCCACTTTGTCCAGCGATTGGCTTTTTTACCTCGCCTATCGAGTACCGTGCCCAGTACGCCAATAACAACTTTGCGTTTTTTATTCATAATGAGTTTATATAAATTTATAAAAGACGAGATAAAAATATAATAAATAGCCTAATTCATTTCATCATTCAATGTTAGTAAAATTTCATTAAAATATTTATTTGTTATTTTTCAATGACATAAAATATTTATTATATTTTCATCAAAGTTGGCACGCTTCTGGCAATTATCTATTTATCCACTGCCGAAAATTGTCTGAACTTCGCGTTCAACCGGTGCAGACATGGTGGCGTTAGTCACTACATGGTCTGTATGCCGCCGTCAGTAAGATACCTTGGTAATAGCCTAGCTATCAGGTTCGACTCCTGAAAAAAATACAAATCCAACTGTATAAAACTAAGTTGAAGTTAAGCTTAAAACCACCACTCGAGAACCTTGCCGAGTGATGAGCAGAAATTTAGACAGCCGTACTGGGCACTCTACTTTTCCCCTCACCACTTCACTTTTTTCTTCAGTGGTGGATAAACCATAAAAAAGGAAAAATAATGAAAAAAATCAATATCGCTCAAGGACAAATCGCATTGACCGCTAAAAATGGGGATTTTAAGCAATTACTAACAGCGGGTGAGCACCATTTAAACGACTGGTTCAATCGATTGACAGTGTCATTGTTCACCCTCGACAATGAGGCCATTGATGAAAAATTGGCCGACCACTTACGCCAATTTCACTCTGATTGGGTTGATGAGCACTGTATTGACATCATTTTAGCTGATGATGAGATTGGTTTTATTTACTTGCACAATAGCTTGGCAGAAATCTTGCCACCAGCAACCCGTCGGTTGTATTGGAAAAATGGCAATAGCTTAAAAGTGGAACTGCAATCACTAGAAAATAGTGTTATTGACTCCGCCTTAGTTGCCCGATTAATGGGTAAAAAACGCATTAAAGGCAATGAGTTGGCCTTGATTAGCCAAGTACCTGCATGGCATGTCGGTATGCTAAAAATTGATGGTGAGATACAAGATTTATTACAACCGGGAACTTACGGCTATTGGAAAATTAACCATAAACATGAGGTTGAAATCATTGATACGCGTTTGCAATCACTTGAAGTCAGCGGGCAAGAAATTTTAACCAAAGATAAAGTCACATTGCGCGTCAATCTGTGTGCTAATTGGCGCTATCAGGATGTTTTGCTGACATTTTCAAAATTGAGTCAGCCTGTAGAACATTTATATCGTGAATTACAATTCTCAATAAGAGAAATCGTGGGGACTCGAACCTTAGACGAACTGTTAGAAAACAAGCAACTAATTGATGAGCTGATGTTGGCTCAAGTGGCGCAATACGTCACTGAGTTTAGCCTAGAAATCGATAGCATTGGTGTTAAAGATATTATTTTACCGGGAGATATGCGCACGATTTTATCCCAAGTAGTCGAAGCCGAGAAATCGGCACAAGCAAACGTGATCCGCCGACGTGAAGAAACCGCGGCGACTCGCTCACTGCTAAACACCGCTAAAGTGATGGAAAACAACCCCATTGCCTTGCGTTTGAAAGAGCTCGAAACCTTAGAAAATATTGCGCATCGCATCGACCAAATTTCTGTTTACGGTGGATTAGACCAAGTATTAAACGGATTAGTAAAAATTAAGGAATAAATAATGATAAATAATAAATTCAACGAATTAACTCAAGAAAATGGCGTACCGGTAAAAATGTGGACCAATGGAGTTCCTGTTGACCCGAAAGCAGTTACACAACTACAAAATACCGCCAAAATGCCGTTTATTTTCAAGCACCTTGCTGTGATGCCTGATGTACACGTGGGGAAAGGTTCAACCATTGGAAGCGTGATTCCAACTAAAGGGGCCATTATTCCTGCGGCGGTTGGAGTGGATATTGGTTGTGGAATGATTGCCGTAAAAACGTCCTTAACGGCATCGGATTTGCCGGATAGCCTGCAAAATATCCGTTTTGCCATTGAAGCGGCAGTGCCACACGGTCGAACCACCCATCGACATGGGCGTGATAAAGGGGCTTGGCATCGTACACCGGATATTGTCGATAGCCACTGGGCACATTTAGATGCAGAGTTTAAGCGTATCTGCGATAAGTACCCAAAACTGCGCCAAACTAACCATTATAACCATTTAGGGACGTTGGGAACGGGAAACCACTTTATTGAGCTGTGTTTAGACGAACAAGACCGTGTATGGGTGATGCTACATAGCGGGTCACGCGGAGTGGGAAATGCGATTGGTAACTTGTTTATCACATTGGCACAAAAAGATATGCAACAGCATATTGCTAATTTACCTGATAGAGACCTCGCGTATTTCGAAGAAGGAAGCGTACATTTTAATGACTATATGGAAGCAGTGGGTTGGGCGCAAGACTTTGCCCGCCATAACCGTGAAGTGATGATGCACCGCGTGTTAGAAGCACTATCGCGTGAAATTCCAAAACCATTTATTACAGAGCAAGAAGCTGTAAATTGCCATCATAACTATGTGCAAAAAGAGCAGCACTTTGGTGAAGACGTTTTAGTGACACGAAAAGGTGCGGTATCCGCTCGAAAAGGCCAAATGGGGATCATTCCAGGGTCTATGGGGGCGAAAAGCTTTATCGTGCGCGGGTTAGGAGACGAAGAAAGTTTCTGTTCCTGTAGCCACGGTGCAGGCCGTGTAATGAGCCGAACTGAAGCCAAAAAGCGTTTCTCAGTTAGCGACCAAAAAATGGCGACTGCCCATGTTGAGTGCCGAAAAGACAGTGATGTGATTGACGAAATACCGATGGCCTACAAAGACATCGACGCGGTAATGGCAGCACAATCATCACTGGTAGAAATTGTTCATACCCTACGCCAAGTGGTATGTGTTAAGGGTTAACGATAAAACGTTACAGGAGAAAAAGCATGGAAACTGACCATGAAAGTGTATCCGTGCTAATGAGAGAACGGATAGAGAAAACACTCAAAGAAATAGAAGAAACTCATCACGTTAAAATACTGTTTGCATGTGAATCCGTGTTAGAAAATCATTAACAGGTATTTTTCAAAAAAATAGACCATCAGAAATTTTTTGATGGTCTTTTTTCAAAGGCAATGTCAAACACAAAAGAAAAACAGGTTTATCGCCAGTTCGGGTTTTTAATAATGGAATATTTACCCGCACCTAAAAATGCCAATGCAATACCACTCAAGAAGAAATACACTAGGCTTTCAATCGCCCATGCACCGGTTTTATCCAATACAAATGTTTTATCTAGCCCAATCATTAACCATGCAACCACCATGGTGAAAGCCACTAATAAAGCTGATGGACGAGTTAAAATCCCTAAAATAATGAAAATAGGCGCAACCACTTCACCTAGAATTGTTCCATAAGCAATAAATTCAGGTAAACCATAAGAAGCCAGCAGCGCTTTAATACCACTCGCACCAGTCATTAATTTGCTCATACCATGAAACAACATGAGCCCACCAACAGAAAGACGCAATAACAACCTGCCAGCATCTTCATGGGACAACAAACGATTTAATAAATTGACCACTTTATACCCCCTATGGATATCCAAAACATCATTAAGTAGTATGGCTTAAAAATGCATTATGGCTTAGAAAGATAAAGTAAGAATCATTTTAATTTGCATTTCTTATAACTAAATCAATTTTCATTTAATTAAAATTTGTTAACCTTTCACCTATTCAAATATTACGTTTAATTAACCATTTAACAATCAAAAATATTGAATAATATTACAAGCACGACCTGACAGTCACCAGAGCTAATTCAGTTAATGCATTATAGAATGGGCTATACCTTGTTCGATTTAATTGCTGAGAAAATTGTGGTAGCCAACTTCCCAAATGGTCATTCAACAATTCTTTTAATGCGGCCTCCCTGACTTGTGAAGCCAAAACTGCCGCTTGAAATAACATTAAACCAACATGGTCAGAGGGCTCTGGATAACGGGTCTGTATTTTTAAACGCTCCCGTTTTAAAAACTCACTCAATGCCACCGTGGAAGAACCTTGCAAAACACCCTCTGGGTCAAGATATACCGAGCCCCATGGCGGGGCGGGTAATGCTTCAGGTCCAATAAACAAATCCGTCCACTGAGTATGCAGTGCCGCAATCTCAATATTTAGCGATGCCGAGATCCGTTCGCTAAGCGAGATGCTGACCTTACAAGGCCACTGAGATGCGAAGTCATCTAACTTGAAAAAGCTTATTGCATAATGACTTGCATCGTCATTGGGTGAAAATAAATAGCATGTGCCTAAAATATTAAACGCCGCTGCATAGTGTGAAAAATGGATCATAAAAAAGATACTTTCCTAAGCAATACGCTGTTATCTATATGTGGATCGTGTAAAAACAGTAACGCAGCATAAACTCAGCAACCATCGCCGCTGTACAACCAACCACTAAATATCCTTTACTGCTCGAAGTCATAACCCTATTCGCCGTTTGTCGTATATGACGAAACAACCCATATCCCAATACCATCACCGCCAATATTCCAACTACCCAACTCGTGATACGCAGTGACCAAATCCCTTGGTAAGCATGGATAGAGTCGATAGGAAATGTAATGGATTCATTATTATAGCTAGTGTGAACCAAGTAACTTTCATAGGCAGGCTGATAAGCTAAACGAACCAGTAAGCTAACCCCAATCACCGCCCATAACATCCATAACCCACGAGTTGATATCTGAGTCTCTACGGCTCCGATGTTAAAACGCAATAACAAATTGATTAATAAATAATACCCAGCAGCTCCCGCAGTAAACATCGTGCCGTAGAACATCAAATACGTATTATCATTCATCCACGTTAACATTGATGTATAACGATAGATTGAAGCCATGGCATACACATCGCATAGCCCTGCAATAATGGCCAAGCCAAGTAGCAAATATGACAATTCCTTTTTGAGCCATAACCATAGGAAAGTCAGCCCGAGAAAAGCAAAATAGGTAGCGGTGAATACCACTTCACGGCTTAACCACGATGAAAAAATATTCAGCAGTGAGTTAGGCGCATTTAAAGGAACCCCTAAGTGGGTGATTGAGGACAATAAACCGATACCCGCAAATACGCAGGCGACAAATACATACCACAGCAAAAACTGTGCGTGCGTTTTGCCCGTTAAATTCGCCGATAATTTGTTTGCAAAAAGCGCTAACATCAGACTCAACCCAATGGATGTTTGCATTAAAAATGTGAATAATAACAGTGGCCATTCATTCATTTGGCTTCTCCTTGTGAGTCTTGTGTACGACCCGCCCCAAGATGTGGGTGGATCACTAAATTAGGGTGAGTTATTGATGAATCTGGAAGTCCGCGAACATCCGCTAACTCACCATACCGTTGTCGTAATTCATCTATCGGGCCAAACTGAATGGCTCCTAATGGGCAAGTGGCGACGCAGACGGGCTGCTCCCCTTTTAGTTGTAAATCAATACAAAAATCACATTTCGACATTTGCTTGGTTTCAGGGTTCATTTGCGGTGCACCATACGGGCAAGACCACGCACAGGTTCCACAGCCCACACACTTATCTGTATTGACCATCACAATGCCATCCCCGTCACGCTTGTGCATGGCTGTCGTCGGGCAATTTTTCACGCACATTGGGTCGGCACAGTGGTTGCATGAAATGGACAACGTATAGGCAAAGACGTTATTCACCAGCCCCCCTGTGCCGTTTTCGATAAACTCACCACCAGCAACTTCATATACACGACGATATTTGCGACCCACGTCGAGGTTATTTTTATCTTTGCACGCCACTTGGCAGGCTTTACAACCGGAACAACGCGCAGAGTCAATATAAAAGCCAAGCTGTTTGTCACTAACCGCGGGATAAACCTGAAATTTACTCATGCTTTGCTTACCTCCACCAATAAGGTTTGATGGGCATTTCCATGTGCCATTGCTGTACTGCGGGAAGATGTTAAAACGTTCGCACAACCGCCTTGGTCAATGCCATTTTCATCAGGTTGCCACCACGCTCCTGCCTGTAAAGCAACAACACCAGGCATAATGCGCTGGGTGATTTTGACCGGTACCATGGTGATACCGCGGTCATTATTCACTTTAACTCGCTCCCCATCCGTGATATTTCGTCTTTTGGCATCGATGGGATTGATCCATAACTCTTGGCGCTGTACTTCTTGTAACCACGGGTTAGCAAATTGCGTTGAATTGGCACGATTACGACCTTTCCAAGTGATTAATTGCAATGGATAGCGGGAAGCTAGTTCATCTTCCGGCCCCTCAATAGCAGGCACATAATGAGATAAAGCAGGGATGTCCACGTCATTACGCTCATAAAGGCGCTGAGAAAAAATTTCAATTTTTCCGGATGGTGTTTCAAACGGGTTATTCTCGATATCGTTAATATTTTTCTCGAAGGCGACATGCCCCACGTGCGGTTTATGTTTTAATAGATGTCGACGTTTAACCAGCAACTCATCAAAGGTTGGAATGCCATCTTCTGGGCGTTTTTGATGAGCGTCATTGACTAAATACTCAATCCACTGTTTTTCTGTACGGCCTTCACTGAATTTTTCGCCAACACCGAGTTTTTCAGCCACGTCGCGTAACCATTCATAGTCACTACGGCGCTCAAATTCAGGCTCGACGACTTTTTCAGATAAAATAATATAATTACCCGTTCCCCATGTGCCACCCACATTCCAACGCTCTAAGAAACTGGTTTCAGGCAGTAAAATATCGGCATACTTGGCACTGGGAGTCATATATAAGTCACTGTAAACAATAAACTCAACTTTACTTTCATCTTCCAGAACTTTAGCGGCATGCAAAATATCGGGGTTCTGGTTGGTCATATAGTTACCCGCTAACGAAAAAATCATTTTGATTTCTGTATCGAGTTTTTCTGCGTTTTTTAAACCGTTATTGGGCGTTACCAAATCTTTATTTTCACAGGCCTGCACCCAATTGGTGATATTGATTTTCGCTTTCACAGGGTTGTCAAATAAGCTAGGACCCGCGAGAGTTTTACGGAGATCCGGCGTGACTGCCATGCCATAACCTGCTGCCCATCCCCCTTTTACACCCACATTACCCGTGATTGTTGCCAACAAGGTCGCGCCTCGGGCGGAACGTTCACCACAGATATGACGCTGAGGCCCCCAGCCTTGCATTAATACCGCTGGTTTGGTGTTGGCATATTCACGCGCCAATTGACGTATGGTATCGGCGGGTACTTTGGTAATGGGTTCCGCCCATTCTGGAGTTTTCACTATTCCATCTTTTTTCCCCATCAAATACGCCATCAATGACTCATTTTCGGGTATGCCTTCGGGCATCTGGTGCTCATCAAAACCAACAGTGAATTTATCGATAAAGGTTTGATCATGCAGGACCTCACTGATGATCACATACATCATGGCATCCATCATCGCATTGTCTGTAGTCGGTAAAATAGGGATCCACTGATCCGCTAATGACGATGCGGTATCTGAATAACGCGGATCGACAACAATGAATTTAGTGCCATTTTTCTTCATTTTTTGAAAATAATGATTCGTATGACCAAAAATGGTTTCGTTAGGATTATGCCCCCACAGGATCACCAATGGCGTATCTTCGAGCGTGTCTAAGGTGCTACCACTGGCTGATGTGCCATAGGTATAAGGTGTGACCGCCATGGTATTGCCGTTACTCACTGAATGGTAATTCTCCAGAAAGCCCCCCGTGATATTAAATAGGCGGCGTAGCATATTCGCACCAGAGAAAATGCCTCCAGTCACTCCAGTACTGAGGCTAACAAAGCGTGATGCAGGGCCATATTGCTCGTTGATACGCTGCATATTGTCGGCAATCAATGTCGTCGCTTCTTCCCAGCTAATTCGCTCGAAGCGCCCTTCTCCACGTTTGCCCACTCGTTTCATTGGGTATTTCAGTCGATTTGGGTGATAAACAAATTTCCGGTAGCTGCGGCCGCGCACGCAAGCACGCATGATGGGCATTTCTTCATCTAAATCAGCATCTGGACGGGTGCTTATTCGTGTTACTACCCCTTCTTTAACGTGTGCTCGAATATCACATTTGCCACCACAATCAAAACTACTACAGGTGGAGACCACTCTCTCACCTTCATCTTGCAGCGTTGTCGTTGGGATGATATTCGGGTTTTCTGGTGTCGATGCGACCGTGTTTGTGGCAATAAAGGGGACAGCCATGAGCGCAGAGCTGCCTTGAATAAACCGACGACGGGTTAAGGGTTTAATCAGACTCTTGCTATCTGCCCGATCGTGATAATTTTCCATGATAACTCTACCTCTGGCATACATTAGGTTGCCGCGCTAGAGTAATCATTTCCCGGTTTGCCAACTTTCGAAAAGCCGTCAAACACATTGGAATTTCAGCCAACCATATAAAACATGTGGTTATGTCAATAAAAATTGCCTATATTCAGAAGATAGATAATAATTTTTGAATCTCAGCCAAGATAAATTCCTATGCGAAATATTCCTCTAAAAACTGTCGATGCCACTCCACGTGATGTATTAGCTATCGGTACTGATTACCTACCAAACGTGTTACTCGATTCTCACGTCCACCGCCGTGCCCAGTTTTTATATGGCGCAACAGGATTGATTGAAGTCAGTACTGCAGACGGCGAATGGGTCATCCCGCCTGATAGCGGGGTTTGGATCCCCTGTAATACCCCTCATGAAACCCGCATGTTGAATGTCAGTACACGTAGTTTATACATTGAGCCCAAAGCGGCTCCACGTAGAGGAAATAAGTGCGAAGTGCTCAGAGTTTCACCTTTACTACGTCAGTTACTGCTCGAAGCCGTTGATACCCCGATTGAATATGATTTAAATGGCCGTGATGGGGTTATGTACCAGTTGATTTTGCATGAAATTGCACAAGCAGAGCCCCTGCCTTTCTACGCCCCCATCCCACGAGATGAACATTTAGCCCAGTTGTGTCGGGAATTCCTAAAAGCCCCACAAATCACCTCACTACCACAGGAATGGGCCGCTAAATTACATAAAAGTGAGCGTTCATTTAGCCGTTTTTTTGGCGCTCAAACAGGGCTCTCTTTCTCTGACTGGCGGCAACAAGCTTGCTTATTAAGTGCAATTACCCACATTTCTGCGGGTAAATCCATTACCGAGGTTGCATTCGATTTAGGCTACAGCAGTGTTGGGTCTTTTTCGACCATGTTTAAAAAATGGTTAGGCCAAAGCCCATCCAGTTTTATTCAGAAAATTGGTGGATGATATCTAACCATTCAATTTAATCAAATGTGGCGATTAACCATGCAGACCCTTGATAGCTTCCTGCGTCTGCATTAGCTCCTTGAATACGATTACGTATCTGAATCGTACGCTCTGACTGAATTCCCACACGAATGTCTGTGCCTGCCGCCCCAGTTTGCTCATCCACAATTTCTAACTGCCTGTAAATCGTTTTATTTGAAGCATCTTTCATCGGCAACCGCTTTTGCGGGTCGCTATCGGTGGCATAGTCTAACCGCAATCTTACCTTCGTTAAGGTTGCAAATTTGCATGTATACCTGATGCTTTCACTCACCAAGCTATCATAATAAATACGACTTAATTGGCCATGCCGTAAATTGACCGTGCTAGCCTGTCCAGAGCTCGTTTACGTGGAACACATCGCTTTTACATTTAACTGAGGTAACGAGGCGGTACTAATACTAAATTTACTCTCTTCGCCATTTTCTTCGCGTACCGTCACATCCAATACACCACGGATGCCGCTATCGAGTAAATGGCTCTGGAGGAACGGCTGTTTCAGAAATAATACATTCTTGACTGCGAACAATCACAATTGCATTAGTGTTTGCCATACCAATAATTTCAGGTGCATACCCCCGCTAATTTAGGCGGTAGCATGCGGTCATCACTTTCTAAAGAAAAACCAGTATATTGCCAAGATTCAAAAATATCCGAATAAAAATAATTTTCTCCCACGGTAAAAATAAATAACCGAGTTGATTTTGATAATTGAGGTGCAATATTTAATTTGGTTAATCGTATAGATTTTTCCTTACTGAAGTGTTAACCAGATAAGAACAAAAAACCCGCCTTATCTGGCGGGTTTAGGATGTCGCATATCCCCACCACTAAGTAATGGTAATAATAATGCTTAAGCTAACGGCACCCTGTGACATATAAATTTCCAAAATAGAATTGCAACTAACTTATCAACAACCAATACAAACCGTCAAACTTAGTTGAGTTATAATCATAAACAAAAGGCCTGAATACATTCGGGATTCAGGCCTTTATTTTCACTAACTAATGTTTACCATTTTTATGATGATTAAGTGTTTCTTCTTTTAAATCAAGTTCATCACGTAAACGGTGATACACCCTCTCATTAATATTTTTGCTTTTACGCATTTGATATAACGCGTCACGTTTTGCTTTTAACGCTGACTTGGACATCTCGCGTTCCATATCAATCATCTTATGTAAATCATACACATCTGACTCAGTTTCATCTGAGTTATCGAGTCGTCTACCATAAATTTCTAACAGTTGTGCCCCAACCTCAGTACGCATGGCAATTTCATCCATATCATCCGATGGGTGGTTCATCAATTCACGTAAATGTGCCATTGCGGCTTCATTTAAGGCTAAACGCGCTCGAATTTCGTCATTATCATAAGGTAAGTCTTGTACCAGCCCTTTAGTTAAAATAGGCAGTGCAATACTGGCAATCAGTAATGAACATAAAATCACCCCCATTGCTAAGAAAATAGCCACGTCACGATTCGGAAATAATGAACCATCTGGCATCAATAAAGGTAATGTTAAAATACCCGCTAACGTAATCGCTCCACGCACTCCCGCTGTCGCCATCACTGCCATCATACGAATATGCATAACATCGGCTTCTTTACCACGACGGCGTTTATGGAAGACCGTTAGAGTCATCGAGATCCACACCCAGCTAAACCGTAAAACCGCCAAGGCCACAGTAATGATTACCACATAAACAAATAGCATCCAAGGATGGCTTGCACCCGCGGCCTCTGCTACAGCAGGCATATTTGTCCACATACCGGGTAACTGCTCGCCTAACAAGATGAAAATCATCCCGTTCAACGCAGTTTGTACTGTATCCCACACCGCTTTACTTTGCATACGTGTTGCGGCTTGCATACGCCCTGCAATTTTTTCATAGTGCATGGCAATACCGGCAACCACTGCGGCTAAAATACCGGAAACATGTAAATGTTCAGCTAATAAGTAAGCCGTAAATGGCATCAATAAACTGATCATAATTTGAATAGCAGGTTCTTCCCCAGTGCGCTTAACTAGCAATTGGTTTAACCAGCCAATTGCCCAAGCCACCAGCAAACCAA
The DNA here is from genome assembly GCF_028482485.1 of Providencia sp. PROV116. NCBI lineage: Bacteria > Pseudomonadati > Pseudomonadota > Gammaproteobacteria > Enterobacterales > Morganellaceae > Providencia > Providencia sp. PROV116. Next base: position 13,564 of record NZ_JAMPQO010000027.1, on the reverse strand, counting down.
TTAAAATTCCGCCAAAAGCCACTAATACAAACTGCCCCGCCGCTGAAGCAAGGGAAAATGTGCCTGTTAGCGCAGCGACCACCGCAAAACTGAAACACACCAGACCCGTTGCATCATTCAGCAATGACTCCCCTTCTAGAATATGCGCCATTCGCGATGGTAATGGGGAATTGACGGTCATTGCAGACACCGAAACAGGGTCTGTTGGCGACAAAATAGCAGCCAAGGCAAAAGCAACAGCTAAAGAAATGGCCGGAATTAACCAATGTATAAAGAACCCCATACCAATAACCGTAACCACCACTAAACCTATGGCTAACGACATGATTGGTTTAATTTCTTGAAATAAGGCTTCTTTAGGAATACGCCAGCCATCAAGAAACAATAAAGGTGGAATAAATAAAAACAGAAATAAATGAGGTTCAAATTCAACCGTAAAACCGTATAAAGACAAGCCAGCCCCCAGTGCTATCTGTATTAGGGGTAATGGAATAATATCTTTGAGCAATCGTGAAACAAAAACGCTCACAACAACGGCTAATAAAAAAACGAGTACAAGTGTCACTACTGACATTGATTGCTCCATGTTTAGCTAATCATTAATTATCAGTTATGCAGTAAATAGATAAATCGAATCAATGTAAAGTAGCAATTAATCAATCAATACAAAAATAATAAAATTAAGAAATAGCCTATCTATCATTAAGTTACAAAATTACTATCTACTTGAGTTGTCAATAAAAAATTTATTTATCAATTTGGTAAATAACGATTAAAACTCCATCTCAACAATAAGTTATGCCTTACCGTTAAAAATAGGATTAAACCATCATTACTTAATGATATATCTAGATAAATAGCCACGTTAAACAGTGGCCATCCAAATAATGAAAAGTGTGGGTCTTAATAAAGCGCTTATGGACGTTCTAAAATACGGGCGCCGGGACCTTTTCGTCCAAGGACATCATCAGGGTTACGCAGTGGGCAATCACTCAGTGATAAACAACCACACCCAATACAATTATCCAATTCATTACGTAAACGCGTCAATTGCCGAATACGCTTATCTAAAGATTTACGCCATTGTGTCGACATCTCCTGCCATTGTTCTGAAGTTAGCGCACTATTTGCAGGGAAACGTCCTAATGCCTCTTGAATTTCATGTAATGGGATCCCTGTACTTTGTGCGACTTTAATAATGGCAATATAACGCAGTACAACAGAGTGAAATCGTCGCTGATTCCCTTGAGTTCGAGTACTTTGAATGAGTCCCTTTGATTCATAAAAATGGACTGTAGAAACAGGTACTCCCGAGCGTTTTGCCACTTCGCCCACCGTTAGTGCCCGCGTAAAATCAATTTTTTTTCCCTCGCTTTTCTGAGGTTTTATCGTTTTTGTGTCTTTGTCCGCCATTTTATCTCACCTTTGCTTGACCTCAACTTAACTTAAGGTTTTATAGTGCCACCCTGCTAGTTTGTCAATTGAGGTTACTTTTTAAAAGGGGATAGGTTTATGCCATCGGTGATTACCAAAATGTTAGAAAGCAATAGCTTATGGTTTATTGCTCGTTTACTCATCTTGGTTTTATTTATTTCATCTGGTTTAGCCAAAGTTTTTGATTATGAAAATAGTCTGGCCGAAATGCGCGCCGCGGGTCTGCACCCAGATTGGTTTTTCAACATTGCTTCTGCCGCTGTCATGTTAGTTGGCTCTGCTCTTGTGCTATTTAATCGTCTTTTATGGCTTGGAACTGGGGCGCTAGCCGTGTTTTTGTTCCTCACAATTGTGATTGTCCACACCTTTTGGAGCTACACGGGAGAACAGGCTCAAATCGCGATGTTTTGGGCAATTGAACATATCGCTGTTATTGGTGGCTTAATTGCTATCGCCATTGCAGGGCATTTTCGAGGTCTTTATTTCGCGTTAAAAGCGCAGAAATAGAAGGAAAATTTAATGAATAAAAAAACAATAATGACACTTTGTTCCGTTTTAATCGCTGTTGGGGCGGGTAGCGCGATTTATTCGACCTATGCCCAAAACGAGGAAGACGAACAAGCAGCTTACCAATATCCACCAGTAAAAGTGGCATTGGCTCCTGTTAGCTTAGATACTGCGCCTCGTACCTTTTACGGTGTGGGTGAGTTAGAAGCTGGCAGCCAAGTGTTAGTCGCGGCAGAAACCAATGGCCGTATTACGAAAATTGCATTTGAATCTGGCCAACAAGTCAAAAAAGGCCAATTATTAGTGCAGCTCAATGATGCCGTTGAACAAGCGGATTTATCACGTTACCAAGCACAGTTGCGCAATGCGGCTCGCTTATACGAAAGAACCCGTTCATTATCTGCGCAACATTTAGTGGCAGAGGCTCAAGTGGATAGCACACGTGCTGAACGTGATATTGCCCAAGGCCTAATCCGTCAAACCCAAGCATTAATTGCACAAAAAACGATCCGAGCGCCATTCGACGGAACGATAGGTATTCGCCAAGTCCATGAAGGACAGTATTTAAACCCAGGGGAAGCCATTGCCAGCCTGGTGGATACCAAAACCTTAAAGCTCAACTTTTCCTTAGATGAACAGGCCTCACCGGAACTGCATCAAGGCCAAATTGTTGATATTACAGTTGATGCTTATCCCAATAAAACTTTTCCAGCCCGTATTACGGCCATTGACCCACTCATTGGTAAATCACGTACTATCGCCCTGCAAGCCACATTAGAAAATAGCGATGGCACATTAAAAGCTGGGATGTACGCCAATGTGAATGTGGTACGCCAAGCCAGTAATGAAGTCATTACAATCCCAGAAACCGCTGTTACGTATACCGCCTATGGCGATACCGTATTTATTACGCAAGGTGAAGGGGATGCGATGACCGTCAAGCGGGTGTCCGTAAAAACGGGGCAACGTTGGGATGGCAAAATTGAAATAGAACACGGCTTAAGTGCTAACGATAAAGTCGTCACTTCTGGGCAATTACGCTTAAACGACGGCTCTGCTGTCACCCCTGTTGCCCAAGATACATTGTCTGAACCTGTCGCTAACACAGCTCAAGGTTCATAAGGAAGGCGTAATGAAATTTACTGATATTTTTGTTCGCCGACCTGTTCTGGCTCTCGTGGTCAGTGCTTTGATTGTGTTAATTGGTTTATTTGCGCTGAGTAAACTGCCTATTCGCCAATATCCACAACTTGAAAGCTCGACGATCACCATTACGACTCAATACCCTGGCGCATCAGCTAAATTGATGCAAGGGTTTGTGACACAGCCCATCGCACAAGCGGTTTCCTCTGTGGAAGGCGTAGACTATCTGTCTTCTTCTTCTGTGCAAGGAAGTAGCCTTGTCACCGTACGAATGGAACTTAACCGAGACTCCACTCAAGCCCTTGCGCAAGTAATGGCGAAGGTGAACCAAGTTCGTTATAAATTACCGAAAGAAGCTTATGACCCTGTGATTGAACTTTCTTCTGGGGAATCCACTGCGGTTGCTTATATCGGTTTTTCCAGCACCAATTTATCCATTCCAGCCCTGACAGACTATATTTCTCGCGTCATTGAGCCAATGTATTCCTCAATTGACGGTGTCGCTAAAGTTCAAGTCTTTGGTGGCCAACAGTTAGCAATGCGTTTATGGCTGGATGCCGATAAATTAGCTGGCCGAGGGCTAACCGCTGCGGATGTTGCACAAGCAGTTCGCCAAAACAACTACCAAGCGGCACCCGGTAAAGTCAAAGGCGAGTTCGTGATTTCTAATGTCTATGTTAATACCGACCTCACTAATGTCGATGAGTTTCGTGATCTAGTGATCCGCAACGACGGCAATGGATTAGTACGGTTAAAAGATGTGGGAACCATTGAATTAGGAGCCGCTTCCACAGAAACCAGTGGTTTAATGAATGGTGAGCCTGCTATTTACCTTGGTTTATTTGCCACACCAACGGGTAACCCTTTGGTAATCGTTGACGGCATGAATCAATTAATGCCTGACATCACCAAAACCTTACCACCCGGTGTTAAGGTGGAAATGGCATTTGAAACTTCGCGCTTTATTAAAGCGTCTATTGACCAAGTGATTAGCACATTAGTTGAGGCGCTACTGATTGTTATTGCGGTTATTTACCTGTGTTTAGGGTCAATTCGCAGCGTCATCATCCCAATTTTAGCTATTCCGCTATCTATGTTAGGTGCAGCCGCACTCATGATGGCATTTGGGTTTAGTATTAACTTACTGACGCTACTGGCCATGGTATTAGCAATTGGTCTCGTCGTCGATGATGCTATCGTTGTGGTCGAAAACGTCCATCGCCATATTGAAGAAGGGAAATCACCAGTTTTAGCGGCTTTAATTGGTGCTCGTGAAGTGGCAGGCCCAGTTATCGCGATGACGATCACCTTGGCAGCGGTATATGCTCCAATAGGGCTGATGTCAGGTTTAACGGGAGCTTTGTTTAAAGAATTCGCACTCACGTTGGCCGGGGCGGTGATTGTTTCGGGTATTGTGGCATTAACCCTTTCCCCTGTAATGAGCTCTTTTATGTTGAACTCAAAACAGAATGAAGGACGTATGGCACGTATGGCAGAAACCTTCTTTTCTACCTTAGCCCATTACTATACCATTGTATTGAATTTCTCTTTGAAAAACCGTTGGTTAACAGGTGTTATTGCCGTTGGTGTATTCATTAGCTTACCACTGCTTTATCAATCAGCTCCTCGTGAATTAGCCCCTGTGGAAGACCAGTCTAGTGTATTAACGGCGATCAAATCTCCGCAACACGCTAACCTCGAGTATGTAGAACGTTTTTCGCGTAAATTACATGATGTTTTCATGGAGTTGCCAGAAACAGAAAGTACTTGGATTATTAACGGAACCGATGGCCCCTCCGCCAGCTTTGGGGGAACTAACTTGACATCATGGGAGCAGCGTGACCGCGCCGCATCTGAGATCCAAGGTGACTTACAAGGGCGCGTCGGTGATGTCGAAGGGAACAGTATTTTCGTTTTCCAGTTACCCGCCTTGCCAGGTTCAACGGGTGGCTTGCCAATCCAAATGGTTCTCAGAAGTCCGCAAGATTATTCGGTACTCTATAAAACCATGGAAGAGATCAAGCAACAAGCACGTGAAAGCGGTCTGTTTATGGTGGTAGATAGTGACCTCGACTACAACAACCCAGTGGTAGAAGTCCGTATTAACCGTTCAAAAGCGAATAGCTTAGGCATTCGTATGCAAGATATCGGGGAATCACTGACCTTATTAGTGGGGGAAAACTATATTAACCGCTTTGGGATGGATGGCCGTTCTTATGATGTGATCCCTCAAAGTATTCGTAGCCAACGCTTAACACCGGAAGCCCTTTCACGCCATTATGTGAAATCAGAAACAGGAACTATGATCCCACTGTCAACGGTGGTCGATATCAATACCCAAGTTGAACCAAATAAACTCACGCAATTTAATCAGCAGAATGCAGCAATTTTCCAAGCAATACCCGCCCCGGGTATCACGTTAGGCCAAGCCGTTGCCTATTTAGATGATATTGCCAATGAACTACCCGCCGGTTTTAGCCATGACTGGCAATCCGATTCGCGCCAATATAAACAAGAAGGTAACACCCTCGCCTTTGCCTTTATGGCGGCGCTCATCATTATTTACTTAGTCTTAGCGGCACAATATGAAAGTTTAGTCGACCCATTGATTATCTTGATTACTGTTCCACTTTCAATTTGTGGTGCGTTGATTCCATTGGCACTTGGTTATGCAACATTAAATATTTACACCCAAATCGGCTTAGTCACATTAATTGGCTTAATCAGTAAACACGGAATATTGATGGTTGAGTTTGCCAATGAATTACAAGCCAATGAAGGGTTAGATAGACGACATGCCATTCTCAAAGCAGCACAAATTCGTTTACGCCCAATACTAATGACAACCGCAGCAATGGTGATTGGCTTAGTTCCTCTGCTATTCGCCACTGGAGCAGGAGCGAATAGCCGCTTTGGCTTAGGCTTAGTGATAGTCACTGGTATGTTAGTTGGCACATTATTTACCCTGTTTGTTTTACCAACCATTTATACCTTGCTAGCCCGTAATCACAGTGCAACCGCACTAACACCAAGGCGCTATGAGCTTGCCGAAGCGAATCGCCTAATCAAAGAAACTGAGGAGACGTCCCAATGAGAAATACGTTAACTAGCCGTCATCAACGTAACAGCCGTACAGTCAACGAAGTGGAAGTGAATGCAATGAGTAATAGCATGGCCATGCTATTAATTTATCATGGTCTCCCCGCAGGTCTGGAAAAATCTCATTCAGCGTCAAACTCGAGCACTTTAAATAAGCCTACACGCTAATGTAAATAGCCGCCAAACCATTTAGGTTTGGCGGCTATTATCAAACAACATGACAAAGTACTCTATTAGCCTTCGTAAAAAGCTAAAACAAGATTACCTTCCCGAATAATAATTGGGTTGCCGGGTAATGCGTCCAACAATTCACGCTGAGAACTTTCTACGACCACCGCCACATCTTTATAATGATAATTTTTTAATAAATCAGGTAACTGCTTTAAGCTATAAAACCGATTAGCGGCATCTGGGTATTTTAGCCCGTAGCCTAATTCCCCAGTTTGGTGAAGCATCGTAATATCACTGCGTTTAAGTACCCATGCCAATGTGGTGCCTAGCCCGACATTATTGGTTAACAATACAGATTTATCAGCTAACTGGTGATGATACTTCGCAATCACCTCTTGTGGCGTATTATTACTGGCAATACGAGATGGGATCACATGCCCTACCGTTAAGCTAATTGCCACCGTACACACTGCGGCTAAATACCAAAACCGTTGTTTGAAAGAAAGCAACGCAACCAATAACCAAAAAATAAATGCGCCAGCGGCTAACCATAGCTTTCCACTTTCATCGGCCTGATATACATTCAGTTTAGGGTAATAAGCAGAAGCAATAATTCCACCAGCAATAACGGCACCTATGAGTGTGTTAATCAATGCATTCAAACGAATAGTGAGTGTGTTTTTCTCAGTCAGTATTTTTTCAATGTAGGCTGCCATAAGAACCGCGATCGGTGCAATACAAGGCAAAATATAGGTCAGTAATTTTCCTTTAGTAATACTGAAAAAAACAAATGGCACGATAAACCATAATAGAAAATAAATATGTAACCCTTTTTGCTGCCATGCGTGTCGTAGCGCACCAAAAAGGTACCCTAGCCAAGGTAATACCGCAGCGAGCAAGATAGGGATATAAAACCAAAATGGGGATTTGTTTTGCGCGTTATTCGCCATAAAACGTTGAATATGCTCAACCCAGAAGAAATAGTTCCAGAAATCAGGCTCACGGCTGGCAATAACAAAGGCCCAAGGTAAGCACACGACAAAAGCAGTGAACAGCGAAACAAACGAGAAAACAAATACTTCTTTGAATTGCTTAAAGTAAATAGCGGCAACAGAGCAAACAAGCACTGGCAGCACTAAAACGAGAAAACCTTTTGTTAATACCCCTAACCCACAGGCTACTCCCATCATCATAAAAGCGAGTAATTTATGAGAGAAGTATTTTGTCGTTAAACCCCATTGGAAAAAGAAAATCACCATAGTGATAAATGCTGTCACAATCGGGTCAAGAATATTGTAGGTACCGATGGTAAAGACCATCAACATTGAAAGATAAATAAACACCGCGTTGAAAGCGAGACGTGAGTTTTTCCAAGCCATTTTAGCGCTAAGATAAACAAATAGCCCACTAGCTAATGTACTAAATACCACACCAAGACGAACAGAAATGTTATTTTCACCAAATAACATTTGGAAAACAGCCCCTACCCAATAACCAAAAATAGGTTTCTCAAAATAACGAATATCTAAAAGTTCAGGAACACTCCAGTTATAACTTATAATCAGTTCCCGACTAATTTCTGCATACCGCAGTTCATCCGGTTGCCACAGTAACCTACCATTTAATGGTAAAAAATAGGTTACTAGGACAAAACCGAATAACAGGCACCATTTAAGGTAGGCAACTTTATTGTTTGCCATAATCATCTCATCTCAACCATTCTTGTTATTGATATTTAATAATTTTATTTAGTTCATTTGAAAAACACTTTCTTTTTATTTAGCTATTATCGTTATGGCAATTAAACCTCATTTAAACAAATCGAACGTTAGTTGGTAGAAAGGTCACTGTATATAAACAATCAATAAATGAATACTACAATTCATATACAAAAAGAGATAAGAATCAAATAATAAGACTGAGTGTTTAAAGAATAGTTCAGTATTTAAAAATAAGGTGAAAATTTAATTCGTTCTTAATATTAGTCATTAATACAAAAAAGTGTACGGCAGTTTATAAACAAAAACCGGTCAGGGTATTCACCATAACCGGTTATTATTCATACAAAGTAAAACTATTTGGCAGCAGCTAACGCCTGTTCAAGGTCTGCTAAAATATCATCAATATGTTCTATGCCAATTGATAAGCGGATCATATCCCGAGAAACTCCTGCCTGCGCTAACTCTGCATCATTAAGTTGACGATGTGTCGTTGATGCAGGGTGGCAGGCTAGTGATTTAGCATCACCAATATTTACCAACCGCACAATCAGTTTCAAGGCATCAATAAAGCGTGCCCCTGCTTCTTGGCCACCTTTAATACCAAACGACATAATACTTGCTGGCTTGCCGTTCATATACTTTTGCGCTAAGCCATGTTCAGGGTTACTCGGTAGCCCTGCATATTTCACCCACTCTACTTGTGGATGATTTTCCAGGTAGTTCGCAACTTTTAGCGCATTTTCGGTATGTCTATCCATTCTTAGCGCGAGGGTTTCTAAACCTTGTAAAATCAAGAATGCGTTAAACGGTGATAATGCAGCCCCCGTTCCGCGCAATGGCGCAACACGGCAACGAGCAATAAAGGCCGCTGCACCAAAATGTTCGGTATAACTGACACCATGGTATGCCACATCCGGCTCTATCAATAACGAAAAGCGATTCGGGTATTTTGTCCATGGAAACTTACCTGAATCAATAACCATTCCACCCAGTGATGTACCATGGCCGCCAATATACTTAGTCAATGAATGAACCACGATATCCGCCCCATGTTCAAATGGGCGACATAAATATGGGGTCGCTACGGTATTATCGACAATCAAAGGCACACCATGGCGATGTGCAACTTCAGCGAGTGCAGCAATATCCACAATAAAACCCGCTGGGTTTGAAATTGACTCACAGAATACGGCTCGAGTCTTGTTATCAATAAGCGCTTCAAGCGCTGCTAAATCATCGTGCTCTGCAAAACGGGTTTCAATTCCTAAGCGTGGCAAAGCGTGGGCAAGTAAATTGTATGTTCCGCCATATAATTTTGCCACGGAAACAATGTTGTCCCCAGCTTGTGCGACTGTTTGAATCGCATAAGTAATTGCCGCCATTCCAGAAGCAACAGCCAACCCTGCCACACCGCCTTCAAGGGCAGCAACACGCTGCTCTAGAACATCATTCGTTGGGTTCATAATTCGCGTGTAAATATTACCCGCGACTTTTAAATCGAAGAGATCAGCGCCGTGCTGAGTGTCATCAAAAGCATAAGAAGTCGTTTGGTAAATCGGTACGGCAACAGACTTGGTAGTAGGATCAGGGGAGTAGCCCGCGTGAATCGATAATGTTTCTAATTTCATTCGTTATCCTTGTTACGACACACTGGAAAATGCAATTGCCAGAGGAGGTTCATAATTATGTTGTTATGATGCTGTGATAACTCTAGATATTACCTAAGACACCATAGCGAGCAACTAATTGAACTTGAAATTATTTCACATTGATAGATGCAGCAATGGTGATTATCACACCCTTCAGCTTAAAAATGAGTTATATCAGTGTCTATCCTTATAACCTATTTCGTATTGATATAAAAAAAGCCACAACCCCTACAGGTCGTGGCTTTACGTCTTATATAACTTTATTTATAACTATAAGAAAGCGCCATAAATAACCGAAGTAATAGATGCTAACCCACAAATAAAGGTGAAAATTTGTGCCAGTTTTGAAGTGCTAAATTTCTTCATTGCAGGAACAATATTCATCGAAACAACAGGTAGAATGAATAGGATAGCGGCAATCATTGGTGCCCCCATCGTTTCAATCATGCCTAAAATACTTGGGTTACGAATAGTCACAATCCAGGTTGTTATCACAATAAATAACATGGATGCCGTTTGAATTTTCTTCACAGAGAAAGAAGAGCGAGATTTAATTAACCCAACCAAACCTTCGTGAGCGCCTAAGAAGTGACCAAAGTAACTTGATACAATCGCAGCGAAAGCAACAATAGGCCCTAAATAAGATAGGATTGGCGATGGGTTGATATTCGCAATATGTGATAACACACTGATATTTTGTTCTTTCGCAACGGCAAGCTCTGCTGGGCTTAGTGATAACACCACAGAGAAAACGAAAAACATCACGAAACCAGTCAGCATCAATGCTGCACCACCAGTAATCATATCCGTTTTTACCACTGCATTATCACCAAACTGCTGACGTTGGTCTTTAGTAAATTGGCTGATGATTGGGCTATGGTTAAATGAGAATACGATAAGTGGGATCGCCATCCAAACAATCACAGGCATTGCACTCCAATCAGGAGCCACCTCTAGCATGGACATATTCCACTCAGGGATTAGATACAATGATAAAGCTAACAAAATGAATACCAAAGGATAAACCATTAGGGAGGTGAGCTTTAACATAAGGTCGCGACCAAATACCACACCAGCAGTCATTGCAGCAATCAATACTCCAGACAATAACCATCGTGGTAGTGGGTCTATTCCTAATTGATTTACTAAGAACGAATCAACAGTATTCGTGATACCGACACCGTAAATCAATACGATAGGGTAAATAGCAAAGAAATAGGCAAATGTAATAATATTTGCGCCTACTTTACCAAAATGCTCTTCTACCGTATCGGTAATATCGGCATTTGGATTTTTTGAGGATAAGACAAAGCGAGCTAACCCTTTATGAGCCAACCAAATCATTGGTGTTGCAATTATTGCTAATACTACTAATGGCCAAAAACCCCCAGCACCAGCTTTAATTGGTAGGAATAAAACGCCTGCCCCCACGGCGGTACCAAATAAAGAAAGTACCCAAGTAAAATCCTTATAAGTCCACTTACTGACAGGTTTATCTTCTGTAACTACTGCTTTTTCAATTGTGCTCATCTTGTGTTCTTCATCATTAACGTTATTAAAATAAGATGTGCAGATTTTGCATTAAATGGGCAACAGTACCTAATTTAATTACTCTATTTCTTTCAACTTTTTGGGGTAGATCTCGTTAATAACGTAAAAGAACAAACACCACGTAATTATTCTGTAAAAAAATAATTTCGCAATCAATTAAAAGAGTAAATTTTAGATATAAAGTATTTAATTTTTAATTCGAGGAATGGCTGAGTTATTCGCTCAGCCATTTTTTTTTACCTGAGAAACTGAAATGTTATAGATATATAGGCACTAATATTTCTGTCGCAATTACAACCACAACCAATCCAACTAATACTGGGATTGACGTTCTTTTCACGACTTCGAACGGAGAGATTTTTGCCATACCAGATACGGCCACGACAACCCCTGATACCGGCGATAAAGTCCGCCCTAAGTTAGAGGCTTGTAGCATTGGTATCACTAAGTAAGCAGGATTGACCCCCATTTGTTTTGCTAAATGAGGAATTAGTTCAACAAATGCATAGAACGGTGCATTCCCTGAACCTGTGGTCATCGCAGCTAACATCGTAATCACCACCAGTGCAATCATCATCACAATTGCGCCAGAACCGAATGACTGTGCAAGGTCAATGAGCCCTTTAATAAAGCCAATGGTACTTAAACCTTGAGCAAATACCCCAGCCGCCACTAATAACATAACGACCGTTGCAAATGCTTCTGCCATACCTTTGTAGCAAACTTCTAAGCCACTATAGACATGTTTAGCGCTGAAGCTACGGATGAATTCAATGATTGCAGCCAAAATAATACAGCCAACAATAATGGTAACAATATGCAATTCAGGCGCCCATTTACCATCAAACACTAAAACACCGATAATTGGCGTAAAAGGTAAAATAGCGTAGAAAGCAGGAGCATGGGTTTTAATTTCATTCACATCTAACATTTCAGTCGTGACATTTTCTTTTCTGTCGAGGTAACGCTGCCAAAAGAAGTGAGCGATTGACATTGCCACAATTGCCGCGATAGAAATCGGTAAGGTCGTTTTAAATGCAAAGTCGATTAATGGCATTTCAGCCGCTTTTGCCGCTAAGATAACATCACCAGATGTCGGCGCTAAAATAATTGCCGCTGGCGATGCACAGATTGCTGCTGCTGCACCACGGCTGATCCCGACATTCACCATTACAGGGAATAATGTCGCCATCAGTAATACACCGAGGCCTGTCGCAGAAGATACCGCCAGTGACATCAAACATGCCACAATATAAGCAGCAACCATCAACAAATAAGGTGAGTTGATCATTTTTAATGGCTTAGAAGCGATTTTCACCACAACATCATTCGCCCCAATGTGAGTCATATAAGATGCAAACCCACATAACACCATGATCATCATACCAAGGTCGCCACCTCGGCTCATTAATAGGAATTTTATGTATTCCAGAATATCTGTTACACGCCACCCCGTCGTTGGAACAGAACCTGGTAAAATACTTTTGCCCATAATAGCGGTAATGATTAGAAGTAAAATCCCTCCTGTCATTAACACACCCGTTGCGGAATACCCTTTTATGATATAACGCCCAACTCCAATGGCGACAATAACGCCGATTAAGAGCTCAATCATTTATTTCTCCTGCCTGTCTTATTTTGTAATTATAAAAAAAATTACTCTGCCTAATCATTAAGCAAAATTCACTGACAATGATCATGTCAGCAGATGATTTTTAATATAGAAATGCGTTAAAACACAAGAGAAATAAATAAAAAATCTTTTTGATAGTTATTTCGCAGCCGATCTTCCTATTTATTAACAACACATAGGAAGAACGGCCTAACTTAGACTAGAAAAAATATTTGAAGCGAGCACGAACACCATAGCGTTCATCATCATGATGACTAATCAAATTAGGGTTATCTGCATTAATTTTAGAGTAATAAGCACCAAGATAAATTTTGTAATTATCTATAGCTAAAATTTGAGGTAACTCATAAGAAGCATATAAAGTATGAACATCATATTTACCTGGGATGTTATTCAACACTGAATTAGGGTCTGTCGAAATATTTACTGCATTAAAATCTTTAATATTATTATGCGCATAGATATAACCTAGTTGAGCGCGACGCCACAAAGCATAGCCACCTAACGATAAATCTGTTTCTGCTATTGCATCTAGGTATGCAGTACTGAATGTTAGCTGCACGCCATTATCTGAGTATTTTTCTACGCTATTCCATCCTAAAGTCATACCATATCCATTACGTTTGGACATATCCTTCCAATGACCATCAACGTTA